>DATLUX010000576.1:0-3809 GCA_035577805.1 Verrucomicrobiia bacterium
TTTTATGCGACAATTGCAGCTATTAGCTCACGGCGAACCTTCGGATGTTATTGAACTCAACACGGTCGCCGAATCGGCTCTTGGCCAGGAGGATGTTCTCATCTCGATGGAGGCGGCCCCGCTCAATCCATCGGACTTTGTCCTCGTCCGTGGGATGTACGGCATCCAGCCGGCCTTCCCATCCCCGGTCGGTGCGGAGGGTGTTGGCCGAGTCACGCAAACGGGCTCGAAGGTGGATGGTGCTTTGCAGGGTAAGCGAGTCCTGATTCTGCCGACTTACGAGCAAGGCACGTGGGCGGACCAGGTTGTCGTCCCGGTGCGCAACATCGTGCCGGTGAGCGACGAGGCGGATCCCCTGCAAGTCTCGATGATTGGAATTAATCCGGCTACCGCCTATCTCTTGCTCAACCGATATGTGTCTCTGATGCCCGGTGACTGGATCGGTCAAACGGCGGCCAACTCAGCCATGGGACAGTACGTCATTAAGCTGGCGAAGCTCGCAGGAGTCAAAACGCTGAACGTCGTCCGCCGGAAAGAGGCCGCCGAACAAGTCCGCCAGTTTGGAGGCGACCGTGTAGTCCACGAGGGCGACGACCTGCAAAAGGACATCGAGAGGGCTCTCGACGGGAAGACGCTTAGCCTCGTCCTCGATACGGTGGGCGGAGCCCCCGTCGGGGAATTGGCCAAGGCGCTCAAGACCGGCGGCTCGGTTGTTGTTTACGCCCTGCAGAGCGGGCAATTTCCAGCCGTTTCCCCCAAAGACCTTATCTACCGTGGTCTCAGCTTACATGGATTCTGGCTCATCAATTGGATACGCAACGCACCCCGCACAGAGGTCCAGGAGATTTACCGAAAGCTGGGCGAACTCGTAGCTGATGGATTGCTCTCCGCCGCAGTCGAGCATGTGTATCCGCTCGAGCAGTTCAAGGAAGCGTTCGAGCATTCGTTGAGACCAAGTCGAAACGGAAAAATACTGTTCAAATTTGGCGCCAGTGAGGTCACGGCATGAAAAATCCTTCTGAAAGAAAATTATGAGCTCTCCTATGAATACCAAAATTTCACCGACCGACTTAACTCAACGCCCGCCGCGCAGTTTTCATGTCCGCTTGGGCGGCTTGGTCATCCTTCCCCGAATGCTCGACAAGGGCAGGGCGACGCTCGCCAGGAAGAATGGCGAATACAAATACAATTCCGGCACGGACCAGCACCTGGTCAGGTTTCTCGGCTTCGATCCCAAAGCTCTCTTGAAGGAATTGGCTAAAGGAAAAGGCGACGGGGAAATCCTCGGCTGGGTTCAAGCTCATTCCAAGATCCCGCGAGCGTCGTGGGAGATCGAAGCGTGGTCCGCTTATATGGAAAGGCGAGGGCCAGACAGCGATGGTGAAACTCTCATCGGGTTTGCCGAATACGTCGGGCAACACAGCAAGACTCGCGAAGACATCAAGACATGGTTCGACGCTATTGAACTCGATGACTACATCAGCTTCGGAGGAAAGGCGTGAATCCCGTGCCCACGAAAACAACGAAGAACAAAAAAAGGAACAAAGCACATGAACAATAACAATGGACAAAAATTGGCGGGCAAGGTCGCGATAGTCACTGGCGGTTCGCGAGGAATTGGAGCAGCGATTACCAAGCGGCTGGCAGGCGATGGGGCAAGCGTGGCGTTCACGTACGCCAAGGGCTCTGATGCGGCCGCTTCGGTCGTGAAGGAGATTGAACACGGCGGCGGAAAGGCAATCGCGATTCAGGCAGATGCCGCCGATGCGGACGCCGTCAAGGCCGCGGTCGAAAAGGCCGTCGCGCACTTCGGCCGACTAGATGTCCTCGTGAACAGTGCCGGCACGGCCATTCCGAAACCGTTCGAGGAGACGACCCTGGAAGAGATGGATCGCGTGATCGACATCAACATCCGCGGCGTATTCATCGCGACGCAGGCTGCGCTGAAGCACATGCGCGAAGGTGGTCGCATCATTTCGATCGGATCTGCCGTAGGTGAGCGTGTCGCGGCGCCCGGGCTTGTGCCCTACGCGGGCACGAAGGGAGCCGTCAAGATGTTTACTCAGGCGCTAGCCCGAGAAATCGGGAGCCGGGGCATCACGGTCAACAACGTGCAACCGGGTCCGATCGACACGGAATTGAACCCCGCCACAGGCGATTGGGCGGTGCCGCAAAAGGCCGCGACCGCACTCAACCGCTACGGACATGTCAACGATATCGCCGCGATGGTGGCATTCGTCGCCAGTCCGGATGCGTCCTATATCACGGGGTCGAACTTGACGGTCGATGGCGGCATGAACGCCTAAATTGCAGCTTTAATAGTCTCCAAATACTGAGATAACAAACTGTGAAAGACTAAAATGAAGACTCAATCGAAAACTTCCAGCATAGCCAACGTGGTGACGAAACACAGCATTTCTTCTGAGCTAGCGCAGAAAATGGTGGATGAAGCGATGGTGAAAGCCAGGCAACTTGGCGTGGCCGAGAACGTAGCGATTCTCGATGATGGTGGCAATCTCAAGGCATTCGGTCGGATGGATGGAGCCCCGATCCTTTGCATTGAGATGGCGCAGAACAAGGCATATACAGCTCTGTTCGGCGTCTCCACGCAGGATTTTTTCAACTTTATCAAGGGCGACCCCTCACTTTTGGCCGGCATCCCCACGCTCGCACGTGTGGCGGCGTGGGGCGGAGGGTTAAGGTGAACGGAGAAGTTGTCGGGGCGATCGGGTTGAGCGGGGCGCCTACGGTGGAGAACGACGTCGAGTGCGCGAGGGCGGCCTTGGCGCTCATGCCCGACGCGGTGGGGGTTGACTGATTCGTAGGCCGAATCGGCGCAATTCGTTAATCAAACCAAAAGAGCAAGCTTCCGATGAAAAACAAAGTTATTCTCCTCACCGGTGCTCTCACGGGTATTGGGCGCGCCACTGCCATAGCCTTTGCGCGCGAGGGCGCTCAGGTAGTTGTCTGCGGGCGACACGATGACGCTGGCAATGCGCTAGTCACTGAGTTGCGCGCGGTCGGCGCGGAGGCTGAATACATTCGTGCGGACGTGCGCCACGAGGACGATGTGAGAGGCTTGGTTGACAGGACCGTCAAGCGGTTTGGCCGCCTGGACGTGGCCGTCAACAATGCAGGTACCGAAGGCAAGCCCGGCCCGGTAACTGAGCAGACCGCTGAGAGCTACGCGAGCACCTTCGACACGAATGTGCTGGGAACATTGTTGAGCCTGAAGCATGAGCTGCGCGTGATGTTGCCTCAACGGCAGGGCAGTATCGTCAACGTATCGTCCACCTTCGGCCGGGCAGGTGGGCCTGGCGCGTCGGTTTACGTCGCAAGCAAGCACGCGGTCGAGGGTCTGACCAAGGCGGCTGCGCTGGAGGTAGCGGGATCGGGCGTGAGGGTCAACGTTGTTGCCCCTGGCCCCATCGAGACGGGGATGCTGAACCGGTTCACCGGCAATGAGGAGAAGAAGGCGGCATTGGTTTCTCGAGTGCCGCTGAAACGTGCAGGGTTGCCCGAAGAGATCGCCCAAACCATTGTGTTTCTGGCCTCGGAAAAGGCCTCCTTCATCACGGGTGTGTCCATCGCCGTCGATGGCGGCAAACTGGCCGGCTAATTCGAGGGGGCTAGATGGACACAACTAACAGCGCGAAACAGTCACAACCAAACACGAACAAAGGCGAACAAATGAAACTCACTGGCAATACAATCTTCGTCACTGGCGGCGGTTCCGGTATCGGGCGCGGGCTGGCCGAGACGCTGCACCGACTTGGCAATCAGGTAATCATCTCAGGCCGTCGCAAGGG
>DATLUX010000577.1:0-4678 GCA_035577805.1 Verrucomicrobiia bacterium
TGCCTCGGACTCGAGGAAGGCGCGTCCAACGGCGGGCTGCACGCCCACCGTCTGAAAATACTGGCGGGTCACCCACAATCCTTCGACGGACTCGCTGCCATCGGGCAGAACGAGGAAGTTGAAGGTCCATCCATAAGCGGCGATGGACTCGAACGATTTCGAAGCGCTCTGCCAATCCAGCCATTGTGCCGCCGGCCAGCCCTGCGTGTAGCGCTGCCCATCCGATCGGATGGGTTTGATTAACATCAATCGGCCGGGATCTTTATATGGAGGTGGAGTGAGCAGCACGCCTTGCACGAGACTAAACACGGTGGCGCTTGCGCCGATGCCGAGCCCGAGGGTCAGCACAGCCACGATCGTGAAACCCGGGTGATGGCGCAGTTGGCGAAAGGCGTAACGAAGATCACTCATTGAACGCTGGGCGACTTTTCAACGCCGCTCGTCGAACAGTGTTTTGCCAGCGGATGCGTCGAGCGGCAAGTTTGGCGTGCGACCTAGGCGATTTTTTACAATGAGCTTGTTGCCGATGCTGCCTTTCGCCAGCATGCGGCTGCTGTGCCCAGAAGTGTTCCTGAGCTGGATACGGTCTATCACTATCGCGTGAAACCGAGGTTTATCGCCACGACGATCCATCGGCTGTTCCGTCCGGCAACGGTTGTCCCTGGGTTGAGCTGCGCGCTGGTGATCATCCAGAACCTTGTCTGCGGCGGTGTCCTGTCAGCCGCTGATGGGCCGGGGGGTGAACCTGGGTTGGTCGGGTACTGGACGTTGCGCGGCGATTGCCAGGACCATTCTGGCCAGGGCCATCACGGAGTGAATCATGGCGTCGATCTGGAGCACGGGCAGTTTGACGGCATCGCCGCGCATATCGAGGTTCCCAGCGCTGTCTCCTTCAAGTTTGGCATCGGCGACTTCACCCTGGCGGCTTGGATCCACACCGCCGCGGAGTTGGATGATGTGCTTGGGGATGTCCTCGACCTTTATGATCCTTCGGTGCGAAAGGGAATCACGCTGGCCGCCTATTCCAGCGGTGGCGGTTATCAGGGACAAGGCAGCGATCGGCACATCGCCTTTGGCATTGATAATTCTCGCGAACCCACCTGGGAAAACTGCGGAGCACCCAGTGAAACCAGTCCTTATATCAGCAACTCGATGGTGACTTATCGGGGCAAACTTTATGTGGCCATTACCGACGCCAAAGAGAAGAAGGATTGGTGCCACGTGTTCTGCTACGAAGGAGGCCGGAACTGGACTGATTGCGGACGGGTCGGTGCGAGCCAAACCACCGGCGTTGGGCCACTCGTGGTGCATCAAGGCGCCCTCTATGCCGTCACGTGGACCTATGACTGGACCCGAATCCGCTCAGGCCGCTACGACGCCGGGCGGGTTTATCAGTATGCGGGTGGCACGAACTGGGTGGACTGCGGTCAACCCAGCGACGACCGCACGCTCAACAGCGCCGCCAGCTACAAAGGCAGGCTCTACGTGGGCGGCGGGCCCGAAACGTGGGGCGTCTTTGTGCGCACCGCCGAAGGCCAATGGACGGCCTCCAAAGTGTTTCCCAAACAGGGTGCCCGCAGACTTTTTCCGCACGCCATGAGCCGTTACAACGGCCGGTTGTTTACTGGTTACCCGTGTGTGTACGCCTTCGACGGCAACGAATGGACTTACGCCGGCCTGCCTGGGCCGCTCGATACCGTCCCGTCGCTCCAAACGCATTCGTTCACGGTCTATCAAGGAAAACTCTGCGCCGGCACCTGGCCTGAGGCGAAGGTATCCCGGTATCTGGGCGGCGAAGACTGGGAACAATTTGGGCGCGTGGGAGAAGACGGCACGGAGGTTAATGCGCTGGCGGTCTATAACGGAAAACTTTATGGCGGCTCGATTCCGCGCGCAGAACTGTGCCGCTACGATGGCCGACCGCAATGGACTTCATTGAAGCGGTTTTATTCCCCGCCGGGTTGGCAGCCGGCGCCACCACGCAAGGCAACACCCAAGGAGGTGGCCGAATGGAGCCGTGTCACCAGCCTGGCCATCCATCAAGGAAAGCTTTTTGCAGGGATCGGTAGTTGCACCAGCGCGTTGGTGGACAAGCCGGCCGATCCGGCGGGAGTGCTGGGACGCGTCTTCAGCCTGGAGGCCGGTAAATGCGTCTCCTACGATGAGGACCTGGGGCCGGGCTGGAAACATCTCGCCGCGGTGCGCGAGCAGGGGCGTCTGAAGCTTTACGTAAACGGAGAGCTGGTCGCCCAATCGGCGGCCTTCAATCGGGCGGACTTTGATGTTTCAACGGATCGCCCGCTGCGCATTGGCGTTGGTCAAACAGATTACTTCTCAGGAAACATTTCGGAGGTGCGAATCTATAATCAGGCTTTGAGCCCGGCGCGGATCCGCAAGTTGTCCCAGCTTTCTAGCGTTCAACTCCCAAGAACTGAATGATGAATGTGCCGAGGGCGTTGCCCTCGTCTACTATGGTGCAGCCCGTTGGGCTGCGTCCGAATGCATCAACTGTAGCGGCGGTCGCAGACCGCCGCTGCAGCCGTTTCCAATGCGCCCGTTGCTGGCCGAGATGAAGGCGCAAGGTTGCCGTCTGGTCGTGGAGGTTGTTAGTGTGCCGCATGCAAAAGAACCGGCTCGAAGCCTTCAGCGATGGGGTCATCGCCATCATCATCACCATCATGGTGCTGGAGATGAAGGTTCCACACGGGACGGAATTGGCCGCGTTGAAACCCGTTTTGCGCGTCTTTTTGAGTTACGTGTTGAGTTTTGTTTATGTCGCGATCTATTGGAACAATCACCATCATCTTCTGCACGCGACCAAACAGGTCAGCGCCGGCATTTTGTGGGCGAATTCCCATCTGTTGTTCTGGCTCTCGTTATTTCCCTTCACCACGGGTTGGCTGGGAGAAAACCAGCTCGCCTCCACGCCGGCGGCGCTTTATGGCTTTGTATTGCTGATGGCGGCGGTGGCCTATTACCTGTTGCAGCGCGCCATCATTTGTCAGCAAGGCGCTGATTCGCTGCTGGCCTTGGCGGTGGGACGCGATTGGAAAGGGAAATTATCACCGGCACTGTGTTTTGCAGCCATTCCGCTCGCCTTCCTCAGCCCATGGATCGCCACGACCCTCTATATATTTGTCGCGTTGCTTTGGCTGATCCCGGATCGACGAATTGAGCGGGCGCTGCAAAAGCGCCCTGAATTGGGTGCAGGATCCCAGACGTAGTCCGTCCTACCCACGAACCTCCCACCTCGTGACCTCACGACCCACTGCGCCCCGTTACCTGGGCGCCTGGGAATGGGCCTCGACCATCCACAACCATTTATCGATGTCACGCGACACCTGAGTGAAAAGGTCCGCGGTATCGGCGTCACCCAAGCCGGCGGCTTCGTCGATGGTCAGCCGGGCTTCCCGGCCGAAGGTGGAGAGCGCGCGGGCGACGGCTTCGACGTGGAGGTTGCCGTCCGCGATGTCGAGCGGGTACTCCTCCAGGCGGGAGCGAGCAGCGGCCACGCGCACGGTGCCCAGGGCAATCCCGCCCAATTGCACAATCCGTTCAGCGATCAGATCCACGTGGGAGGCGACGGATTCGTTCACGTCGTCAAAAAGTTCGTGTAACCCGATAAAGTGCGGTCCTTTGACGTTCCAATGGGCTTGTTTGAGCTGGAGCTGCAGATCGAGAGCGTCGACGAGCCGTTGGTTGATCAATTGGCAGAGCGCGGCTCGCGTGTTGCCGGGCAAGTCATTCTCCGTTTCATAGAGCTTGACGGAGTTGTCGGCGCGATCGTCAGAATACGCTTTGCGGGCAGATTTGAGAGGTTTAAGAGTTCGTTTCATGACGTCAGGTTAGCGGCTGTTGGCTTTATGGCAAGGATCGGCTGACTAGTCGAGCACTCCAACCGATCTGGCGATCGTCGCGGATGACTGCCATTCTGCCCGCACTTTCCTTGATTCCTGGCCCGGACCGCTCGCGGAAGTCACGAAGAACCGCGACTGACGTCTTGCGCGTAGGCCCGATGGGATCTAGGCAAGGGCCGCCCGACGGTTAAGATGGCCCCACGCAGCGGGGGGATAGGCCCCTTGGCAAGATCTGACTATGAAGAGAACCAAACTGGTAGGGATAGCCATGGTCCTGTGGTGTTTCGGGCTGATGGGCTGTGGGAGGTCCGCTTCCAAAGCCATTGCGCCCGTGGTGCCCCCCGTCTCGGTCGCCCACCCCATTGAGCGCAAGGTCAATGAGTGGGATGAATTCATGGGACGCCTAGGTTCGCCGGAGTCGGTCGAAATCCGTGCGCGGGTTTCCGGTTATGTCGAGAAGGTTCACTTCAAGGAGGGGAGCGATGCGAAGCTGGGGGACTTGCTGTTCACGATCGACCGACGTCCTTATCAGGCGGTGGTCGACCGGCTCAAAGCCGAACTGGGCGCTGCCCGGGCGCGCGCCGAACTGGCCAGCGGCGAAGCCAAACGCGCCGAAGGCCTCGCGGCCACCAAGGCCATCTCCACCGACACCTTTGAAACGCGCGTGAAGACGGCCGCCGAAGCGGCCCAATCCGTGCTGGGCGCCGAAGCGGCCCTGCAGGCGGCGCAGCTGGATCTGGAATTCACCCAGGTCCGCGCCCCGATCGCCGGCCGGATCAGCAACGCGCGCATCACCGCGGGCAACCTGGTCACCGGGGGCA
>DATLUX010000578.1:0-4733 GCA_035577805.1 Verrucomicrobiia bacterium
GGGCGTCGTGGCGCTGAAGCAAGGCAACACCGCAACAGCACTGGGCGGTGCCGCAAAGAGGTTTGAGGCCATTTATGATCTTCCGTATCTGGCGCATGCCACGATGGAGCCAATGAATTGTGTAGCGGATGTCCGCGCCGAGAGCGCAGAAGTCTGGACCGGCACGCAATATCAAACAGGCGATCGTGATGCCATCGTTAAGGACACTGGTCTCAAGCCCGAGCAAGTGAAGCTGCACACGATGCTTTGCGGTGGCGGATTCGGACGGCGCGCGGTGATCGACAGTCATTTCGTGCGCGAAGCGGTGCAAATCTCGAAGGCGATTCAGAAGCCCGTAAAAGTAGTCTGGACCCGTGAAGACGACATGCGCGGTGGATATTATCGTCCACGCGCGTTTCATTCGATCAGCGCTGGACTTGATGCAGACGGCAAGCCGGTTGCGTGGCAGCACCGCATCGTTTGTCAGTCGTTCATTGTGGGCACGCCATTCGAGCCCTTCGTGATAAAGGACGGCGTGGACGAGACGGCGGTCGAGGGCGCGAAGGATATTCCGTACGAGATTCCGAATCTGCTCGTGGACTGGCAAATGGCGCCCGGCGGCGTGCCGTGTTTGTGGTTGCGCTCGGTCGGACACTCGCACAACGCTTTCGTGGTCGAGACGTTCATTGACGAACTCGCGCACGCGGCGGGCAAAGATCCGTTCGAGTTTCGTCGCGCGTTGCTGGCCAACCATCCGAGGCACAAACGCGTGCTGGAATTTGTCGCCGAAAAAGCCGGGTGGGGGAAACCGCTTGCCGAAGGGCGCGGGCGCGGCATTGCCCAGCATGAATCGTTCGGAAGTTTTTTCGCGCACGTAATTGAAGCCTCGGTTTCCAAACAGGGCAAGGTGCGAGTGCATCGCGTCGTTGGGGCCGTGGACTGCGGACCGGTCGTGAATCCCGACACAATCCGGGCGCAGATTGAAGGCGGCGCGGTGTTCGCGCTTACCGCAGCGCTCTACGGGGAAATCACCTTCGAGCAAGGCCGGGTGAAACAGCGTAATTTTCACGATTACCCGATGCTGCGCATGAACGAAATGCCTGAGATCGAAGCGCACATTATTCCGAGCGAGGAACGCATGGGCGGCGTAGGCGAACCCGGTGTTCCGCCTGTCGCACCCGCACTGGCCAATGCGATATTTGCTGTAACAGGGAAGCGTGTTCGGCAATTGCCGATTCGGACCGAGGATTTGAGAGCGTAAATGGCATTTATGAATGCGCGATTGTTGCTGTTTCTCAAGCAGCAGAGGACATCCTCAGTTCTCGCTTTCCTCCTGCTCACCAACGGGTGTCAGCACGAACAAACCACTTTGCCTTCCTCTGCTGGCGCCAGCGCCACAAAGGTCAAGAGTTCTCCATCGCTGGACGAGATGGTTTCACGCGCCGCCTTTCTTGCCGCGTATCCAGTATTCATGCATCCGCGCTGCATGAATTGCCATCCTGCTGGAGACTCTCCGTTGCAAGGCGAAGACAGTCATCCGCATCTGCAAAACGTGAAACGCGGCCCGGACGGCAAAGGCCTCTATGCGCTCAAGTGCGGGAACTGTCACCAGAACCAAAACCTTTCCGGCGAAGGCATGCCGCCTGGCCATCCCGAGTGGCATCTCCCGCCCGAGAACATGCGGATGGTATTTCAAGGCAAAACTCCCACTGAACTGGCGCGCCAATTGAAAGACCAAAGAAAAAACGGCGGCAAGACGCTCGAACAAATCATCAAGCATGTTTCTGACGACAGTTTGGTCAGGCAATCAGGGTGGAGCCCTGCGGAAGGCAAATCAAAGCCACTACTGACCCACGAAGAGTTCGCAGCGAAAATTCGCGAGTGGATTGAAACAGGCGCAGCCGTCCCAGAGTGAGACCCGATCAAGACCTCGCCGGCTTTTGTTTGGCCGCATTTGCCCCATTCGAGATTTCGCGCAAGATTTCACAAAATTTCTCTCCGGCAGGTGTCACGTCACCCCTTGTGGCACGGGCGATGCCCACTGATCCCACTTCCGTCGTGCCCGCGAGTGTGCGGTAGAGGAGGCGTTTGCCAGCGACCAATTTGAAGCTCGGGCTCGCCAACGAGATGCCGCGTCCTGCCTCCACTTCAGTGATCAGCGAACTGGCACTGTCACACTCCACCGCGATGCGTGGTTTGGCGCGGATCGGGGCGAAGATGCGGTCGATGAATTGGTAATACTCGGGGTAGTCCTTGCGTCGGAGACCAATGAGCGGTTCGGCAGCCAACATTTCCAACGTGATGGATTTCAGCCGAGCAAAAGGATGCGCTGCGGTCATCGCCACGCACAAAGGATAAGTGAGCAGCAATTCAAACTCTATGCCCATGGTCTGCTCGCCGATGGGCTCGACCATGATTGCGAGTTCCAGCGAAGCGTCTCGCAGGCCGGTGATGAGTTCATCGCTTGAGAGGTCATGAAGCAACAGCTTCACACGAGGGACGGCCTTTTGAAACGCTGCGAGTGCCGGCGGCAATATCTCCACCGTGGGAGTTGGCGCATGCCAGAAAATATCGCAAATGCCGCAGTTCCATTGACGAGTTCCATTATGCCCAAAAAGCATAGCTGCGCAAGGAACACGGTATTGGGCCAATCTAACGCGAGGAGGTAAATCATTGCCCTGATGATGCAGAGGCCAAGGCGCAGGTCGGCGCGTTGATTGGTCGACTTGGATTCTTTGGCATTGACCTTGGCCCGCTTTCGACGGGCGCGCGGCTGGCGCAGCCTGGTGGACCGCTCTCCGCACTGAACCTGGTCAAGTTCGACTGAGCGCAATAGAGGCAAGACGCTGCCAGCGCATTTGAAAAGAAAAATATGAGCACAAACATCACCAAGAAGCTGGTAGGCAAAGTGGCGCTGGTCACCGGCGGTTCACGCAGTATCGGCGCGGCCATCGCCAAACGACTCGCTGCCGACGGCGCGGCGGTCGCCCTCACTTACAGCGCATCACCCGGCAAGGCCGATGAAGTCGTTCGTTCGATTGAAGCGGAGGGCGGAAAGGCCTTGGCGATCAAAGCAGATGCTGCCGACACCGAAGCCGTCCGACTGGCGGTTGCCAAAACTATCGGGACATTCGGGGGCATTGATATTCTCGTGAACAACGCGGGTATCATCGCTCTCGCGCCGATTGAGCAATTTTCGCTGGAAGATTTTGAGCAGTTGATCGCCGTCAATGTGCGCGGATTGTTTATCGCGACCCAGGAAGCCGCGCGGCATTTGCGTGAAGGCGGACGCATTATTCATATCGGCAGCACCTTCAGCGAGCGGATGCCGTTCGCCGGTGCTGCGGTTTACTCGCTGACGAAGGGGGCTGTCGCCGGTTTCACAAAGGGACTCGCTCGAGACCTCGGACCGCGCGGCATCACCGTCAACAACGTCCAGCCCGGCATGATTGACACGGACATGAATCCGGCGGACACCGACCTGGCGCGTGACAGCATCCGCCACATTGCGCTCCAACGCTATGGCTGCACGGACGAAATCGCCGGCTTCGTCGCATTTCTCGCCAGTTCCGAAGCCAGCTACATCACTGGCGCGAGCCTGCTGGCCGATGGAGGTTGGGCGGCCTGAGATTGGGAATTCGAAAGCAAGAGTCATCAACAATTAAGCAGGTCCCGGCCGACGTCTTCGCCACTCTCTTCCCTGGAGCTGCGGAGATCGCCGAGATGCTCGGGCACTTCGAAGCGCATACCTACCTCGGTTCGGAGTCAGGCGACCGAATTGCGTTGGCAAACAAAGTAGCCGGCAGACAACCAACGAAGTTTTCGACGTGGGCTCGACTGAATGTCCCGGTCCAGACTCCCTGAATGCAACCATTCACTCAACGCGAATCGAAAATTATGAAAACGCTGCTAACATTATTCAAAACCAATGACAGCTTTACGCCACTGATCGCCCGACTGACTCTCGGCCTTGTGATGTTTCCGCACGGCGCGCAAAAGGTGCTTGGTTGGTTCGGAGGCTACGGATTCAGCGCCACAATGAACTTTTTTACCGGGCAACTGCACATCCCGGCGGTGTTTGCCTTTCTTGCCATCGCTGCGGAATTCGCCGGATCAATCGGACTCGTCGCCGGGTTTCTCAGCCGAGTTTCCGCGTTTGGCATTGCCGTGACTATGCTCGTTGCCGCTTTCATGGTCCACGCTCCGAATGGATTCTTCATAAACTGGGCCGGCAATCAAAAGGGAGAAGGATTTGAGTATCAACTTCTAGCGATCGGCCTGGCGCTTGTCGTGATTATCTCTGGAGCGGGCAAATGGTCCATCGACCGTCTGCTGGCTGGACGGCGTGAAGGTCAACACATAACTACAAACTGAAAACAATCCAACCGAAACATTGGAAGTACACGGCCCGGTCGCAACGGAGAGGCCGTGGCTAAATGGGTTTACGAAATCGCACAAAAGCGCACCGACGCCGAGTTCGAACTCGTGGACATCAAAGACTTCAACCTGCCGCTCCTCGACGAGCCGGCGCCGCCGTCAATGGGGCAATATAGTAAGCCTCACACCAAAGCATGGGCTGCCAAGATCGCGTTTTTTGACGGCTACGTCTTCGTCACGCCCGAGTATAATCATGGCATCTCCGGCGCGCTCAAGAACGCGATCGATTTTCTGTTCGCCGAGTGGAACAACAAGGCCGCCGGCTTCGTCAGCTATGGCGGCGCCGGCGGTGCGCGCGCCGTCGAGCATTTGCGTAT
>DATLUX010000579.1:0-2213 GCA_035577805.1 Verrucomicrobiia bacterium
CTTGTGCGGCACGATGACGACGCTCGAATCAATCCAACGCTGCTGCAAATGCTTCGGCAGGACTTCAAGCTTGCAATTCCCGAGTTCGCTCGCGACTTGCCTGTCGATGCCTCAGGGCTGGACGTCGCGCAGATTTGGCGGATCGCTAGAGGCCATCTGAAGGACGTGAAAGGCTTCGAGCTGACAGAAGACGTGGTCCTATCAAACGCCTCCTCGGGGGAATCTGTGGGTGGTGCCCGGCGGATGTGAGCGATGTGACGTATTGAAGTAAAGCGCACCGCTGCTTCCTTGGTCGATATCGTCCCGTGCTTGGCATTTTGCATTTGTTGTGGCTGTGGGCATGTGGGGAACGCTTCTTCTGCGTTGTCCACATGTCCACAGCCTGACTGCCTATGGACTGCCGCGGTCGGTGAGGAAGCGATGGAACTTTCGGCAGGTGGCGTCGAAGGAGCGTTGCTGATCTTCGGAGGTGCCGTGGGAGATCAGCGGGCCGCCTTCACGATCGAGAGCCGCAAGCACGACGTGATCCATCGGCCGTTTTCTCAGCCGAGGGGCGTCATGGAGGGCGCGGATCAGCTCGCCGCCAAGCAGCCACAGGTTGTCGCGATGCTGACGCAGGGTTTTGCGCGATAGGCCCAAGCTCAGCAGATGGCGCAAGAACGGCTTGAAGCATTCCACCATCTGCCGGCCGGGCGATCCGTCACGCTCTTCATACATCCAGCTTCTTGGCCACTGATCGAGGTCAGGGCAGTAGGCCGCCAGCTCTTCATCCGCGGGCGCCGCTCCGGCTGGTAACATGGCGTGCGAATTGGCAATCGACTTGGCAATCGACTTGGCAATCGACTTGGCGATGGTTCGGGACCTTGCTCGCATGCGGCTGATCACCCTCCTCAACCACTGCCATCACTTTCCGGGCTTCGTCTACGAGAAGGCGCGGCTTTGCCCGGAACGCGGCATTATCGAGATCGACGTGCGACCGCGCCGCGGCGCAAAGCCGGTGTGCTCGGGCTGTCATGAGCCCGCCGCCGGCTATGATCATCTCGGCCTGCGCCGCTTCGAATTCGTCCCGTTCTGGGGCTTCGTGGTGCTGTTACTTTACCGCATGCGCCGGGTCGATTGCAGGGCCTGCGGGGTGCGGGTCGAAGAACTGCCGTGGGCGATCGGCAAGCACCAGCTGACCAAGGCCTACATGCTGTTTCTCGCCCACTGGGCGCGCAAGCTGTCGTGGCAGGAAACCGCCGTGGCGTTCCGCACCAGCTGGGACAAAGTCTGCCAGGCGGTGGAATACGTGGTGGCGTGGGGGCTCGAACACCGTCACCTCGGCCCGATCCAGGCCATCGGCGTCGATGAGATCCAGTATGCCAAAGGCCACAAGTACCTCACCCTGGTCTACCAGATCGAGCAGGGCTGCACCCGGCTGTTGTGGATCGGCAAGGACCGCACCGTGGAGAGTTTCGAGCAGTTCTTCAACATGATCGGCAAGCCGTTATCCGACGGCATCGAATTCGTCTGCTCGGACATGTGGAGGCCATACTTGCGCGTCATCCGCGAACGCTGCGCCAACGCCATCAACATCCTCGATCGCTTCCACATCGTCGCCAAGATGAACGAAGCCCTCGACGACGTGCGTGCCGCCGAGGCCCGCCGGCTCGCCCAGGACGGCTATCAGCCGGTGTTGAAAAAGACCCGGTGGTGCGTCCTCAAGCGCAAGGCCAATCTCACCAGCCCGCAACGCTTCCGGCTGCGCGATCTGTTGCGCTACAATCTCAAGACGGTGCGCGCCTATCTGCTCAAAGAAGATTTCCAGCAGTTCTGGGAGTACAACTCGCCCACCTGGGCCGCCAGGTTTCTCGACGATTGGTGCGAGCAAGTCATGCGCTCGCGCATCAAGCCGATGAAGAAGGTCGCCAGCACCTTGCGCGGCCACCGGGAATTGATCCTCAATTATTTCCGCGCCAGAAAACAGTTCTCCAGCGGAGTCGTCGAGGGCCTCAACAACAAGGCCAAACTGACCATGAGAAAAGCCTACGGCTTCCGAACCTTCCCCATCACCGAACTCGCTCTCTATCATGCCCTCGGCAAACTACCAGAGCCATATGCTACCCACAGATTCTACTGACGAACCCAGAATAAAAGTCCCAGAGCGTTGTTCATCGGTTCATCGGGCTGCGGATCAGCGAAAATCGCTGTATGGCCATGCTCGCGCGCCGCAT
>DATLUX010000580.1:0-2292 GCA_035577805.1 Verrucomicrobiia bacterium
CGGATTTCGAAACCGTCGGGTTTGGCGGGCCCTCCAGCACCAAGCGCGGAAACTGGGGCCTCTATACCATGTTTGATCAGGTCCTGGTGCCATTTGGCGCTCCGGGCAGCAACCGCGGATTTGGCATTTTCGGTTCGGTGCTGGTTTCTCCCGACGAGTCGATTAGCCAAATGCCCTTCTTCTTCACCGCGGGCGTTGCTTTCCGTGGCATATTCGCATCACGTCCAACGGACTCAGCCGGCCTCGGCGTTGTTCACGGCAACTTCAGCAGTGATCTGCGCCACGCCCAAGAACGAGAGCAGCAACTCGACCCGACTGTGGGTGTGCAGAACCACGAAACCGTTCTGGAGGCGACTTATCGGTTTTATTTCCGTAAGGGCGCGCTCTTTTTCCAGCCGGATATTCAATATGTATTCCGGCCCGGCGGCACGGGTAAAATCGACGACGCTCTGGTCCTCGGCTGCCAGATCGGTTTCAACTTCTGACCCAACGCGACGCGAAAGGATCCAAACCATGCAACAACAACCTCCTTCAGGAATTACGGCACAACCAAATGTGACCGATGCCGCCCCCCATCCCGTAACTGCAAATCCGCAATACCGCGCCACAAGTCAACACCTCTATGTCATCGGACTTTCCGCCGTGGCGGCAATCGGGGGTTTCCTTTTCGGTTTCGACAGCGGTGTCGTAAATGGAACCGTCAACGCGTTATCGGCCGCTTTCGGCACCCAAGCTGCCGCAACCGGTTTCGCCGTCGCCTCCGTTCTGCTCGGCTGCGCTCTGGGCGCGTTCGGCGCGGGCTCGTTGGCCAACTGGATCGGCCGTCGTCCAACCATGCTCCTCAACGCCGTCTTCTTCCTGGTGAGCGCCTTCCTATCCGGCGCCGCCGGTTCCGCCGGCGTGTTTGTCGCTTCCCGCATCCTGGGCGGGATGGGCATCGGGGCCGCCAGTGTGCTTGCTCCCATGTATATCTCGGAGATCGCCCCGGCGCGTCTGCGGGGTCGGCTGGCCTCCCTGCAACAGATGGCCATCGTCCTGGGCCTCTTCTGTGCCTTCCTGAGCAACGACATTCTCGCCAAACTCGCTGGGGGCGCAGGAGCGGTCTTCTGGCTTGGGATGCCGGCTTGGCGCTGGATGTTTTGGATGGAGGCGCTGCCCTCGGCCGCGTTTCTTCTGGGCGCCCTGCTGATTCCGGAATCCCCGCGGTATCTCGTCTTCTGCGGAAAACGCGAAGAGGCCCGGCGGA
This sequence comes from Verrucomicrobiia bacterium, assembly GCA_035577805.1. Taxonomy (GTDB): domain Bacteria; phylum Verrucomicrobiota; class Verrucomicrobiia; order Limisphaerales; family JADJPG01; genus DATLUX01. The sequence goes on from DATLUX010000580.1 coordinate 1,247, forward strand.
TTTTCGCACGGATCGGGGGCGATGCCGAGGCTTTGGTCCAGCAAGTCGAAGAGAGCCTGCGCGGCGAGCACAAACCAAGATTGTCGGACTTGCTCGTGCCAGGCACGAACCGGGTCGCCTCCGTGGTGTGGGTCGCGATGGGGTTGGCTGCCTTTCAGCAGTTCGTCGGTATTAACGTCATTTTCTATTACGGCGAGGTCCTGTGGAAGGCGGCGGGGGCGACCGAGCAATGGGCTCTGCGGATCAATCTGCTGACCGGCTTCATCAACATTCTGGCCACCATCCCGGCCATTGCCCTCATTGACCGGGTGGGTCGCAAACCGCTGCTCCTGGTCGGATCGACCGGCATGGCCCTGACCTTAGGAGCCATCGCTGCCGTCTTTGCCACCGCCGGCGTGGGTCCCGACGGCAGGCCTCTCATCAGCCACTCTGCCGGGCTGCTCGGATTGGCAGCCGCAAATCTCTACGTGATCGCTTTTGGAGTCTCTTGGGGCCCGGTGATGTGGGTGCTGCTGGGCGAAATGTTTCCCAATCGCCTGCGCGGCGCGGCTCTGGCCGTCTCCGGGGCCACCAACTGGGTGACCAACTTCGCTGTTACTGTTACCTTCCTCCCTTTGCTCAAGGCAGTCGGTCTCGGCGGAGCCTACGGTCTCTACACTTTGGCGGCCATCGTTTCGCTGCTCTTTGTATGGACTGCCGTGCAGGAGACCAAAGGGAAGACTCTCGAAGAAATGTAAAAAGGAAATGCCATGAACACAATTAACACAATTAAGAACTCACTCAAGCAGAGTAAGACCACAACCACCCAACCTTTGACCAAGCGCAAGGCGTGGAAAGCCCTGACTACCCACTTCAGCGAGGTTCGGGAACTGCATCTGCGCGATCTCTTCGCTCAGGACCCGAAACGTGGCGAGCGGATGGTCGTGGAGGCCGGGGGCCTTTACCTGGATTACTCGAAAAACCGGATCACCGACGAGACGCTCAAGCTCCTCTTCCAATTGGCAAAGGAGTCCGGTCTGAAGGAGCGAATCGACGCCATGTTCAAG
>DATLUX010000581.1:0-10096 GCA_035577805.1 Verrucomicrobiia bacterium
TCGCGCGGGCCGGTGCCGGATCGCGTATCCACGCTGAAACGAAATTCCCCATACGGCTGCAGCCAGCGCGCCCGGGGGATAAAGGTGCCCTGGCGGATGAAACCCGAGCCGACCACCGTGCCGTAGCGCCCCAAATAATCCCCGGCCGCGTAGGCTTCGCCCCAATACCATTTGTCGAGGTTGGCTACCGGCGGCAATCCCTCCAGGCGCCCGGTCGCGGCGCGCGCAGCGGGTGAATCGGGTTGTTCGAGTTTGATCTGTTTTAAGATCGCACCGGCTTGAAACCATTCCCGGCGATGGACAAGCAGGTCGGCACGAATCAAGGCCAAATCGGCGGACGACGGGTGCCGCGCCGCGAGATCATTGGCTTTGGCCAGCGCCAGGTCGTTTTGACCGAGTGCCTGGAGGGAATAAATCCGTTGCATCTCCAGGGGCAAGGGCAGCGCGGCCTGCCGCTCGATCGCATCGATGGCCTCGAGGGCTTGGCGATGGCGCTCTTGGCGAACCAGTTCGTAGACGTGGTCTTCGGGCAGCGAAACCGGTTGCTCACTAAGACGCCGGGCTGCTTCGACGGCCGCAGGAGTGCCGGGATGCCGTTCCATCACCTGCCGCCAGATCCGCTCCGCTTCGGGCCGACGGCTCAAGTCTGCGAGGAGATCGGCCCGGACCAGGGCCAGGTCCGGCGCGTTCGGATGCGACTCGGCGAGTTTCTCGGCCCGCACGAGGGCGCTTTGATAATCCTTAAGCGCGCCCATCGAGTAGAGCCGTTGCAACTGGAGCGGAAAGGAAGGTTCCTGTTGCTTTTCCAGTTCGGCCACCGCTGACACGACCTCAGAATGTTTCCCGTCGCGGGCCAACTCGAAGACATGGCTTTCGGCCTGAAACCGGGCGGCACGCCCCTGCTCTCCGCGCCACTTCTGCAGAGCTTCCCCGGCGGCCGCCGCCATATCCGGGTTGGTGGATTGCTGGAGTTGAGTAAAGACCTGTTCGGCCTCGGCGCCGCGGCCCAGCAGGACGTACGTAACACCAAGCCGGAAGTAACCCACCTCATGCTGCGGTTTTTGTTGATGGAGCAACTCCAGTTGCCGCGCTGCTTCGGCGTGACGATTCAATTCCGAGAGGACTCCCGCATAATCGAACAGAGCACGTGCGTCGTCAGTCTGGCGGGCGAGGTACGCCTGGAATTGCGCGGCGGCCGCAGAGTAATCCTTGGCCTCATAAAGTTGGTAAGCCCGCGCTTTGAGCGAGGCGAGGTCCGCGTTGGCCGTCGGAGGGGCGACCTGCTGGGCCACCAGGGAACCGGCAAGGATAAAAGCGGAAACGGAAAAGCGGAAAGCGGAAAGCGGAAAGCGGAAACGGGAAAGGGAAGGGCAGCGGGGTTTCATGGCTGCGTTCCTTCCTTGAACTCGTAAAGCTCATAGTCGCCGCGGCCTTTGCGTTGCAGGAGCCGTTCACCGGGCGGCAGGGATACTTGTTCCGATTGTAATTCCTGTCCGGTGCGATCGAAGGCGCGCCACTGGACAATGCCGCCGGCCAGTTGCACCCGGTGCTCGGCGCGTCCCGTCAACAGCAGTCGGCCCGGCACATGCACCCATTGATCGAGCTTGAGCACGTCCAGGAACGGTTTCTTGACTGCTTCCAGGGCTCCAAGCAACTCCAGCAGCTGATCCTGCGGCAGGTACGCGTGAAAATAGGCGCCGGCGATGGTGTCGCGCAGTTGGCTCAACATTTCAACTCGTCGCCGCAGCCCTGCCAACCCGTTGGTCCCTCTTTCCGTGGCCAGCACAAACCCCAGATTTTCCGGAATGATCTCGCGTCCGTCCCGATCACGGACGATCGCAGAGAGCAAGGCGGTCTCGCGCCCGCTCAGATCGCTTAATTGCGGACGTTCCATCGCCATGGAGAACACCTGGGCAACTTCGCGGTAAACCGAGCGCGACGCCGCGTCATGCGGTGTCTGCCAGCCGACCGGCAGCAGACCGTGCTTGAGCATCAGGCCGACCGCTTGGTGAAGCTGTTCGCGAATGCGCTCGGGCGATTCCGGGTTCGGGCGATCCAGTTCGCCATTCCAGAACTCGGGACCCTCACCGGGTTCGCGGACACACCCGCGGACCAGCAAACGTCCTCCGCGCGCCTGAGCTTGCCGCAAGCTTTCGACATATTCGGGAGCTTCATCCAACGTCATGACTGCCCCCGTGGGGGAAAGGCGCCAGGAAGGAGCAACGGAGAGCAGGAACGGCACTCCGCGCGCCGCCAGCAGATCCACTTTGGTTTGGAATTCATAGTGATCGCTTCCAGCTTCGTAATCATCAATGCGCAGCGCCACCCGCGCCGTGGCTGCATTCGTGATCTCGAAAAAATCCAGCAGCACATCGGAGAAAAGGAAGCCCAACAGGCCCGGTCTTGGGACAGCCGAAAAGACCGTCACGGATCCGGATTGCCACGAAAGCAACAGCGGCGACTCCGTTTGCACCGCGCCTCGCAGCACTGTTATGAGCGGACGACCGCCCCTGGCGCCCAAGCCATTGGAAAGCGCCGGAGCCGAAGCAATGTTCGCCTCGGCTCGGGGGCGCTCGCCCGCCGCCGGTCGGCATTGGATGGGAATCCAATCCGACTCGTCCACGCCCCATTCCCGACCGCGATAGGTCACAAGCGCGGCGGGCCCGCCGGCTGCCGGCACCGGCTCCATCCCTTCCGCCACGGGACAAGGAATGCGAGCTTCACCAACGCCATAGCCCACCCAGAGCACGGGACGCCGTGTCTCGCGAAGCTGCTGCAGCAGGTTGCTGGGAAAAGAAGGGTTGGGTTCGGGGCAAAAAACAACCAGGTGCGTGGCCGCAGCCAAATCATCGCGGGCCTCTTCGGAGAGAGGCATCGAAGCGACATGCGTATCGATGCGTTGCAGTTGCAGCCGGAGAAACTCCAGATCATGCCGCAGGCCATAGGCGGCGCGTGAGGAGGCGGAAAGAATTAGGGTGTGTTTCGGCGCCGGAGCCGGCTGGCCTTGGGCCCGGACGACGGGCTGGAGCCATGACGGCAAGACCAGCGCGATGAAAATCAGATGACGAAGCAGGGGAAAATAGAGCAGAGGCGGCAGGAGACGGAGACGAGGTGGGTTCATGATCCGGCGGAGATCTCCTCGTCAAGCGTCTGACGCCGGACCCGGTTTTGTTGCCACATCAGGTAAAGCCGCGCCAACACCAGCAGGCCCAATCCGGCCGCACAGATGGCCGACAAACGCCCGTTCCATTGTCGAGACCCGGCTTGCCGCCGGTCTTGGCCGGCCATCTGTCGCTCCGTCTCCTCGCGGCCGGCGCCTCTTGGGATGGTTCGCTGCAGACGTTCTGCGAAGGATTCACTGGCCACTTGCCGCAAGTCGTAAGAGGTCACTCGACCGAGATCATCGATGGCACACAATGACCCGGCCAGCCGGCCTGGAACGGTCGAGTCCAGCAAGAGCCGTTTGGCGCCAGGAGACATGAATGTTCTCATGCCACCCACCAACACGAGGGTGTTGCTCGGGGACCAGGGCGAAGGCAGCATCTGCACGAAACTCAAAGTGGGTTCCAACGTGGCGCGTTTTTGGCGGCGGCCTTGCATCACCAAACTCTCCGCCTCGGATGAGATCATTTGCAGCGCCGGGGCGGCCGCGTCCGGAGGCAAGAAATCGGGCCATTGGGATACGGTCCCCAGCGCCAGAACGTTGCGTGCGCGCAAGCGTTCTGCCGCCAGCGGAGCCCCCGGCCGATACGTCACAACTTCCGGCCAAAGCACAGGTGAGGTGGGGAAAGCGCGTCCCAGATCCCACCAGAGGGGAAATAATTCGCGGACGACCTCGAGGCCAAGCCGGGCCGGCACCAGGAAGGCGGCCCGACGTGCCCAGGGGTCGGACTTCAGAAATTCCTGGATCTGGTAGAGACCCAGTATCGGGGCGTGGACCGAAGCCGGGGCCGAGCCGGGCAGCGCAGGGATCTGGTTGAGCACAGCGGGACTCGTCAGATTGGACAAAGCCGGAGCGCTGCCCAGGGTTAACGCCGCTTTTTCCAAGCCTGCTTCATCGGCGCCCGTGACCAGCAAGACCCGGCGCTGTTTTGGGATCGGCCCTTCGAAAAACTCGGCCAGCATGCCTTGGGCGGCCGTCAGGTTGGCCAAGGCGGTGCTGATGGCAAAGGGCATGGCCACGCCGCCAAGTTGATCACGTCGAGCGATGAGGATGCCATGGTGTTGGGCCGTTTCAGCTTTCCAGGATTCCAGGGAGCCGAGGCGAATGTCGGAGGCCGCGAGCGAATCGAGCTGGCCGAGCCGCGCACTGGCAATGGCAGCCGCGCGCAAATGAACTTCGTTGCACAAGCCGGGCAAAAGCAGCGTGACTCCCGGAGGCGTGAGGCGGCCGGGTTCCACGTCCTTCAGGAGTCGCTCTTCGGCCAGGCTATGCGGGAAACGCGCCAAATCATCGGAGAGCGGCGCGCGGGTATAAACCAGATCCAGGAAACATTCGTGGCGCAGCATGGACCAGCGCAGCGTTTCGGCGGCACGCTCGCGAACCGCCTGAGCATTCGCGTCGGAGGGAGGCGGGCCGACTCGAACCGAGAGTCGGTTCCAGCCACGCAGGAAGGCAGGCCGCGGGACTGGGACCAGGAGGGAGATTTGTGTGTCAGCCGGCTCGATGAGGTTGGTCGCGAGGATGTGATCATTCCAGGCCAGGACGATGGCGTTGGAAGTCGAGGCGGGATCGGAGAGCCGCCGCAACGTCAACCGGACCACAGACCCGGTCTCGGCGCGGAGATATTGCGGCAGCTGAAGCAACAGTTCCTTGTTTGAGTTCGAATTGATCGTGCTGGAAAACTCTTCCTGGGCGTCACGAAGAAGCAACAACCGGGCATGTTCGACAGCGCTCTGGGCATGCAGGAGCGTACCGGTGAACAGCGCGAGCCAAAGAAAGCACCGCATTCCTATAAATCTGAACATCGATCTGATCTTTCGGGCTGCCCCGTTTTACCGGCAACATTGCCGCATGGTCAACCATGCCCATCAGGTACCCACTGTCCTAAATTGGCTGCCCGTAAAACGATGGCGAAACGCTCTCCACCATTGACGCGGGTGTCAATCTTCCTTGTAAATCGTGATCTGTGACCACGGAAGAGTGGCAGATAGTCTGGTTCACTGCTTGGGTCTCCGCTTGCAGCACGCTGGTCATCCTTCCGTTTGGCGTGGCGCTGGCCTGGCTGCTCGCGCGCGGCTGCTGGCCCGGAAAATCGATCCTCGAAACAGTCATCGCCTTGCCGCTGGTGCTGCCGCCGGTGGCCACGGGCCTCCTCCTGCTCAAGCTGCTGGGACGCCGCGGAGTCATCGGCGGATTCCTTCATGATTCTCTGGGCATCGATGTCGTGTTCACCTGGCGAGCGGTGCTGATTGCGTTGGGCGTGATGTCCTTTCCGTTGCTCGTGCGCTCGGCCCGGATCGCCATTGAAGAAGTCAACCCTCGGCTCGAACAGATCGCCCGCACGCTTGGGGCGGGCGAGCTGCGGGTTTTTTGCAGCATCACGATGCCCCTGGCCTGGCGCGGGCTGCTGGGCGGGATGTTGCTCGCCTTCGCACGCGCTTTGGGAGAATTCGGAGCCACCATCATGGTGGCGGGCAATATCCCGGGCCAAACGGCCACCATCTCGCTGGACATCTTTCAGTCCGTCCAACTCGGGCAGGACGCGCACGCGTTTCGTTTGCTTGGCATTTCAGTCCTGCTCGCCTTCGCGGCCGTCTGGACCAGCGAATGGCTGATACGGCGGAGGGGGCAGTGAAGCTCGTCCTGAAAAAGATTCGGCTGCCTCTGGCCGGCTTTGTCCTGGAGCTGGATTTGGAACTGGCCGGCCGAGTCACAGCTTTATTCGGGCCGTCGGGTTCGGGCAAAACCTCGCTCCTGGATCTGATCGCTGGGCTGCGCCGACCGGAATCAGCCTGGATCGAATTGGATGGGCGGGTGCTGACAGATACCGCCGCGGGCGTTGCCGTTCCGCCACGGCTGCGGCGCATCGGTTACCTGCCGCAGGACCTGGCTTTATTCCCACATCTATCGGTTCATCAGAATGTCCTCTACGGCCGGAAAGCCGAAAACAGGGGGTCAGAGTTGTTCACGCTGGAACGTATTGCCGAAGTGCTGGAGATCGAACCGCTCCTGGATCGGTCGATCGGGGAACTCTCAGGCGGTGAACAGCAGCGCGTCGCGCTCGCCCGGGCCTTGCTGTCTTCGCCCAGCCTGTTGCTGTTGGATGAACCATTGGCCAGTCTGGACGCCCAACTGAAGTCGCGGATCCTGCCGTACTTCCTCCGCATCCGGCACGAGTTCGATCTACCACTGCTTTACGTGACCCATGATCGTTTCGAGACCCTCGCGCTGGCGGACGAGATGATCGTGTTGGTGAATGGCAAAGTCGCGCAAGTTGGCCCGGTTCAGGAGGTGTTCAGCCGCCCAGCGAACCTGGCGGTGGCCGGACTGTCCGCCGTGGAAACGGTGCAGCCGGGCCGGATCCAGAAGGTCGAGGGCGGCTTGGCCAGCGTCGCCGTCGGCCAGGTCCGGTTGACGGCCGTGCTGCCAGAACTGCCGGCCGGAACCACGGACGTCCACGTGTGCATTCGCGCGGAGGACGTTATTCTATTGCGAGACGCCAGCGTTTCGAGCAGCGCACGCAATCAGGTGTCCGCCACCATCCGGACCTTGACCAACAGCGGACCGCTGGTGCGAATTGAGCTGGAATGCGGTTTCCCTCTGACGGCCCTGCTCACCCGGCAGGCCTGCGAAGAATTGGCGCTGCAACCCGGGGAGCAAGTGACCGTGTTGGTCAAGGCGCCGCATGTCCACCTCATCCCGCGTTGAGCGCCTGCCACGATTAGTTAGAGATTGGGGGCGTGGGCCAGGAGTTGGCGATATTCCTCGAGGATGGTCAGGAGAGCGGCGTTGAAGGCCTCGATTTGCTGGCGGACCGGCGCGCGTTGGGGCGTCTCGAAGGTGATCTCGAAGGGAGGTTGAGCCAAACCGGCTGGAGCCCGCAAGACACCTTCATAGCAGGCGGAAAGAATTCCCCCGCGCGCGTGAAATCCGTCGATCTGCGGATCGTAATTACGCGGCAGGAATTCCTCGGCTGCGCGCAAGGCTGGCTGGAGCAGGCTCTCGGAAAGAACGTCACCAGTCTGACTGCTGCTAAGAAAGCCGTACAGGCCGTGGCTGGTATCGTCGCAATGCAACGAGATGATGCCATGAAATTGATGCCGGCGGATTTCGTGCTCCAACAAACGGACTTCCGGTTCAGTCGAATCGCGCCAGAACTCGCGGTTCAGATCTTTTCCGCCGCGCGCGCAGCGAGTGCGATCCTCGTAGCCGGTGGGATTGCAGACCGGGTAAGCGTGGATGACAAACCCTTGGGCGAGGGCCGGACGTTGCAGCAGACTGTGCAAGAAGCGCACCAGGCCAAGCCCACTTTCTGGTTCGTCCCCGTGGACCGTGGCGAAGATGCCGATCCGCAGTGGATCATCGCCGCCGACCGGGCCGACAAACTGGTAACAAGGCAGTTCATACCACAGGCCGCCGCGCTCGAAGCGGAGGCCAGGCTGACCGCGCAGGTGCACAGATTCGGCCGCGGCCAGCGGGGCCAACAACTCGGCCAGGGCAGGCCGGGCCCTGCTCTGGCCGGCTGGCTCAGCCGGTCCCTCGGACACGCCCGCCGCTAGCGGCGTTGGATTGGCCAGAGGGCCGGAATCCTGGAGGCGCGCCGTGAAGTCGGCGGCGTGCAGCCAGGTGCGAACGCTTCCTGAGTCGGGGAGCGATGCCGGCGCGGGCGTGGCCCAAGGGACGTTGTGCGGAGTCATGCGAGCGTAATTAGGATAATCTTCAGCGCGGTGAGCGCCGGGGCGTTGGTCCGAAGTTTCATGGTTTGTAGATGGTGTCAAACACGCCGCCCTCGCTGAAGTGCGTCTTGTGCGCGTTCTGCCAGCCGCCGAACACGTCGTCGATCGTGAACAAGGATACTTGGGCGAACTGTTTGCCATACCTGGCCAGCGCGGCCTCGGAGCGCGGACGATAGAAATATCGGCCCGCGAGGTCCTGTCCTTGATCGGAGTAAAGAAAATCGAGATACGCCTTGGCCACAGCTTCGGTGCCGCGTTTCTTTACGACCTTGTCCACCAGAGCCACGGTCGGCTCGGCCAGAATGCTGATGGAAGGAGTCACGACCTCGTATTTCTGAGCGCCGAATTCCTTGAGCGCGAGATACGCTTCATTTTCCCATCCGACCAGAACGTCGCCGATGCCGCTTTGGATGAAGGTGGTGGTCGCGCCGCGGGCGCCGGAATCGAGCACGGGCACATTTTTGTAGAAGCTGGCGACGAACTGTTTGGCCTTGGCTTCGTCATTGCCATATTTTTTTAGCGCATAGCCCCAGGCGGCCAGGTACGTCCACCGCGCCGCCCCGGAGGTCTTGGGATTGGCGGGGATGATGGCCACGCGAGGTTTGACCAGATCATCCCAATCCTTGATGCTCTTGGGATTCCCTTTTCTCACCAGAAAGACAATGGTCGAAGTGTAGGGGGCGCTGTTATGAGGCAACCGTTTCTGCCAGTCCGGGGGGATCAGTTTCCCTTTCTCGGCCAGAGCATCGACGTCGTAAGCCAGGGCCAGGGTCACCACGTCGGCCTGCAAACCATCAATCACCGCCCGGGCTTGTTTGCCTGAGCCGCCGTGGGATTGCTGGATCTGAACGGTGTCGCCGGTCTGCTGTTTCCAATGTCTGGCGAAAGCCGCATTGAACTCGATATAGAATTCGCGCGTTGGATCGTAAGAAGCGTTCAGGATTTTGACATCTTTGGCCAGGACGCTGCCTGCGCTGCAGGCCACCGCGCCGATCATCGTCAGGGCCGTCCGGATTGCTAAGAGCGATTTCATGAGGAGATGTGCTGGTGGTCGTGAGCTTAAAAGGAGATCTGGGCGCGCGTGAAGATCGCTTTCTCGCCCTTGCGCAGAAGATCCGTTGCCGCCCCGCCTTTGAAGTCGGTTTGGTCGTAGTTCAAGTTTACCTTCACGTTCTTGTTCAGATGCCAGTTCAATCCGACACCCCAGGAAAAGGCCTTGGTCGCTGACGTGCCCGGGTCGGCGTAGACGGGAAAAGCGTCATCATCGACGTCCAATTCCCCCACGCGCGCGGTAACCTCCCAGGCGCCCCAGCCGCCATTGGCAGGACTGAAGGGTTTCTTGGGCGTCACGGCCTTGAACGAATTCTTTTCGCCCGTGAGAAAGTAGGAAGCCGCCACCTGCCAGGCGGTGTGGCGCAGATCCGCGATGGTGCCTGCTCCGGCCCCGGCGCCGGCCTGCTGCACCTCCTGGTCAGAGATCGTGTATTCACCGAAAAGTCCGAAGGGTCCCCAGTAGTAATAACCTTGCGGAGCCAGCCGCCAATGCCGGCCATTGGCCACCACGTTGGGGGCGGTGGCGGGCGTCGTGGTCGTGCGATAGGCGAAGAAACGTTGCTGGCCGATCGAAGTATATGTCCTCAACGCGCCATCCTGCTCTCCATACGTGCCGGCTATGCCCAGCCCAAGTCCCTTCAGGGCGTCGAGGTGCGTGTCTTTGAAAGGATGGACAAAAAGACGCGCGGCCACGTCCTTCTCATCGTCGGCCGTCTCGAGGTCCCCGCTGCCTCCGTCCGCAACCCCGTTGAAGGCGCCCGCCGCGTAGCTGACGAGGGCGCCTCCGGGAGGTCCCCAAAGATCACCCTGCACCATGAAGCCGACGTCCCGATTGGGCGCCAGCTGCGTCGGATAACCGCGTTCGACGAACAGCAGATTGGCCCCCGACTGCAGACGTTCCAGCCCGACGGGCTCTTTGAGCTTGCCTCCCACCACTTGAAATTGCGGCAGAAAACGCGCAGTCAAGTAAGCATCTTGCACATAGGCGTCGTTCGCCGCCGTCGCGGTCACGCCGGATCCAAAATCCAGCATCACGCGAAAATCATATTTTTCGAAGACGGTGCCTTCCAAGATCGGACGCACCCGGCGGAGCAGGAACGTATCGTTTGCCGTGCCGCCCGAGTGATCGTCCGCGTAGAATCGG
>DATLUX010000582.1:0-4876 GCA_035577805.1 Verrucomicrobiia bacterium
CGAAGGGCGGCATGTCTTTTTGGCTCATACTTCGTTGTTCGCTCCTTACAGATCCCTGCGGATATGCTCGTCGCTCACGCCTCGTCTGAGCCAAAAATCCATTGCCGCCAATGTATAGCTATTTAGGGGACACATCACTAGAGATTTACGGTGCGTAAGCAAGCCACCTGACGCTCAACAAACCTGCCTACCGGACCGTCACGTGAAACGTTGCGGATTGACTTTGCCAGCTTTGGCGCAGCTCGTGGAGGGGTTGGAGTACACCAGCGTGGGCATGGCGATCAAACGCTTCGAACAGCGACTGATGCGCGACAAAAACCTGCGATGCATGATACGCATGATGAAGCAAGTAGACAAAGCCCAGTGGATTCGATAACGATCAAATGTCGAATGTCGGAGATACGACGCAGATACGACCCCGCTCTGGCCTTGGGGGCTACATTGATCCCGATAATGGACTGATTCGATTCCTATGAGCGCGACCAACGTTACCTTCACCGGCGGTTGCTACTGCGGCGAAATCCGCTACCAAGGCCAAGGGCCTCAACTTCTCAGAGGCCTATGCTATTGCCGGACGTGCCAAATGATTTCGGGCGGCGCAGGCAATCTTTTCATGGCCGTTGACGCTCAGAACTTCCAGTTTACCACGGGCACCCCTAAATCGTTCACGAAGAAGGATCATCCATGGCGTCCGACGCGGCATTTCTGCGACACCTGCGGAGTCCACCTGACTGCACGCTCCGAGCGCGCCCCGAGTGCGGTGCTCATCAAAATCGGCACGCTCGACGACCCCAGTGTGTTTGGCGGGCCTCAACTGGTCACCTGGACTTCAGAGATGCAGAAGTTTCATTTGCTGCCTCCTGATGTGCCCGCCTATCCGGAAATGCCACGGAGCAAAAGTTCCGATGGACCACCACCGGAGGTGCCAGGCTGATTTATAGAGACCGAAGAGAGCGCTCTCAGCGGGCCTGGCGGATCTCTTCGATGGCGACCGGGTTTTCCAACGATGAAACGTCCCCGGGATCCAGACCCAGGAAGGCCGCCCGGATAATCCGGCGCATGACTTTCGCGTTGCGGGTCCGAGGCAGGTCGCGGACGAATTTCAGATCGCGCGGGGCGAAGGCGCGGCCCAAGGCGTCGGCGACGCGTCCTTTCAACTCTGCGCGCAGGGCTTCGTTGGGCGCAAACCCTGGTTTGAGCAGACAGAAACAGAGCAGCGCTTCGCCTTTCACGTCGTCCGGCACGCCGATCGCTCCTGCCTCGCTCACGGCGGGATGTCCGACCAGGACCGATTCCACTTCCGCCGGGCCGAGCCGTTTGCCGGCGCACTTAATGGTGTCATCGGAGCGGCCCAGGATGTACCAAAGTCCGTCGGCATCGATGGCAGCCCAATCGCCATGAAGCCAGACGTTGGGAAAACGCGCCCAATACGTTTCCAGGTAACGCTCTGGATCTTTCCAAAAACCGCGCGTCATCCCAATCCACGGCTGGCGGATGATCAATTCGCCCACCGCGCCGCGGGTCGGTTGGCCTTGATCATCGACGACATCCGCGGCGATGCCCGGGACCGGTCCGGCAAAAGAGCACGGCTTAAGCGGGGTCAGCACGTTGCCCATCACAATGCCACCGGAGATCTCCGTGCCGCCGGAGTAATTGATGATCGGAAGGCGCCCGCCGCCCACGACTCGAAACAACCACAGCCATGGGTCGGGGTTCCACGGCTCGCCGGTCGAAGCGAATTTGCGCAGGGCGGAGAGGTTATGCGCGCGGACCGGGCCGTCGCCGTGCTTGAGCAAAGCACGCACCAAAGTCGGGGAGATGCCGAGCGTTGTGATCGAATGCCGTTGCACCAGCGACCAGAGGCGATCGGGCCCGGGGAAATCGGGCGCGCCGTCGTAGAGAACCATGGTGGTTCCGAGCAGCAACGAGCCGAAGACCAGCCACGGTCCCATCATCCAGCCCATGTCCGTCAGCCAAAAAAGTGTTTCGTCAGGATGCAAGTCGAGTCCGAGCAGGATGTCTTGCGCCGCCTTGATGGGGAACCCGCAATGAGTATGGACGGCTCCTTTCGGGCGTCCGGTGGTGCCGGAGGTATAGATGATCATCAACGGCGTTTCGGCGTCGAGGGATGGAGTGGCGGCATCCTCAGACTGAGCGGGAATCAATTCGTGCCACCAGTGATCGCGCTGGCTATTCCAAGCCACGACGGCTCCGGTGCGTTTGAGGACGATCACATGCCGAAGGGTTGGAACCAGGGCAGCAGCTTCGTCGGCCACGGCTTTGAGTGGAGTCACGCGCCCGCGCCGATACAAACCGTCCGCGGTGAACAACACTTTCACTTCCGCATCGGCCAGACGCGCCGCCACCGCCGGAGCGCCGAACCCGGAGAACAATGGCAGGAAAATGGCGCCGATTTTGATGATGGCGAGCATGGCGATGACGATTTCCGGAGTCATGGGCATGAATACGCCGACGACATCGCCCGGGACGACCTGCAACGAACGAAGGGCGTTGGCCGTCCGATTGACTTCGCGACGCAGTTCCGCATAGCTCATGGCGCTCGACACCCCTTCCTCCCCTTCCCAGCGCAGGGCGAGGCGCCCGTCCGCGGGCGTCCCCGCGTACTTGTCGAGGCAGCTTCGGACAATGTTCATCTTCCCGCCGATGCACCATTGCGCCCAAGCCGGTCCGCGTGAAAGGTCGACCACTTGCGCGTAAGGTTGATCGAATCGGATGTCGAGCGTTTTGAGGATGGCATCCCAGAACCAGGCGATGTCCGTGACGGAGCGGCGCTGCAGGTCTTCCAGGGACGCCAGGCCATGAGCGTCCATGAACCGTTTCAGATTGCTCCCGGCGATCAGCTCGGGGGTCGGTCGCCAGACGATCTCGCCGCTGGACAGCAACGGGTCCATGGGTCAGGCGCGCCGTCGCAACTCGACGCGCCGGATTTTGCCGCTGATGGTCTTGGGCAAGTCGGCGACGAATTCGATCTCGCGGGGATATTTGTAGGGAGCGGTGACGTTTTTGCAGTGTTCCTGCAATTCGCGTTGAAGTTCCGGGCCGGCGACTTGGTTTTTGCGCAGCACCACGAACGCCTTCACGATCTGGCCACGCATGGCGTCGGCCTTGCCCACCACGGCGGCTTCCAGGACCGCGGGATGCTCGACCAGCGCGCTTTCGACTTCGAAAGGCCCGATCCGATATCCGGCGCTCTTGATCACGTCATCGCCCCGGCCCACGAACCAATAATACCCATCGGCATCGCGCACTGCCCGGTCGCCGGTCAGATACCAGTCGCCTTGGAAGCGGACCGCGTTTTCCGCAGGGTTCCGCCAGTATTCCTGGAACAAACCAAGCGGCCGCTGAGGTTTCACGCGCACGGCGACTTCGCCTTCCTGTCCGGGCGGCAGCTCGGTCAAGTTGTCATCGAGTAAGGCCACTTCAAAACCCGGCGTTGGTTTGCCCATCGCTCCCGGACGCACCTCGTCGCCGCGCGAACGATACGTGCCGATGAGAACCACGCTTTCCGTCTGGCCGTATCCTTCGTAAATGGTCAGGCCGGTTGCTTCTTTCCAGATGGCGATGACCTCCGGATTCAATGGTTCCCCGGCACTGACACAATGACGCAACTTTGGAAAACGGTAAGCGCCGAGATCCTCCCGCACCAATAACCGCAAGGCAGTGGGCGGTGCACACCAGGTCGTGATTGGATAGTCGGCAAGAGTTCGCAGCGTGCCAGCGGGATCAAATTTTCCGCGTGTATCCACGGCGAACACGCAGGCGCCCATTTGCCATGGACCAAAGAAACTCGACCAGGCCGCCTTCGCCCAGCCGGTGTCGGTGAGACACCAATGCACGTCGTCAGGTCTGAGGTCGAGCCACAGTTCGCCCGTGAGCCGATGGCCAAGTCCATAACTCGCTTGCGTGTGCAACACCATCTTGGGCGGACCAGTGGTGCCGCTGGTGAAGTAGATGATTCCCGGTTCATCGCTGCGCGTGGACTCGCTTTCCTCCAATTCCGGTGATTGCTCCTGCACGCCCGCGTCGAAATCGGTCCAGCCGGGGCGCGCCCCGCCCGTCAGCACGCGGATACCTAAAAATCCCTCGGCCCGAGCCGCTCCGTCCGGGTCGGTCAGGATGGCGCTGACCGTGGCAGTCTCAACCCGATATCGGATGTCTTTGGCCGTGAGCAGAGGCGTGCCTGGAATCGGCACGACGCCCAGGCGGATCAGGCCGAGCATGGCGATCCACCATTGAGGCACGCGCGGCAGGATGATCAGCACACGATCGCCGCGTCGCAAGCCGAGCGCGTGAAAGAACGCCGCGGCTCGACGGACCTGCCCGGCCAACTCTTTGAAAGTGAACTTCTGCTCGTGACCTCCGGCGTCGTCGACGCACCACAACGCCAGCGACTCGGGGCGTTCGCGCGCCCAACGTTCCATGACGTCGCGAGTGAAATTGAACGTCGCCGGTGCCCTCAACATGCCGATCACTGTAACAGCTCCAAACGAATGAGCCAGCGCATCGTTCCACGCCGAAGGCGTGGCATGAAGATTGGACATTTTGAGAGCTTCTTTGGCCTTCCTTTGTCGGAAGCTTTGTCGGAAACTTTGTCGACGGTTGCTCAGCTCCAAGGGCTGAATGCTCACTCATCAAAAGCTCAAAGTTTACGAGAAGGCGCTGGCACTGGCAGCTGCGCCCAAGAGCTTTCCGCTTCCTGGGGTAGACCCCACGCCATCGTTGAGCATGACTGCCGGGCCTCAGAGAGCATTGTGCTCAACATTGCCGAAGGGTCCAGACTCTGGTCGGGTCCGGATCAAGCCCGGTCGTTGGATTATGCGATCGGCTCCGCGTTGGAGTGTGCCGCCTGCTTGGA
>DATLUX010000583.1:0-25272 GCA_035577805.1 Verrucomicrobiia bacterium
CTGGACTTGAGGCTGCGACTTATTATGTGGCCAAGACCGGAAACAATAACAATGCCGGCACTTTGACCACGCCGTGGCTGACCATCGCCAAGGCGTTGAGTACCGCTTCCGGCGGAGACACGATCTACGTGCGGGCGGGGACCTACAGCGAAGGCGACAAGGTGATCAGCGGGCCGTCGGGCAGCGCATCCGCACCCACTGTGCTGGCGGCCTATCAAGGCGAGTCGGTGCAGCTGATCGGGTCGGGAAACAGTGGGCGGGTTGCCCTGGATGCGCTGAGTTATTTCACAATCGATGGCTTGACGATCTCCAACCTGAACCAGGGCGTTTACATTCGGAATGGCTGCCATGATATCGTGGTCAAGAACTGCAACTTGGGCAACGTGGGCCAGGAAATTTTCCGGGTCCTTCAGGATTCCTACAACGTCACGCTTTCCAACTGCTTCATTCACGACGGAGGGGTTCTGGCCAGCTCCAACGGCGAGGGCGTTTATATCGGGACGGCCGCGTCCGATGTGAGGGACAACACCCATCATGTTGTCATTAGCAGCAACATCATCACCCGCACCAAGAGCGAGAGTATCGAGTTTAAAGAAGGGTCCCATGACTGTATCGCGGAGAAGAACGTCATCTCGGTTGGCTGCACCACCGACTATCCTGCTTCCTGCATTGAGGTCGACAACGCCGCCACTTGGCCCTCCAACCCGAACCACATCGTCCGGAACAACATCATCTTCGATCCCGGCAGCCGGTGTCACGGCATTCGGGCCGGAACCGGAGTGTTGATTTACAACAACATTATCTGGGGCATCAGCAGCGGGAAGTACGCGGTGGTGGTCGACAACGCCAGTTCCGATTCCTATCCGCGCAGAATTTATAACAACACGATGGATGTGGTAAGCAGCCGTGCCATCAGCATCTCGGGAGGGACCGCCTACGTGACAAACAATATCGGACCAAGCAGCGCCGGGAATACTCTCAACGACACCGCCTTCTACGCGAATGCGGCCAATCACGACTATCATTTGGTGCCCGGCACCGGCGTCATTGATGTTGGGGCGAACCTGCGCACGTATGTGCCGGCGGATTATGATGGCAACACGCGGCCGACCAGCGCGGCTTTCGACATGGGCGCTTTCGAGTATCTCGGTGTGAAACCGCTGCCTCCGCAGAACTTGAGGTTGGTCAGCCCTTAAGCCTTGGTTTCAGGCGGCTCCATCGCCTGACTGCCCACTACCGCCGTTCGGGTGCGGATCGTGAATCGCGCCCGCGGGAGCGAGTTTTATTTTCATTTTCAGAAAAACATTGCCTGCTGCGTTCACCAAATGAACGCACGCCCTGCTCGCCGCTTCCAGCGAGGCTCCTACCTGCTCCACTCTACACTGGCCGCTTGGCTCGGCTCCGCTAACACATGGTATAGCTTCAGTGCGCATGGATACTCTCATCATTAAGCTCGGCGCCACCGGCGATGTGGTGCGAACGACTTCGTTGCTGAGGCGATTAACCGGACCGGTCACTTGGTTGACGGCGGCCAAGAATGTGGGCTTGCTCCAGAATGGCCGGGAGAATCTCCGTTGTTTTTCCTGGGAACAACGAGAATCGGTTCGGGACCGGGAATATGCCTTGGTCATCAATCTGGAGGACGAGGTGGAGATCGGCAGCTTCCTTCGAACGGTGACTGGCCGGCGGTTGTTCGGGGCGTACCTCGAAGGGGAAAACAAGCTGCGCTACACCGATGATTCGCGATCCTGGTTTGATCTAAGTTTGATTAGTCGTTATGGGCGGCAGCAAGCGGACCAGCTGAAGCTCAAGAACCGGCGGACATATCAGGATCTGATCTTCGGAGGCCTGGGATTTCCCTTTGAGGGCGATGCCTACGTGCTTCCCGTGCCGGCGGCGACCGAGTTGCGTGGGGACGTGGCCATTTCGCCGGAAGGCGGTCCGGTCTGGCCGATGAAGAACTGGGCTTATTATGACGAATTGAGACGGCGGCTTGAAAAACAGAGCTTAACCGTCAACACCCTGCGTTTGCGGCCAACGTTGCTTCAACATCTGGGCGATGTGAGCAGTCACCGCTGTCTGGTCAGCGGCGATAGCCTGCCGATGCATCTGGCGCTGGGGACGGGAACCCGGTGCGTCTCGTTGTTTACCTGTACGAGTCCGTGGGAGATTCACGATTATGGACTGCAGACCAAGATCGTGTCGCCGCTCTTGGATCAGTTTTTTTATCAGAGAGGCTTCGATGCGCGGGCCACCACGGCGATCGGCGTGGATGAGGTCTTCAGCGCAGTGATGAAGCAACTGGAGGCGGCGCCCCGCAAATAAGCTGGACCTGCGTGGCACGGACCGGGCATCCCAACCAGGACATGACGACAGCGAACGAGGGCGGCAGCGTGTCGATTGGCAAGACGGGCGAAAGTGTGGCGGCGCCGCGCGAGGTCGGGCACGCAACACTTCAGCCGGATGTGGCGGTCCTGACCGGTGGCGGGGACAAGCCTTACGCGTTGGGCCTGGCGGATGCGCTGATCGCGCAGAGCGTCCGGTTCGATTTCATCGGGAGCACCGACGTGGACTCGCCGGCCTTGCATGAAACGCCGCTGGTCAACGTGCTGAATCTGCGAGGCGACCAGCGTTCTGATTCGGGTCTGCAGGAAAAGGCGTGGAGGGTATTGCGCTATTACGCTCGTCTCTTGCGGTATGCGGCTGCGGCCCAGCCGGGGCTTTTTCACATTCTGTGGAACAACAAATTCCAGCTTTTCGACCGCACCGGCCTGATGGTTTATTACAAGTTGTTGGGGAAGAGAATTGTCTTGACGGTTCACAACGTCAACGCGGGAAAGCGGGACGGAAACGATTCGCTGTTGAATCGGTTGACGCTGCGGGTGCAATACGGATTGTGCGATCATCTCTTCGTGCACACGGCCCGAATGAAGACCGAACTCATGCAGGAGTTCGCGGTTCCGGATTCCAAGATCAGTGTGATTCCCTTTGGAATCAACAATACGTCGCCGGTCTCGGAGCTCACGACCCGGGACGCCAGGAAATACTTTGGGTTGGTGGAGCGGGACAAGGTCCTGCTCTTCTTCGGAAACATTGCGCCCTATAAAGGTTTGGATTTGCTGGTTGCCGCCTTCGCGCAGGTGGCGCGGCGATGCGACCGCTGCCGGTTGATCATCGCCGGGAAGCCTAAAAACTGTGAGAGTTACTGGCAGAGTGTGCAGAGCGCGATCGACCGACATGGGCTCGGCCAGCTGATTCTTCGGAGAATCGATTACATTGCGGATGACCAAGTCGAGTTGTACTTCAAGGCCGCGGACGTGTTGATCCTTCCTTATAGGCACATCTTTCAAAGTGGCGTGTTATTTCTTGGGTATAGCTTCGGCTTGCCGGTGATTGCCTCGGATGTCGGTTCGATGAGAGAGGACATTGTCGATGGACGAACGGGGTTCGTGTGCCGGCCTAATGATCCCGGAGATTTGGGGCAGGCCATCGATCGTTATTTCGCCTCGGACTTATACCGGGAACTGGAACGGCGCCGGCCCTGGATCCGCCAGTACGCCAACGAACATTATTCCTGGGCCAAGGTGGGCGAGATCACACGCCGCGTTTATGGGCAGTTGCTGGGGCGGTGAAGTCCAGGATGAAGCGCAGAGATTTTTCAGCATGAAACCGATGCCCACAGACGCGCCGTTGGTGAGCATCGTGACGCCAGTCTATAACGCCGCGGCCTATCTGCCGGAGTGCATCGAGAGCATTTTGGCGCAGACCTACCCGCATTGGGATTACACCATCATCGATAACTGCAGTACCGACGATTCTCCGGCAATCGCGCGCAGTTATGCGGCCAAGGACTCCAGGATCCGCGTGCAGCGCAACGATCATTGCCTGCCGGCCATGGCCAACCACAACATGGCGTTGCGGCAACTGAGCCGGGCCAGCAAATACTGCAAAGTCGTTTTCGCGGATGACTGGATTTTCCCGGAGTGCCTGCAAAAAATGGTGGCCGTGGCCGAAGAACATCCGACCGCGGGGATCGTGGGCTCGTATTGTCTGGAGGGGCAACAAGTGATCTGCACGGGCCTGCCTTATACCACGCGATTGATCAGCGGACGGGAAGTCTGCCGCCTGCATCTGCTCGAGCAGCTGTACTTGTTCGGTTCCGCCAACTCGCTTCTGTACCGGTCCGAGCTGGTGCGGGCCCGCGATCCTTTTTTTGACGAGGCGAATATCCATGGGGATACCGAGGTCTGCTTTGCGTTGCTTCGTTCGTGTGATTTTGGCTTTGTTCACCAGGTTTTGACGTTTACCCGCTTGCGGCCCGGATCCTTGAACACGGTGTCCTCGGACCATGCCGCGTATTTCGCCGGCATGCTCCTTATCCTCGCCCGGCATGGGGCGCATTATTTGACGGCGGAGGAACTCTCCACGCGCCGAAATCAAGAATTGTCGGACTACTACCGATTCTTAAGCAAGAGCCTCTTTCTGCGCCGGGACCGCGGCTTCTGGGAGTATCACAAGAAGAAGCTGATTGAATTGGGCTATGGATTGAGCCGGGCTCGTCTGGCGCGAGCTACGTTGGCCAACTTGTTGGCGGCGGCGCTCCGGCCGGCCGATGCCCTGCGCAGGATAGGCAAAGCCGCGGGCCCGCGCGGGCTCGGGCGGACAACCACGCCTGGCGCGTCATCGGCGTAGGCGTTCGACGGATGGCCGGGAGCCTTTGCACGGGCAGCCCGCCGCCAGGAAAAGCACGAACATCCCAGAATGAAGCTTCCGGACCTGAGCAATTCGATGTACGTGGCGCGGTTGCGCCACATCCAATCCATTCATGAACTGGAGAAACATCGCAATCCAGACACGCAAGTCCGTCACTTTCTTCCGCGGTTGCAGCGGTGGAAGGCGGCTTGGCTGGGGCGCGAGGCGCTCTCACAGCTGCGCGCTCAACCGTTCTACTATTATCTGATTGCGCGGACGCGCTATTACGATCAGGTCATGCTGGATGCGGTCTCCGGCGGCGTTAAACGCATTGCGATGATTGGCTGCGGCAGCGACACCCGCGCATATCGTTTTGAACCGATTTTGCGCCAGCACGGCGTGAGGATCCTGGAGTGTGATCAGCCCCAAGCCATCCATGTCAAAGCGCGCTTAGCGAAACGCTGGCACGCTGACTATGTCGAATACCAGCCCATCGATCTGCATCACGAGGAATGCCCCGGTTTGGCCCGCTGGCTGGCGGCTGGCGCCGGAGCCAAAACTTTGGTGGTGATGGAAGGCGTCAGTCCTTACGTGAATGATCAGGATTTTTGCCGGTTCTTGCGATGGCTCGCGGGCAAGCTCCCCCCCGGCACCGCGTTTGCCTATGATTACAAGATCCGAGGCGTGGAGGACGATTTCGGCCGCGGGCAACGGGCCCAACAACCTTTCCGGCTCTCCACGGAACGGAAGGAAGTGGCGAACTTCCACCAAGCCCATGGGTTCGAGCTCGTGAGCATGGAGCTGAGTTCCGAGTTGTGCGTTCGGTTGCTTCCGGACCTCGCTGGCGCCGGGAACAAGTTTTTCACCGAAGACGGTCTCCTGCGTCTCAACACGGCATCGGTTTGAAGCCGGATTGGCCGCCGCTTTCGCCTGCTTGATGTCGATGAATCCCTTAGTGTCGATCCTGATCCCGGCTTACAATTCCGAGCGTTGGCTCGGAGACACAATTGAATCTGCCTTGGCGCAGAGCTGGCCGCGGAAGGAGATCATTATCGTGGATGACGGTTCCAAGGATCAAACCTTGCATGTGGCCAAGCGGCTTGCGTCCAAAACCGTTCAGGTGGTCACGCAACCCAACCAAGGCGCCTCGGCGGCCAGAAACACCGCCTATCGGCTCTGCCAGGGGGACTACATGCAATGGCTGGACGCCGACGATCTCCTTGAGCCCGATAAGATCGAGAAACAGGTCCGGCAGGCGGACCAATGTGCCAGCCGGCGAACCCTTCTTTCCGGCGCGTGGGCCCACTTCATGTACAGGATACGCAAGGCACGTTTCCTTGAAAGTCGTTTGTGGTGTGATCTGACGCCGCTGGAGTGGATGTTAAGGAAGATGGGTGAACATCTGCAAATGCAAACGGATAATTGGCTGGTGAGCCGGGAACTTTCGGATGCGGTGGGGCCGTGGGACGTTCGCCTCTGGAGGGACAATGATGGAGAATATTTCTCGAGAGTGATGCTGGCAGCAGACGGGATTCGGTTTGTTCCGGAGGCCAAGTCTTACTATCGCACGGCTGGCTACAGTTCCATCAGTTACATTGGCCGGTCGAGCAAGAAGCTGGAATCGCTGCTGCTTTCCATGAAACTGCACATGCGCTATCTGCGCACGCTGGAGGACAGCGAGAGGACCCGGGCCGCCTGCATGACTTACCTGGAGGAGAAACTGCACGAGTTTTATCCGTACCGGATGGATTTGGTCGAGGAGTTGAAGAAGATCGTTGACGAACTGGGCGGCCGTTTTCAGGAACCACGTTTGCCCTGGAAGTATCAGTGGATCGTCCGCTGTTTTGGCTGGGCCCTGGGCCGGGAGGCGCAGCTGCAAGTGCCCAAGATCAAGACGTCGCTGATCATTACCTGGGACAAGGCCATGTATCGGCTGGAGCAGCGGCGAGCGACCAAGCCAAGCCACCACTAAACCCCGGCAAGGTCGCTTTTCGAAAGCCGACGAGGGCGAACGACACGGAGAACTCACAAAATCTAATGGTCACTCAATCCGGCACTCCGAATGCCCAACCGCCAGCCGGCGACGCCTTGGCGATGAACCAGGCCGGCGCGTCCGAGAGTCATCCCGGCACCGCGCCGCTGGCCGACCTGAAAACGCGGACGGCGCGGGGTGCGGTGGTTTCCGCGGGCGCGCAAGTGGCGACGTTGTTCTTCCGCACCGGGTCGATGATGATCATGGCGCGCTTGTTATTGCCGCAGGATTTTGGGCTGGTCGGGATGGTGACGGCGTTCACGGGTTTTCTTGGGCTCTTCAAGGACGCGGGTTTATCGATGGCCACAATCCAACGGGCCTCGATCACGACTGCACAGACATCGACGCTGTTTTGGATCAACATGGTTGTGGGCGGATTGCTGACGGCTTTCGCCACGGTGGCGGCGCCGATTCTCAGCGTTTTTTACGGCGAACCGCGCTTGTTGTGGGTGACGATGGCGCTGGGCACCAGTTTTCTCTTCAATGGCGGGGCGGCGCAGCATCGGGCGATGCTGCAACGCAACATGCGGTTTGGGACCCTGGCGATCATCGACATCGTGTCGCTGGTTCTGGGCACGGCCGCGGGCATCGGTGCGGCCCTAGCGGGCATGCGTCATTGGGCCTTGGTCATCATGACCGTAGCCCAGCCGGCCGTCGCTCTCGCGGCCGTTTGGGTGGCGACAGGCTGGATTCCGGGGCGGCCGCAGCGCGGATCTGGAGTCAGATCCATGCTCTGGTTTGGAGGGACGATCACGCTCAACAGCGTGGTGGTCTACGTGGCCTACAACGTCGACAAAGTGTTGCTGGGAAAGTTCTGGGGAGCCGATGCTTTGGGTGTCTATGGCCGGGCCTATCAGCTGATCAACCTGCCCACCGAGAACTTAAACTCCACGCTGGGATCAGTGGCGTTTCCAGTCTTGGCGCGGGTTCAGCATGAACCGGAGCGGTTGAAGCGTTATTTCCTGAAGGGCTACAGCTTGTTCCTGACCCTGGTGATGCCCATTACCATGGGGTGCGCTTTGTTTGCCGACGACATTGTGCGCGTGTTTCTTGGCGCGAAGTGGCATGAAGCGGCCGGGGTATTTCGTTTGATGGCGCCGACGATCGTAGCGTTCGCGCTGATTAACCCGCTGGCGTGGCTGATGCTGGCGGTGGGGCAGGCGGGCCGCAGCCTGAGGATCGCCTTTGTGATCGCGCCTGTGGTGGTCTTGAGTTACGCGTTGGGCCTCAAACAAGGTCCGCATGGCGTGGCGGCGGGCTTTTCATTGGCCATGGCCCTGCTGGTGGTTCCCGTGGTGTGGTGGGCCAAAGCCGGAACGCTCATCACGGGAAGCGACATTCTTAAAACGGCCCTCATGCCTTTCCTGGCCATTCTGGCCGGCGCGGCCGTCGCTTGGGGAGCGGGCGGGTTGGTTACCCACATTCAACCCACCTTCATTCGGTTGGTGGTGGAGACAGCCATTCTGTTTGGCGTTTATTTGTTGGTACTTCTCTTTGTGATGAAACAGAAATCGGTCTACTTGGAATTGCTCCGCTCGACTGGATTCTGGAAATCACGTGGCGGAGCGAAGCAAGAAAAAGCCGATCAACCTGCCTAAAACCCAGGCAGAGGCAGCGAACAGCAATTAAAATCATGGCCAACGTCAATTGGCGCGCCGGAGATTGGGTCGAAGTCCGAACTAAAGAAGAAATCCTTCGGACTCTCGACAAGAAGGGCCAACTGGATGGCTTGCCGTTTATGCCTCAAATGTTCAACTACTGCGGGAAACGGTTTCAGGTTTACAAACGCGCGCACAAGACTTGCGACACCGTTAACCAAACTGGCGGGCGCTGGCTGACTGACGGCATCCATCTCGACCTGCGCTGCGACGGGCAAGCCTATGGCGGGTGTCAGGCGGCCTGTCTGCTGTTCTGGAAGACGGCCTGGCTGAAACCGGTGGAGGGCGCGAGTGGACAAGCCGAATCCATTACCGCGCCCACGACGGCCATGCCGGCGACCTGCACGGAGGCTGATGTTTGGTCGGGCACTCGTCAACCCGGCCAGGACAGCTCCGATCCTGCCTATGTTTGCCAAGCTACCCAGGTACCGGCTGCGACCACTCTGCTGAAGTGGTACGACATCCGGCAATACGTGGAGGACGTCACCTCCCGGAATACGCGGATTGCGACTATTCTGCGCGGGGTGCTCTACGCGACCTTTTACAATCTGAGCCGCTTGGGCATTGGCCTGGGGCCGCCCCTCCGATGGTTCTACGATAAGTTTCAAACCTGGCGGGGTGGTTTGCCTTATCCGCGCAAACGAGGAGTCATCCCGAAAGGCGAGCGGACGCCGACCGAGACTCTAAATCTGCAGCCCGGCGAATTGGTCCGAGTCAAACCGTATGAGGCGATCCTGGCCACCTTGGACACTGACAACAAGAACCGTGGGTTGTTCTTTGATGCGGAAGCCGTGCCGTTCTGTGGCGGGACTTTCCGGGTCCATAGCCGGGTGAGCCGGATCCTGGATGAACGCACCGGCAAACTGGTGAAGCTGAAGAACGAGTCCATCATTTTAGAAGGGGTTTACTGCCAAGCCCGTTACAGCGATTGCCGAATGTTTTGTCCACGAGCCATTTATTCATATTGGCGTGAAATCTGGCTGGAGCGCGTGCCGGAAATCCGCGGCCGTCAGGGAGGGGGAAAGGAACCTCATCGAGCAGATAGAACTTGAGCCACGGCCCGTCTCCGGACATCCTTTCTTGAAATGACAAGAAGGATCATCTTCATCCTGGCTTTATTGTTGGGGTTCATTCCTCAGCTGCGGACGGCGGCGGTTTTTTTTCGTATCACGGACTTGGGGACACTCGGAGGGAGCCAGAGCCTGGCCGGAGCAATCAGCGATTCGAAACTTGTCGTGGGCAGCGCGCGGTTGGCTGGCGACGCTGATGTGCACACATTTCTTTATCGTCGCGGCACGATCAGGGATCTCTCTCCACTCAACAGCCAGGAAACTGTTTCGGGCAGTTTCCCGGCGATTAACAACGCTGGGATTGCCGCCAGCGGGTTAGTGGTGAACGGAATTTACGTCCCGGTCATTTACAATACCAAGTCGGGAAAGACGACCCTGCTCGGAGCGCTCAGCACGGCGGCGCCGTTCGGAATCAACGGAGTGGCTTTGGGCATCAGCAATTTTGGTGAAGTGGTCGGTTACAGCTGTATCAGCGACGGGACGCGACATGCGTTTCTGTGGACAGAAGGCACCATGCATGACCTGGGGTCCTTTGGGGGTTACAGCGTGGGGCAGGCGGTCAACAACTGGGGTGCGGTCGTGGGATTTAGTTCCGCCACCCGGTTTGGGTCTGCTCATGCCTTTCTCTACGAGAACGGGGTTATGGCCGACATCAACCCGGAGGGCAGCGCGGAGAGTTTGGCCGTCGATATTAGCGATGACGGCAAAGTCATCGGAACGGGGCTGGTGCCCAGCGGTGAGGCTATGCATGGATTCGTCTTCTCGGGCGGCTTGGTCACTGACCTTGGCGTTTTGCCGAATGGTCACAGCAGCTCGCCCTTCGCCATCAACAATCGCGGACAAATCGTGGGGACGGCCGACGCCCCGATCCGCATAGATCGGGTGGAGGATCCCTTTACCGGTGAGACGAGGGACGTTATCGTATACGGACCGCGCGCCTTTCTTTACGAGCGTGGAGTTATGGTGGACCTGAACACGCGTGTCGCCGGGATCGGCAACTGGGATTTGCAGTACGCGTATGATATAAATAGCAGCGGCCAGATCCTGGGTTACGGTGTGCTGGCCGGGAATTTGCGCGCGTTCCTTTTGGATTCCGTCCACGTCCGCTAAATCCTCCGGAAACGGAACGGGTGGCTTGGGGATCTGGGAAAAGTAAGGTTTCAGGATGGTTCGATGCTGGCCTGCGGCTCAGACACCGCAGGCGTTGTGGTTAGTCCTATGAACATCGCTGTCTTTTGGGGGCGATCGACTGCCCGCCGTCTGTGTGCGTTGGCAGAAAATCGCGTCGGGCTGTGCTTTGGTTTTACCTTGGCCCTGGCCGTGGTGTGCTTGTGGCCTACTGAAGTATGGGGTCAAAACTTCAACGACGCGGGATTCACGGCGGAGCTGGTGGCGACGTTGCCGCTTTACGGTCCGGTGGGGGTGGCCTGGGCTCCCGACGGCCGGATGTTCATCTGGCAGAAAAACGGAGTGGTGCGGGTGTTGAAGAACGGCTCGCTGTTGAGCACGCCTTTCCTCGATTTCAGTTCGAAGATCAATACCTTCAACGACAACGGCATGTTCTGCGTTGCCTTCGATCCGAACTTTACCTCCAATCGCTACCTGTATCTGACCTATGTGTATGAGCCAGGGAGCGATCCCAATGACAATCGTTCGCGGATGGCGCGCCTCGTGCGGGTAACGGCGAGCGCGACGAATCCCGATCAGATGGCGGCGGGGAGTGAACTGACACTGCTGGACAACCTGCCGGTGGACTTTGGCACTCATTCTTTAGGGACCATCCGGTTTGCTCCTGATGGGAAGTTTTTTGTGGGCAATGGGGACGGGGCTTCGCCCAGTTCGCTCGACGCCAACGCCTGGGGCGCTCAAGATCTGAATAACGTTCGCGGCAAGATCTTTCGCCTTACCCGTGACGGAAAAGCACCGGGCGACAATCCATTCGACGATGGAACCGATTCGGTGCGGTCCAAAGTCTGGTGCTACGGCGTGCGCAACCCGTACCGGTTCAGCCTGCACCCAACTATGTTGGTTCCTTATTTCGCTGACGTCGGGTGGAACGATTGGGAGGAAATCGATCGAGGAGTGCGCGGCGGCAATTTCGGGTGGCCTTGTTACGAGGGCAGTCGCGCGCAATCGGGATATCAGGGCTACTTGTCTCAGTGCGCCGGGGTCTCGGGCGTGACGCCTATTTACGAATACGCCCACGGCAGCCAGGGCACTTGTATTGTGGGAGGGGATTTCTATACCGGGACTCAATATCCCGATGCCTACCGCGGGAACTATTTCTTTGGCGATTACTCAGGCAACTTCATCCGCCGGTTGGTGCTGAACGCGAGCGGAAGCGTCGCCAGCGTGGCGACCTTCGCCACCGATGCCGGCGCCCCGACCTGCATCGAACAAGGTCCGGACGGGCTTCTCTACCTGGCGTCGTTTGCGCGCGGCCAAATCAAACGCATCCGTTTCAATGGACCCGCCGCCAACGCATCGGCCACGCCGACCTATGGATATTCGCCATTGACGGTTTCCTTTTCCAGTGCCGGCTCCACCAGCGGAGGGGGCGGAACACTTACCTATTTGTGGGAATTTGGCGACGGCGCCCGTTCTTCTCTCGCTAACCCTTCGCACACTTATGTGGCGTCGGGCGTCTCCTCGTTCAATGCCAAGCTCACCATCACCAATAGCAGTCGACTGACTTCTTCCGCGGCCGTGGAGATTACGATCGGAAGCGTTCCTCCAACGCCGGTGATCGCCTCGCCTGCCGACGGAACGGAGGTGTTGCCGGGACAGACCGTGTTTTACCAAGGCTCCGCCAGCGACGCCCAGGATGGAGCACTGCCCGCCGGATCCCTGGCCTGGACAGTCTTGTTGCATCACAACACGCATGTTCACTCCTTCGTCGGGGGGACTGGATTTAGCGGCAGTTTTGAGGCGGCAAACCACGGGACGATCGGGACCTTTTCCTACGAGATCATACTGACGGCCACGGACAGCAGCGGGTTGAGTGCCTCCATCAGCGCGCAGTTACCCGTGTTGGCGGATACAAATGGACCCACCGTCCCGACGGACTTGACCGCCTTTGCGGCCAGTGCAAACCGAGTTGTCCTCTCCTGGCAGCCGTCGAGTGATAATGCCGCGGTGGCGAGTTATTCTCTGCAGCGCTGCAGGGGGCAGGGTTGTGGCGACTTCCAACCCATTGCTGCGGTCACCCAGCCTGGCTATGACGATGCGGGACTGATTCCGACCAACACCTACAGGTATCGGGTTCAGGCCCTGGACGCTTCGGGCAATGCGAGTGGCTATTCCGTCATCGCGACTGCGACCACGCTGGATGGTCCGCCCGTTTCGCCGAGTTTGGTTGCCGCGTATTCCTTCAATGAAGGAGTTGGAGACACGGTCACGGACGTTTCAGGCCATGGGCATGTTGGAACCCTCAACCGGGTTTATTGGAGTTCGCAGGGAAGATTTGGTCGCGCCCTTTCCTTTCAAGGCGACGGGATGATTTCGGTGAATCATTCGCCGCTGCTGGCGTTAAGCAACGCTATGACGCTGGAGGCATGGGTGTATCCGACGTCACCGCCCGTCGGTTGGGAGGATGTGATTTTCAAGGATCGGGATATCTATTATTTGATGGGCTCGTCGAGTCAGGGTGGCTTACCTGCGACTGGGGGAACCTTTACCACGCCATTGTTCGGCAACGCCCTCGTTCCGGTGAACACGTGGTCGCATTTGGCTGCGACCTATGATAGTTCGACTTTGCGCCTTTACGTAAATGGCGTGGAGGTCGCCAGTCGGCCACTGACGACACTCATCCGCAGTTCCACGGGCGTTTTGACCATCGGTGGAGACCCCAGTTTCGGACAGTACTGGAAGGGACTGATTGATGAGGTCCGCATTTATGATGAGGCGTTAAGTGTGGAACAAATTCGATCTGATATGGCACTGCCGGTGGAAATCTCGGGCAACGGCCCGCCCGTCGCAGTCGTGGCGGCCGATCCGGCTTCAGGTGTGCCGCCCTTGTCGGTGGCATTCTCCAGCGATGGATCGTTCGATCCTGAAGGGGCGACGCTGACCTACTCCTGGTCTTTCGGCGATGGAACTTTCTCCACGGAAGCCAATCCCAACCATACCTATTCCTCGACAGGAACGTTCTTCACTCACTTGACGGTATCCGACGGCACCAATTCGACAACCACCGGCGACCTGCCAATCACGGTCAGTTCGGCCAACGCCTTGGTAGCGGCCTATGGCTTTGAGGAAGGCGGCGGGACGGTGACCGCGGATGTCTCCGGGATGGACAATTTTGGCACGATCCGTGGGGCGGTCTGGACTTCGTCAGGTCGTTTTGGGAAGGCGCTCGTCTTTGATGGCGACCATGCGCTGGTCTCGATCAAGGATTCCCCGGCCCTGGCCTTGACCACCGCCATGACCTTGGAAGCCTGGGTGTTTCCGACTGTGACACCGACTGGCTGGCGCGATGTGGTCTACAAGGAGGATGACACCTATTACCTGGAAGGATCCTGTCTCCAGACCGGAACACCCACGATGGGCGGTACCTTTAACCCCAGCCCGTTGACTGCGCCTGATCGCTTGCCGATCAACGTGTGGTCTCATTTGGCGTGTACGTATGATGGCGTGGTCATGCGCCTCTATGTAAACGGGGTTCAAGTAGCCAGTCGGCCTTTGAACAGTTTGATTCGCACCTCCACCGGCCCCCTGACGATCGGCGGGGATGAGATTTACGGGCAATTCTGGACGGGAGGCATTGACGAGGTGCGCGTATATGCGCGGGCCTTGAGTGGCCCCGAGATTCAGGCGGACATGAACACCCCGGTGGGCTCGGACCGCAAGCCGCTGGCCATGGCGAGGGCGGCGCCGTCGTCTGGCCAGGTCCCGTTGTTGGTGAGCTTTTCCAGCGCTGGCTCGGTCGACCCCGAGGGAGCTACCCTGACCTATTCCTGGGACTTTGGAGATGGCGCTTTGTCCACCGCCGCCAACCCGAGCCACACTTATCATGCCGCGGGGACTTTCATTGCGAAGTTAACGGTGTCGGATGCAGCGAATTCGGTGACCTCCAGCAACCTCACGATCACGGTCACCAACCCGCCGGTGAATTCGCTGCCGACCGTGTCGCACTTGGGCGGCTTTGTGACCCTGGAGGATGTGCCGCTCGGTCCGATCCCCTTCATTATTGGAGACGCGGAGACAGCCGCTGAAGCCCTTACGTTAAGCGGGCGTTCATCCGACCCCACCTTGGTCCCCGACGAAAACATCGTTTTTGGCGGGACGGGTTCCAACCGGACCGTGCGCGTGATCCCGGCCAGCAACATGAGCGGGAATGTCAACATCACGATCACCGTGAGCGACGGGACGCTGGTGGCCAGTGATTCCTTCGGCCTGACCATTTCGCCCGACAACGATCCGCCGTTCGCCTCGGCGATTGCGGATCAAGTCACAGCGGAAGGGAGACCCATTGGCCCGCTGCCCTGGACGGTGTTTGACCTCGAGACGGATCCCGGGCTGCTGATCATCAGCGGATTCTCATCGAATCCGACCTTGATTGCGGACCAGGGCATTCTTTTCGGAGGTAGCGGGTCCAACCGCACGGTGACCCTGGTTCCGATAGCCAATCAGCGCGGAGCCACCACGATCACGCTGGATGTGAGTGACGCGGAATTGCACGCCACCACGCGGTTTGACGTGACGGTGCGGGCGATCCAATTTAGAATCTCGATCGTGGACCGCTCAAAAGACGGTGTGGTTCTCCTGCAGGTGTCTGGCTCTGCCGGAGGCCGTTATCTTTTGGAAGTTTCGCCGAATCTAATCGATTGGACGCCGTTACAAGTTCTGAGTGATCCAAGCGGCGTGAGCCATTACTCCGACGACGACGCCGCCAGCCAGTTGACCAGGTTCTATCGGATCCAGGCCAGTCCTTGATGTTCGCTGTGGTTTCCTCGGTTTTATTTTATCCAGCATGCACTCCCGCGCCTCCGGCCGGCCGGTCGAGTTTGCGACGAGTCTGGTGGTTGTGGATCCTGATTTGCCTCAGCTGCTGGGGGTGGGCGGTGAGTGATGGAGCTTTGGCTGCGGGCGACAGTTTTCTATTGCGCGTCAACGCTGTCAATGAGCCGCCTACCATCTCGGAATTTACCGATCAAACCACCTCAGTGGGTGTCTCGGTGGGACCCCTGGCTTTTGCTGTAGACGATGCTGAGACGGCCCCCTCAGGTCTGATCGTGAGCGGAAGCTCATCCAACCCCGCCCTCGTTCCCAACGAGAATCTATTGTTCGAAGGAAGCGATGCCAGTCGCACGCTCACTGTGACTCCAGCACCAGGTCAGAGTGGGACCGTCACCATCACGGTCAGTGTGACGGATGGCGTGGACGCGACAAGCACCAGCTTTCAACTGATCGTGAGCGCGTACTCCATGGCCAGCGGGCCGGGCTTCGCGCTGGCGACCCATTCGTCCACCGACGGGGCGGGCCCGGAATTCAACCAGTCCGTGCTGCCGATCAACGTGAGTGGGAGCAATCCGCTGCTCATCGCGGCGTGGCATTCGGAATTCGACAGCGATCAACCGGACGATTGGGTAGTGGAATATGCGGGCGTGCCCGGAACCCTGCTCGTGGATACCAATGGCTACTCTGGTGGCGACGGCAATCGGCGATTCAGGATCTATTATTGGGCCGCTCCAACGCCTGGGCTGAACAACTTGCTAGTGAGCAACCCCATCGACATTGCCAATGAATTATCCGTGGCCGCAATCCTGCTGACAAACACGGCTCCGCTCAATCCCATCGGCGATGTGGCAGTGGACGTCTCTACGAGCTTACGGACGGGCGAAAGTGAGGCTGTCGACGCGACCACGAACGATTTGGTTGTCCATGTCATCGCCGATCGTTTGCTTACGCGCGGCACGCTTGGTCCTGGCGAAGCTTCACGAGTCGTAGCCAACGATGGGTTTCATCCGGAAGACGGCGATGCCAGCTTGTGGATCTCGACAAAGCCAGGGGCCGAACTTGTCACGACCGTTTCTTCCAGCAATTGGAGCAGCTCGATCTTGAACGGCGTGGCCATCGTGGTGCACGGCCCCGGCCCCGGCCCAACCATCTCCAACCTCGCCGACCAGCAGACCCCAATCAACACAGCGACCCCGCCCATCCCGTTCAGCATCGCTGATGCAGACACTCCCTTCAGCAGTTTGACCCTCAGCGCAACCTCCTCCAATCCCATACTAATTCCCGATGAGGGTATTGTCTTTGGCGGCAGCGGGGCCGACCGCACGATCACTCTGACGCCGGCCCTGGGCGTCAGCGGCATGTCGACTATTGTTGTGACGGTTAGCGACGGTGAGCACGCGGCCAGCGCAAGTTTTGTGCTATCGGTCAACCCCGAACAGGTCAACTTCACCAACTCAGCTGCGATCACAATTCCGAGTGTGGGTGATGCCACGCCCTATCCCTCCATCATCAATGTGACCGGCTTGGCCGGCGTCGTGGCTACCGTGACTGTGACGCTGCAAGGGTTCAGCCATACTTACCCGGGTGACGTGGACATCCTGTTGGTTGGGCCCAATGGACAGAACGTTTTGCTCTTCTCGGATCTCGGCGAAGACGGCGACATTAATAATGTCAATCTGACATTCTCGGATGCCGCTCCCTCCTTCTTGAGCGCCACCGAGCAGATCTCCTCGGGCACTTATAAACCTAGTAATGACGATCCCGAGGGTGACCGCGACACTTTTCCGACCCCGGCTCCGGTTGGGCCCTACGGGTCGCTCTTAAGCGTGTTCGATGGGCAGACGCCCAACGGAACTTGGGCGTTGTATGTCGTGGATGATGGCCCTGGCGATGAAGGTACAATCACGCGCTGGGCCTTGACCATCACCCTCCTGCCCCAGGAGCCGCAAGGGCCTACCATTAGCGACATCCCCGACCAGGCAACTACGGTCAACACGTCCCCGCTCGTGGTCCCGTTCAGCATTGCCGATTCCGACACGCCGTTGGCGAGTTTGACCCTCAGCGGCAGTTCTTCTAATCCAACCCTTGTCCCCAACGCCAATCTCGCCTTCGGAGGCGCCGGCTCCAATCGCACCTTGACGATTACGCCCGCGGCCGCACAAAGCGGGACAACAACAATTACTGTGAGCGTCAGCGATGGAGCCCAGGCTGCGAGCGATCCATTCGTGCTGACGGTATCCCCGCCCGCCTCGCTGACTATCTTGTCGTTCGATTCGGTGGGCCGTGCGCTTCTTCGGATCGAGGGCCAAACAGGGCGGGACTATGTCGTAGAAGCGTCCGAAGATTTGAGCACTTGGCTCCCACTGGGAACCGTTCACCTCGAGGCGGGCAACGAGCTTTTCCAGGACCCGGCTCCGACGGCGCCTCTCCAACGGTTTTATCGATTGCAGACGGGCAACTAGGGCAGGACGCATGCCTGATGGCGCTAATTGTATCAAAAAAGTCCAATTCTGCCCTTCACTCGGAGGGCATTACGTGATATGCATCTGCGCTTATTCTCCCAGGCGTGGAATGGGGGGCGCGGCTAGGGCATTATATGAGTTCGAGGTTTGCGGGTTGTTCTTTCTTTCATCAACTGACAATGCGTGTGGTTTCGGGGCTGGCACCGGACGGAACGGTAGCCAAGCGAGCCGTCACTTTTAGGAGGAGGCTAGGTTCTTTCGGTCGCGTCTGTCTGAGCGCGGCGTTTCTAGGTCTGGCGTTGGGCGTGGTCCCCGCCGGTTGGGCGGCTTCAACCCCCCCTGGTTTCTCCGAAACGGTCGTGCCAGGACCTAACGCCGGCAATTGGAATGAGGCCGTAGGGGTCTGCTTCGAACCCAACGGGCGCATGTACGTGTGGGAACGAACGGGGCGCGTCTGGATCAAAGACCCGGCGGACTCCGGTTTTTCGCAATTACTGGATATCAGTGAGGAGGTTGGTCCTTGGGGCGACCACGGCCTGTTGGGGTTTGCGTTTGATCCGGCGTTTCGGAACAACGGTTATATCTATGTCTTTTACTGCGTTGACCGCTATTATCTCCTCAATTTCGGGACGCCTTCCTATAACCCAACCCAAAACGCCTTCAATGACGCGACCATCGGCCGGCTGACCCGCTACACCTGCACAGCCGCCAGTGGGTTCCGGAGTGTGGACCCGGCCAGCCGGTTAATCTTGATTGGGGAGACCAAGCAGACTGGCATCGTCATCCTGTCCCAGACCCATGGGGTCGGCAGTTTGGTGTTTGGGACGGACGGCACTCTGTTGGTGTCCAGTGGGGAGGGCGCCAGCCCTTCCTCGGCTGATGTGGGTGGACAGGCGTCGGGCAGCTTTGCGCCGCAGGCCTTGACCGACGGCATCCTCAAGCCAAAGGAAGATATTGGGTCCTACCGCTCCCAGTTGCTCGATTGCCTGAGCGGCAAGATCCTTCGCATCGATCCGCTTACGGGCAACGGCG
Source organism: Verrucomicrobiia bacterium (assembly GCA_035577805.1). GTDB lineage: Bacteria > Verrucomicrobiota > Verrucomicrobiia > Limisphaerales > JADJPG01 > DATLUX01. The sequence continues at coordinate 18,905 of DATLUX010000583.1, forward strand.
TGCCCAGTAACCCGTATTTCGACCTCAGCAGTCCGAGATCGGCCCGTTCCCGCGTCTGGGCGTTGGGTCTGCGCAACCCCTTTCGGATGTCGTTGCGGCCGGAGACCGGCAGTCATAATCCGGCTGACGGGGATCCGGGCGTTCTGTACGTGGGCGACGTGGGCTGGAACACGACGGAGTCGCTCCGGGTTATCACCGGACCCAGGCAAAACTCTGGCTGGCCAGTCTTTGAGGGGTTCGATCCGCCTTCCGGCTACGATGTGGATATCCCCAACCAGGATGCGCCCAACCCCTTGTACCCCGCGGCCGGCTGTGCCCAGTATTTCTCGTTCCGGGATTTGCTTAAGGAGGACACCTTGCAGGCGTCTGGCCAGCCGCCGTTTCGGAACCCTTGCAACACGTCGCAGTTTATTCCCAGTTCCATTCCGCAGTTCCTCCATCACCGTGCGGTTCTGGCTTGGACCCATTCGGGGACGGTCACGCGCACTCCCATTTATAGCGGCTCAGGGCTGGCTCAAACCATCAGCGTAGGTGCCCCCGGCTCGCCCGTGTCCGGTACGCCGTTTTCGGGAAACTGTTCGGTGGGAGGAACCTGGTATACCGCCACGGCTTTTCCCGCCCAATACCAGAACGCCTATTACTTTGCCGATTGGGGTGCGCAGGTGGTCAAGATGATGAACTTTGACTCGAATAATAAGCCGACCGCGTTAAATGATTTCCTTTTGAGCGCCGGGGCCGTCGTGTGCATCGTCAATCATCCCACCGACGGCAGCCTCTACTATGTCAGTTATACTTTCGGAGATACGGGCACCGTTCGGAAACTTGCCTACACGGGAAATCGCACGCCGATCGCAGCGGCGTCCGCCAACTCCTATTTCGGCCCCACGCCTTTGGCAGTCCAGTTCAGCAGCGCTGGGTCGAGCGATCCAGATGGCCAAGCCATTACTTTCTCATGGAATTTCGGGGATGGCTCGGCCGTGAGCACCCAACCCAATCCGGCACATACCTTTTCCGCTCCGGCGGGCACCCCGACCAGCTTCCTCGTCACCTTGACTGTGACGGATAGCCTTGGGCTCTCCGCCCAGACGAATCTGACCATTTCAGTCAATAACACGCCCCCGGCGGTTACGATTACAAGTCCGGTTAATGGCGCGCTCTATTCGATGGCTGGCCCGAGCACTGTTCCCCTCAATGCCACCGTGAGCGACGCCCAATCCAGCAATGGTCAGCTCACCTACCGCTGGCAGACCCTGTTGCACCATAACGACCACAACCACATTGTCGCGACCGATACCAACTCAAGCTCCAGCACTGTCATCGACCCAGTCGGCTGTGATGGCATCAACATCTACTACTATCGAGTGGTGCTAACGGTAACCGATCCGGGCGGCTTGGCCACGGTGCGTGAGGTCGATCTATACCCGGACTGCAGTACGGTCAACACGGCACCTGTGATCTCCGATATTCCTTCTCAAACCATCTTCCAAGGCGGTTCGGCCGGCCCCCTGGCCTTTACGGTGGGCGACAGCGGCACAGCTGCCGCCAATCTCCAACTAAGCGCCAACTCCTCCAATCCCACCCTGGTCCCCAGCACCGGGTTCGTCTTTGGCGGAAGTGGAAGCAATCGAACAGTCACGGTCACGCCGGACCCGACCCAAACGGGCACGGCCACCATCACGGTGAACGTGAGTGACGGACAATTGTTCGCGAGCGATTCCTTCCTGCTGACCGTAAATCCGGCGCCCACCTTCACGAAGTCCTTTACCAACGCCACTGTGACGACCATCCCAAGCAGCGGCAACGCCACGCCTTATCCATCCACCATTAGCGTCAGCGGTATCGCCGGCACCGTCAGCGCCGTGACGGTCTCGCTCCGCAACCTGACGCATACTTACCCGGCGGATGTGGACGTGCTTCTGGTCGGGCCCAGCGGACAAAAGGCGGTGATCTTTTCTGATGTCGGCGGCGGAGGCGACATCAACAACGTGACTCTGACTTTCTCGGATTCCGCGGCTGCGGCGCTGACTGCCAGCGGCCAGATTGCTTCGGGCACCTACAAGCCAAGCAATGTGGAACCTGGAGAAAAGGGTGAACTTGACACCTTCTCGGCTCCGGCTCCGGCCGGCCCCTATACCTCGGCGTTGAACGTGTTTAATAGCCAGCCCGCCAATGGCGTCTGGTCGCTCTATGCCGTTGATGATGGGCCCGGCGATCAGGGAAGTATCGGGAGTTGGTCGCTGTCCATCACCTATTTGGGGACCGGTTCGCAGGCGCCAACCATCAGTGATATCCCGGATCAATCGACCAGTACCGGGACACCGACGCCCGCGATCGCATTCACTGTCAATGACTCCGACACGCCCGTGACGAGCCTCACCCTCAGCGGAGCCTCGTCAAACACCAGCTTGGTGCCCAGTGCCAATATTGTTTTTGGCGGCAGTGGCAGCAGCCGGACGGTGACGGTCACGCCGGCCGCGGGCCAAACGGGCTCAGCAACCATCACCGTGACCGTTAGTGATGGTGCCCTGACCGCCACTGACACCTTTGTTCTGACGGTCAATGGTGTGAACACTGCCCCGACCATCTCGGATATTCCCAACCAGACGATTAACGAGGATGGCAACACGGGCGCCCTGGCGTTTACCGTGGGAGATGGCCAAACCGTGGCCGGCAGTCTGACGGTCAGCGGCAGTTCCTCCAACCCGACGCTGGCGCCCAACGCAAACATCGTTTTCGGCGGCAGCGGGGCCAACCGGACTGTGACAGTGACGCCGGCGGCCAATCAAAGCGGCACGTCCACCATCACAGTTACGGTCAGTGATGGGGCACTAACCGCCAGCGACACGTTCTTGTTGACGGTAAATGCGGTTAACGACCCGCCCACCATTTCGAACATCGCCGATCAAAGCACGACAGTGGGCACGGCCGTCGGACCGCTTTCGTTCACGGTTGGGGATGTGGAAACTGCGGCCGGGAGCCTGACGGTCACGGCGGCGTCCTCCAACACTGGTTTGGTGCCCAATGGGAACCTTGTGCTGGGCGGAAGTGGTGCTAATCGGACCATCACTGTCACGCCAGCCGCGGGGCAAACGGGAAGCGCGACGATCACCGTGACGGCGAGCGACGGGGCGCTGACGGCTACCGACACATTCATCGTCTCGGTAACCAGTTCCACGGCAGGGACACAATCATTCACCAATTCCTCGAGTATCACCATTCCAAGCGTGGGCAATGCCACACCTTACCCGTCAACCATCACCGTGAGTGGGATGGCGGGCTTGATGACCAACGTGACCGTTACGTTGCGTGGCTTGACCCACACCTACCCAGCCGATGTAGACGTGCTGTTGGTAGGGCCCAACGGCCAGAAATCCGTGATCTTTTCGGATGTCGGCGGCGGCGCTGACATCAATAACATCACGCTGACCTTCTCCGACGCGGCGGCCTCCGGATTGACCGCGGGTGGAGCGCTGGTCTCCGGGACATTCAAGCCGACCAATGTTGAGCCGGGCGAAACCGGGGAATTGGATACCTTTTCTGCCCCAGCTCCGGCGGGCCCCTATACTTCGCCTCTGAACGTATTTAACGGCCAGCCCGCCAATGGAGTGTGGTCTCTGTATGTGGTCGATGACGGCGTCGGGGATCAGGGCAGTATCGCCAGTTGGACAATCACCATCACTACGGTGGTGACCGGACCTCAGCCCCCCACAATCAGTGACATCCCGGATCAATCCACGACCGCCGGCTCCTCCACTCTGCCCATCACTTTCACGGTCAACGATCCTGACACGCCGGTCGCCAGCCTGACTCTTAGTGGCGCCTCTTCCAACACCGGTCTGGTGCCCAATGGCAACATCGTCTTTGGCGGCAGTGGCAGCAGTCGCACCGTCACGGTCACGCCGGCCGCCGGCCAAACCGGCAACTCCACCATCACCGTCACGGTCAGCGACGGGGCCTTAACAGCCAGTGACACCTTCGTCTTGACCGTCAGCGGCCCCAACACGCCGCCGACGATTTCCGACATCACTGACCAAACGGCTAACGAAGACACACCGACCGCTGCACTGGCGTTCACGGTCGGCGACAGCCAAACCGCCGCAGGCAGCCTGGCGGTCAGTGGAGACTCCTCCAACCCCGCCCTGGTCCCCAATGGTAATATCGTTTTCGGCGGAACTGGTGCGGCCCGGACGGTGACGGTCACCCCGGCGCTCAATCAAAGCGGCACCGCCACCATCACCGTGACCGTCAGCGACGGCTCGTTGACCGCTGCGGACAGCTTCCTGTTGACGGTTAATCCGGTGAATGATCCGCCCACTATCTCGACGATCGCGGACCAGGGCACGGCCGTGGGGGTTGCCGTCGGACCGATATCATTCACGGTGGCGGATGTGGAGACCGCGGCCGGCAGCCTGACCGTGAGCGGCAATTCGTCCAACCCTACGCTCGTCCCCAATGCCAACCTCGCGTTTGGGGGAAGCGGCGCCAACCGCACACTCACGGTGACTCCGGTGCCTGGCCAAACTGGATCCGCGACTATTACGGTGAGCGTGACCGATGGAACCGCGACCGCCAATGCCAGCTTCCAACTGACCGTCAGCCCAGCTGATGCGGCGAGCCCGCCTGGGTTTGTGCTGGAAACTCATTCCGCCACTGACGGCGCTGGCGCCGCGTTCAATAAGTCCGTGCTGCCCGTAAACGTGACTGGGGCAAACCCGCTCTTGCTGGCCGCCTGGCATGCCGAGTTTGATGGCGGTCTGCCGGACGGCTGGCGAGTGGAGTATGCGGGAGTGCCTGGAACATTGATCGTCGATACCAATGGCTACACTGGCGGCGACGCCAACCGCAGGTTTAGAATTTATTACTGGACAAACCCAACCCCAGGCCTGAACAGCTTGATCGTAAGCAACAACACCACTATCGCCAACGAACTCGCCGTTTCCGCCATTCTGCTGACCAACGCGGCTCAGATCAATCCGCTTGGAGACGTCGCGGTGGATGTCTCCACCCACCTGCGAAGCGCTGAAAGTGAAACGGTCAACGCGGTCGCCAGTGATTTGATTGTTCATGTCATCGCCGATCGCTTGATCGTCCGTGGCGCTCTCGGCCCAGGCGAAACCTCCCGGTCCGTCGCCAACGATGGTGCCCATCCCGCGGACGGCGATGCCAGCCTGTGGATCTCAACCAAGCCGGGGACCGCCCCCACCACGACGGTGTCGTCCTCCAATTGGACCAATTCGATTCTCAACGGCGTTGCCATCGTCGTTCACGGCAGCGGCCCCGCCCCGGTCATCTCCAATATTGCCGACCAGACCACCACCGTGAATACGGCCACCCCCGCGATTCCCTTCACCGTCGCTGATGCCGATACGCCACTGAACAGCCTGAGCTTGAGCGCCGGCTCGTCCAATCCGTCACTTGTCCCCAACGGCAACATCGTGTTCGGCGGCGCCGGAGCCAATCGGACGGTGACCGTCACGCCCGCTCCTGATCTGAGCGGCGTGGCGACCATCACTGTGACGGTCAGCGATGGCGTCTTCACCGCGAGCGACAGCTTTGTGCTGAGCGTCAGCCCGGGCCCCTCCAGCTTTACCAACTCCACCGCTATCAGCATCCCAACCAGCGGCAACGCCACTCCCTATCCATCCACGATCAACGTGAGTGCATTGGCCGGCGGCACGGTGAGCGCCGTGACGGTGAGCTTGCGCGGCGTCACTCATACGTACCCGGCGGACGTGGACGTGTTGCTGGTGGGGCCCAACGGACAGAAGGCCGTGATCTTTTCTGATGTGGGCGGCGGCGGTGACATTAACAACGTCAATCTGACCTTCTCGGATGTGGCGGCTGCGGCTCTGACCGCGACGGGACAGATCTCCTCGGGCACCTACAAACCCAGCAATGTGGAGCCCGGAGAAGCAGGCGAATTGGACACCTTCTCCGCCCCGGCACCGCCCGGGCCTTACACCGCTCCCTTGAACGTCTTCATCGGACAACCCGCCAACGGCGTCTGGTCGCTTTATGTGGTGGATGACGGTCCCGGAGACAAAGGTTCGATCGCCAGTTGGAGCCTGACGATCGCCGTGCAGCCCATCGGGTCACAGCCCCCGATCATCAGCGATATCCCCAACCAAGCAACAACGGTGAATACGCCGACGCCCGCCATCGGTTTCACTGTCAACGATTCCGATACGCCCGTCACCAGTCTGACTCTCAGCGGCAGTTCCTCTAATCCAACGCTGGTCCCGAACGGCAACATCACTTTCGGCGGCAGCGGCGCCAATCCCACGGTGACGGTGACCCCGGCTCCGGCTCAAACTGGGACCGCCACCATCACCGTTACGGTCAGTGATGGCACGCAGACGGCCAGCGAC
>DATLUX010000584.1:0-29940 GCA_035577805.1 Verrucomicrobiia bacterium
TGCTCATTGCTCATTGCTCATTGGTCTTTGGGAGGTATTGGGATTGGTAGCAGCGGCAAGATCGGCGCGGGTTGCCAGCGTTTTGAGAGAGCGTCCGAGCATCTTGCGTAGCTCAATCGATTCCTCCAACAGGGGATCGACTTGTGTTGTTGGAACAAGCCTCACCTTGATTAGAAATCGCGGCCATCCGCTGGTTTCGCGCATCTCCTTGGCGGCAATGCCATAACTTATGGGCAAAATCCCTTCGGCTCTCTGCATCACAGGCTTCCGCAATGAGCAATGAGCAATGAGCAATGAGCAATGAGCAATGAGCAATCCGGTATGGCGATGCAGCGGGACACGTTCAAAGCGACACAATGTCCAAACTCCAGCGCGGCGGTCATAGACCGCCGCTACAGTTCGCGATTCAAAACGGGACACTACCGCGTCGTCACCTCGGTTGACCGGACCCGTCTGCCGTCGTAGCCTCCGCTTGTGACCATGAAGCCTTCGTCGTTTGCTTCGCTGCTGGCTACCCCGCAACCAGCGGATCTTGGGCCTGGGCCGCGGACTGGCGTCGAGACTTTGGCCACGTTAAAAGCCAAAGTGGACGCGGCGCTGGCCACGTCGGACATCGCCGGAAGCCGGGCTGAGCTTATCCGCGCCACGGTCTTCCTGTGGCATGATCATCTGGAGGCCGCGCATGAACTAGCCCAGGCGGTGGAGAATCGCGACGGCAGTTACGTGCATGCAATCATGCATCGACGCGAGCCGGACTATAGCAACGCCAAGTATTGGTTCCGACGAGTGCGTCAACACGCGTGCTTTTCCGAATTAGCCGTCCGGGCCGGCGACTTGTTGCAGGCGACGGGCCCCATCAAGCTGCCCGGCCCATTGATCTCACGCGGACAATGGGACGCGTTCGCGTTGGTCGACGCCTGCGAAATGGAGGCTGATGCGCCGGAGGAGAAACGCGGCCGATTGCTTCGGCAGGTGCAGGCGCTCGAATTCGAACTGTTGCTGCGGCACTTGGTGGGGTCCTAGTTCCTGGTTCCTGGTTCCTTGTTGTTGGTTGCTGAGTGGCTATTGGCTATTCCGCATTCCGCATTCCGCACTGGAAATGGTTCCCGGTTCCTGGTTCCTGATTGTTGGTTACTGAGTGGCTATTGGCTATTCCGCATTCCGCATTCCGCATTCCGCACTGGAAATGGTTCCTAGATCTCGCGATCAGCGTGCTGTCCCCAGGGGCAGTGCGTGAATGCGCCCAATTACTAGCAACCAGCACTCACTGGGTTCCGATCCCCAGCGTTTTCAGGAATGGCGTGATGCTTTGGTGGCGGCCCAGGAACGTTTCGATCGACAGGTTGACGTCCCGCGAATCGCCGGGGGCATAGATTTCTTCGCGCAAACGCGCGCCGGCCTTGGGATCCAAGTAACCGTGCGGGGATTTCTCAAAGACAGTCGCCAGGTCCGCCGCGATGGCTTGGGCCCAGGCGTAACCGTAGTAGCCCGCATCGTAGCCGGTCAGGTGACCGAAGTAGGCGACAAAGGCCGTGTCCGGAGGCACGGGCAGAAAGACGGACGACGCGACATCGTTGGCCAGGCGCACGCAGTCCTGGCCGCCTCCGTCGCGGATCTCGGTGTGCAAAGCCAAATCGACCAGCGCCAAAGAAAGCTGCCGGCGATAATACGTGGCGATGGTAGCCAGCTTGGCTTCCTTTAGTTTGCCCAGGATTTGTTTGGGGATCTTTTTCGAGGGATCCCGGTAATCAGCCGCGAAACTATCCAGCACTTTCTTGTCCCAAACCCAATTCTCCAGCATCTGCGAAGGCGCTTCGACAAAATCGCGCGGCACGCTCGTGCCGGAAAAGCGGGCGAAATGCGCCCGGGTCAGGATGGAATGGAGCGCGTGCCCAAATTCGTGGAAGAGAGTTTCCACCTCCGCATGGGCCAGCAGGGAGGGATGATCGGCGGAGGGCGGCGGGAAATTGCAGACGAGGGCGACGGTGGGTCGCTGGTAATGGCCGCCAGGCAGGCGTTTGCCTTCGATGATGGGGAACTGGGCGAAATGGTGATACTTCCCTTCGCGTGGGAACATATCCAGATAGAAGAGGCCCAGAGGTTCGGCGGTGTGAGCGTCCCAGACCGCGTAGAGCTCGACTTCCGGCACCCACTTGGCCGGCGCGGGGATGCGCTTCAACTTGATGCCGAAGATCTCTTCATAGATGCGGAACATGCCCTGCAACACCTGTTCATAAGGGAAATAAACCCGGAGCTCCTCGGCATCGACCGAATAACGTTCTTTCTTGAGTTGGTTGCTGTAATAGCGCCAGTCCCACACTTCAATCCGCGCGTTGGCATCGCCAGTGTCGCGTGCTTTCATTTTTTGGAACTCCGCCAGTTCCGCCTCGAACTTCGGTTGCAGGCCGGTGCGCAGGTCATTGAGGAAGTCGCGGGCCCGGGCGGCCGTGCGAGCCATCTTGGGTTCAATCTGGTAATCGGCCCAGGAGGCGTAGCCCAGCCTGTGCGCGATGCGATCGCGCAGTTCGAGGATCTTTTGAAGCAACGGGACATTCTGGTCGCGGGCCAGATTGTTTTGCGCGACGACGATCTTCCGGCGAGTGGCTTCGGCTTTGGCGTTCTCCACCACGGCCAGGAACTGGAAGGTGACATTGGCCAGGATCGTGTATTCGTCCGGACCGGTTTTGATCCCGGGCTGGCTTAAGACGTCGGCGGGCACGCCCTCCAATTCCGCGCCGGTAAACTTGAGCGGCGCCTGGGCCTTGGTGATGTTGGCCTCGAAATCCGTGGACAAGCGGGCCAGTTCCTTGCGCAGACGTTCCACCTCCTCGCGTTGTCCCTTCGGAAGGGTCAGCCCGGCCCGCCGATAGTCCCGCAGGACTTCCTTCAGCAGTTTCTCCTCTTCCCCAAACAGGGCGGGCAGGGTGAGTGCATAGGCGTTCACGACCCGGTAGACATCCTCACGGTATTCAATGCCGACCGCCCATTCGGAGAGAGTCTTGACCGCATCGGTGGCCACCTCGCGCAAGGCGGCGTTGGTGCTGGTTTCTTTGATTAGACTAAAGCGGTTGACGACCAGCCCGAGGTCGTAAGTCAAATCATCCAGCGCCGCAATCGTGTTGATGAAGGTCGATCGCTCGTGACCGCACGCGGCGATCGCATCCAACGCGGCGGCGGCCCCCGCCATCGTGTTGGAGAGCGTCTTGTGGATCTGGCGCGGCTCTTCCTCCAGTCGGGGCAGGCTCACCACGGATTTGAAATGGGCCGCCGCCCGTTGGAATTCCTGCACGTCATGGGGAGAGAACTTGTCCGGCGGCGGTAAGGGAGTTTCCACGGGCTTGGGCTGAGCGGCGCTGGGGGGCTCGGGAGTGTTGCATCCCATGAGCAAAGCCAACGGCAGCATCAGGGTGAACGGGCGCAGCATGAGCTGTACTCTAACCGGAAAACATGGCCCGGAGCAAGCCAGATCCGGGGCGCCTAGGCGCCTGGGTCATTCGGGGGCATTCGAGCACTGCCCTCGCCTCGATAACTAGTCGCCAGAATCGCTCGAAACGTGTAAAACCCGCGGCGGTCATGCCACAGTTCTGTTTTGCCTCGTCCTCACGTTCCGGCAGCTTCTACCCGGCGGTGTGTGCGCTGGTGGCGGCCGGGGACGTGGTGGGTGGCTGCGGGAGGCGTTGGAGAGATGGCACGGGCGGGCAGCCAGCCGCAGTGGGGCGAAGCCTGGTCCCGCAACATGGTCTCGTCTGAACGCGGTTTGGTGCAGGACTTCGATCCAAAGTCCGGCCGCAACATTCGCTGGAGCGTGCCGTTGGGGACGGAAACCCATTCCACGCCGATCGTGGCGGGCGGGCGCGTCTATATCGGCACCAACAACGGGCAGCCGCGCGATCCACGGCATGAGGGCGATCGCGGCGTATTGATGTGCTTCAACGAGGCAGACGGCAAATTGCTTTGGCAATTAGTGGTGCCGAAACGCGAAGAAGATCCCTTTCATGACTGGCCCAAAACCGGCCTGGCTTCCCCGGTGACAGTGGAGGGAGATCGCGTTTATGTGGTGAACAACCGCGGTGAAGTGATGTGTCTGGACGCGCGCGGCATGGAGAATGGCAATGACGGTCCTTTTCGCGACGAAGGCCTTCACATGACACCGCGCGGCACCAACGCACCGCCGGTGCCCATGCAACCGGGCCCGCTTGATGCCGACGTGATCTGGTGCCTGGATTTGACCAAAGAGGCCGGGATTTGGTCGCATGACGCTGCGCATAGCTCAATCCTCATCCACGGGGATCATCTTTACCTCAATACCGGCACGGGCGTCGATAACACCCACAAACGCATCCGGACACCCCATGCCCCGAGCCTGGTGGTGGTGGACAAACGATCGGGCCGGTTGCTGGCCCGCGATGATGAACCGATCGCCCCCGACATCTTCCATTGCACCTGGTCTTCGCCTTCCTTGGGCGACGTGGCGGGCCGTCCGCGCGTCTTTTTCGCCGCCGGCAACGGGGTGCTCTACGGGTTCGATCCGCTCGAAGCGGGACCGGCTTCGGCCGAACCGGCCAAACTGCACAAGGTCTGGCAATTCGATTTTGACCCGACGGCGCCCAAAACAAACGTGCACCGTTACAGCACCAATCGCCGCGAAGGCCCCAGCAACATCTACGGCATGCCGGTCTTTTACGAACAACGGCTTTACGTGGCGGGAGGCGGCGATCTGTTCTGGGGCAAGACGGAAGCGTGGTTGAAATGCCTTTCGACCGCCGGTCAAGGGGATGTCACCACCAACGCATTGCTCTGGAGTTATCCGCTGGAGAAACACGTCATGTCCACGCCTGCCATCTCCGGCGGCTTGCTGTTTATCGCCGATTGCGGACGCAAGATGCATTGCCTGGACGCGGCCACCGGCCAGCCGCACTGGACTCACGACCTCAATGGTGAAGTCTGGGCCTCCCCGTTGGTCGCGGACGGCAAGGTCTATTTGGGCACTCGCGCAGGTGAATTTCTGATCTTCGCCGCGGCGGCCACCAAGCAGTTGTTGGCCAAGATTGAGTTCGGCAGCCCGATCAGTGCCACCGCGACGGCCGCTCAGGGCGTGTTGTATGTCGCCACCATGAAAGATCTCTTTGCGATCGGCCCGGCGGTTAAAGGGAACCAGTAGCGTAGTTGGTTCAGTCGGGTCAATCGTCCTGCACTTCCACTTCAATCCCGCTGCTCTCACAGTGCAGCGTGATCCGTCCGTCCGGACTGCTCAGGCGCATTGAACCGCGTTGATAGTTCATCTCGGTCACGCAAATGCTTTGACCGGCGATCGGGCCGATGCCGATGCCGAGGCCGGCCTTGGGATAAGCCGGGGCAACGTCGCGCGCGACCCGTTCCCATGTGTTGGTGGAGAAAACACCGCGACCCGAGTGCGTGATGGTCAGCAGATAAGCGCCACTGGCGTCAAAACCAGCGGCGACCAGGCCGCCCACAGGTAGATAAGGCTTCATGACGCCAGAAGACCCGGCAGGCACACATCCGTCTCCGCTTATTCCGGACTTAATTCGTACTGGTGCGAAACGGGGATGGCCGCCGCCCGCTGCTGTTTTATTGTCGCCGCCTCGTCCTCATCCAGCGCTGAGATCAGATTCTCGACAGCTTTCCGGACCTTCGGCGTGTCGTGGTTTTCCAGGGGCACCTGGATCTGACGCCAGCGGGCGAAGTGAATGTTGTTGTGGCGGAGCGTTAATTCGTGAACGTGGCGGGCTTGGTCGGTCATGGGCGTTGAAAGCATGGCCAGGTTCACGCCCTTGGCCAATTCCTCCGCGCTGAAAGCAGCCACCTTCTTTCCGTCGATCTTGAGCGTGTAACGGGCGTCGCTCAATCCGGAAACCGTGAGGGTTTGTTGGTTGAGCGCCTCGACGAAGTCCGAGGACTGAACTGCCAGCGCGATGGCCGGTTCTTTGAGATCCAGTGGCATCGGCAAAGCCGCGTCGGTTTGGTGCCACCGCACGGGCCCGTCGACCTGTAAGGCCGTAACTTTGGTCGATCCTGCTTCAGTGACCGATTTGTTGCGGGCGTCGATTTGAACCTTGGTCACGGTGGCCGGCGCTTTCCATGATTTGAGTAATTCCGTCGCCATCAACAGTTGCCCGGCTGGACCGGGATGGACTCGGTCCGGAATCAAGTTGCCGGCCACTTTCGGGTCCGTCATCTTCGCCTTCTGCAACGCCGCGACCACTGGATTGTTCAAATCAGCCACATTGAGGTTTTGTCGCTGGCCGAGGTCCTTGACGAACTCGCCATAGCGCAGGAGCACGCTGTTGTAGCCGCCTTCAAATTTGGGTTCTTGAGTCACATCGTCGAAGGGCGAAGGCTGAATGACAGTGATGCGAATGCCGGGGAGTTCTTTTTTAACCGAATCAATGATGTGCTCGTAACCCCGGGCGTAGGTGTCGAAGATCGCCTGATCAAAGGCGCGGTACGAGGCGTCGTTCATTCCCAGCATGATCGTCATGACGTTGGGTTTGTAGGCGAAGACATCGCGTTTAAGCCGTTGGTCAATCGGGCCACCACCTCCGCCGGTGACCCGGTCCCCGCCCCAGCCGGAGTGCACAAACTCAACCTGCATTCTGGGGAACCGCGTGACGACGTACGTTTCGGTGAACGTCGTATAAAGTCTTTGATCGGTGATGCTGTCGCCGTAAAAGACGACGCGATCGCCGTCTTTGAGATAAAAGTTTCCTTCGGCACGAAGGCCTTGGACCGACGATAGGGCGAGGAGAATGGAAAGAAAGGTGAAGCGCAGTTTCATTGGCCGTCAGCATGCCGGGAGAATGCGCGCCGACAAGTTCAATCCTTCGCCAGGAGGCAACAGAGAGAGTCCTCTTGTTTGCGAGCCCAACACGCTGGTCCGTACCTGCATTGGGACGACCACGGATTACCCAGCGCGGCAAAGCCGCAACCGACCGAGGAGGGGGAGGATTACCACGGAGGACACGGAGGGCACGGAGAGAAACAGTGGTTTTACAGTCCCTCATCGGTTGTTGCTCCACGTTCTTTATGGGATCGTAGCATGGGATTCCGGCTAGTCATGAGCAGCCGGCAAGGTTAAGGTGAACCTTGTCGGACTCGTTTATGTCACAGTTCTACGAACAGATCGCGCAGGCCCTGGACAGTGGCGAGCCTTTCGCCCTTGGCATTATCTCCGCCATCAAAGGGTCCAGCCCGCAGAAGCAGGGAGCCAAAGCCCTGTTCTTTGCGGACGGCCGAATCGTGGGCACGCTGGGCGGCGGCTGTCTGGAGGCGGAGATTCAGGATCGAGCCCGGCGCGCCCTGCGCACTGGCGAACCGGCCACCTTCGATCTGATCCTGGATCATGATTTCGGTTGGGACGACGGTTTGATCTGTGGCGGGAAAGTGAGCGGGTTGATTCTGCCGCGGGCAGCTGAGGCGGGCGAAGTGTGGCGGGCGCTGGTGAAACGGGAAGAGACTCTCATCTGGGGTGTGCGTGAGAACTTCGACATTGCGTTTGCCGATCCAGCGGCCGAAGTTTCCGGCGCCTCCAGCTGGCGTTATCGGGAAACGGTGACGCCGCCTTGCGCGTTATGGATCGCCGGTTCAGGTCATGTCGCGCAAGCGGTGGCTCCCATGGCTCGGCAGCTGGACTTTCTAGTGACGGTATTTGACGATCGCCCCAGCCTGGCCAACAGCCACTTTTTCCCGGAAGACACACGGTTCCGGGTTGGAGCCTGGGAACAATTGTTGGAGGAACCATTTCCTGCGCGGCCGACGTTCGGTTTGATCGTGACGCGCGGGCATCAGCGGGATGCTTTGGTTTTGGCGCGATGGATCCAGCAACCTTTCGCGTTTCTGGGCATGATCGGAAGCCGGCGCAAGGCGCGCTTGATTTTTGACCAATTCATCAGGGACGGCATTGCCACCACCGAGCAGCTGTCCGGCGTGGCTTGCCCGGTTGGGCTGGAGATCGCTTCGCGGACAGTGCCCGAGATCGCCGTGAGCATCATGGCCCAATATATCCAGGAGCGGGCGGCGCTCGTAGGTGAAGCGGCGGAGGGCAAGGCGCCAGGCCGCGGCCAGGTCGTGCCGGCGCGTGCGCCCGAACTCTCGGCGCCGGCGCCGACCCCTGCGATCAGCCGATAAGAGGATGATACAATGAGACTGGGAGTGATTATCCTGGCCGCGGGCGCCTCGGTGCGCATGGGACGTCCCAAGCTGCTGCTGCCCTGGGGAGGCGGCACCGGCACGGTGATCGCTCATCTCTTGGCGCAATGGACTTCCCTCAGCCCGGCGCAGATCGCGGTTGTTCTGGACGGAAGCAATGCAGGCCTGGAGGCGGAGCTGAATCGAATCGGATGGCCTTCCACCCAACGCATCCGTAATCCGGATCCAGGCCGAGGCATGTTCAGCTCCGTGCAATGCGCCGCGCAGTGGACGGGTTGGGGACCGGACTTGACCCATTGGGCTGTGGCGCTCGGGGATCAACCTTTGGTCCGGACCAGGACGCTGAAGGAGTTGCTCGAATTCGCCACTCAGCATACCAGGGCCGTATGTCAGCCCAGCCGGAACGGCCGCGGACGGCATCCGTTAATCTTGCCTGCCGCCACGTTCGCCGGGCTCAAAACCAGCTCGGCTACGGATCTAAAGCAGTATCTGACGGGGGCCGGCGGGCCGGCCATCCGGTGCAATATGGATGATCCGGGGCTGGACTTGGATCTGGACGAACCGGGTGATTACGAACGGGCGCTGGCGCAAGCAACGGAGGCTTGATGAAGCCGCGAAGATTCTTGCTGGCTTTTCTGCGCGCCGTCCTGCTGGGCGGTGGGTTGGCCGGGTTGGCGCGAACACCACAGGCGAGTGCGCAGACAGCTGCGGGTTCAAATCAGGTCCAGCAACTGCAGGTTACGGTGCAAGAAGTCCAGTTACAGGGTCGCGTCGTTTGTCTGGCGGAAGAGATGCATCGACAGCATGGAACGGAGTTGCCCACGCGCCATCAACATATCTGGACGTTGAAGACCACCAATGGCGTCTGTTACACGTTGCTCGAAGGCAAGTTCTCCCAGGCGATTTTCCAGGACGAACGCGTGCGGGCCAAGGAATTGCGGGTTAAAGGCCGGTTATTGCCCCGGAGCCAGGCCCTTGAGCTTACCTACTTTCGTTCCGTGAAAAACGGGGTGCTGCAGAACCTCTATTATTATTGCGAGATCTGCGCCATCTCCACGGTCTCTCCGGAACCTTGCGCCTGCTGCCAGGCTCCCGTGCAATTGATCGAAAAGCCTGCCACCGAACGGGACGAGTGAGTTTCGCGAACGGGCGCGCTCTGTGCTCGACGCGCTCTCTACTAGCACTAGCCCGCCTGGGGTCCCAGAGCTTAGATCCTTGTTCAGCGCATATCTAGTTCGTAAGCGTCGTTCAGCCCACAGCGTCATGTGCACACTTTGAGAAGTGTGAAACAGCATCGGACGGAGGCAAGGACAGGCCTCACTCGAACACGCCTCTGTTTGCTCCCTCCTGTGACCGTGTGGCACGCGCTTGCCGGTGGAGCGCAGAGGCACCACGGATTTCACGGATTACACGGATAAAAAGAAAAGGAGAATTACGAATTGCTCTGGGTTCGTTGGTCGAATTCCACGCAAGAAAAGCCCGTTCCATCCGTGAAATCCGTGGTTCCCCGCGGGTCAGCAAATTGCGAAAGCAGAGATCTTACCCCCGGGAAGGATTCCGTTCTAACCTCTAGCCAGCCTAGCGCCTGCTCTTCTATATCAAAGGTCTCTTTGAGGCGTTACCGCCTTGGAAGAATCAAGCCTTCGGCCGTTCCTGTCAAAGAGAGTTGCAAGACGCCGAGCTTCAGTAAGCAACATTTGTGGAAAGCTTTCCCACCTGTTTAGTGGTTCGCACGATTGCCGAGAGCAGCGATACACCTTTTGATCGTCGTTACTAATGTAGAGATACGAACCGCGCCCTTCCGGATAGCCGCCGACGAATAAGTATGAGTTCTTTGCATCGCGCAGCCGCTCTACTGTATTTGGAGCGACGAGATCGAAGGGCTGCCAGACAGCATCCTCTCCACGTTCATAGTTCTCTCGCACACCATAGATAGAGACAGAGCCAGAGAAGAGTCTAATCCCATTGCCGAGGCTCAAGAAATCTCTAAATGCTTCTGGAATAAGCATTCCAATCTCCGACTGCACGCCATCGATCCGAGTATCAGAAATTGGTGGAAATAATTCGTGCAACCATGCATTGGGCGCGACGTGAGGCACCCGCCCAATCAGCTGTGTGCCATTAGGCAATTCTCGAAAGCCCAATCCCCTGTCCCTTTGAATTATCCCAAGAATCTCTTGCAAGTAGTGCATCAGCAGTAATGGTGGGAGTCTAGCTGATTTCCGTCGACGGTTTCAACCGATACGACTGTTGCCGCCGGCGTCAGGGCCGTTACGTTCCCGTTACCGTCAGCGTCATAGCACAGATGTTAAGGGCTGGTTCAAGTTGTACGACTTGTCATTCGCGATTCGCGTCCAGAACTGTGGCGGCTCATTAACTGGCCCCAACCTGCTGATTGCCTCGAGGAGTTCTGCGCCACCGGTTGACCGATTCGTAATCACGGAACGGAGTTCTAAGTCTAAGGCTGCAAAGTCGATTGGAAGAGCCGCTGCACTTAAGGCATAAAGAATTTCCAGAGCTTAGATCCCAGCGTCAGCTCCGGGTGAGCCGACGTTTGGCGCGCGAGAAAAGGATCGCCGAGATCGCGTAGAGTAACAGTCCCACCGCGGCGATGCCAACCAGCCAATTGGTGTGAAAGGCGGCGCCCGCTTGTTCCAGGTTATTACCTTCCATCAGATTTTCGCTGAGCGCGATGGAAAGATAACGGCCATACCCGATCAGGAAAATGGTCATGATCGCCAGGAAACATGAAAGGAACGCGCCGCTCAGGCAGGCGCCCAACATCCGGTAGCCCAGCCAGAACAAACCGCTGCCAGGCAAAAGAAAGTTCATGGCGGAAGCGGCCCGCAGACGTTTAGCGTCGGCTCCAGGTGGAAGCGGCGGCGGTGCGGGCAGCGGGGGCGGTGGGGGCGGTCGATTCAAGTTAAGGAGGAGCGCGGAGTTGCTCCTGCGCTTGGACCCATAGGCCGGCCTGCTGGCGCCGCCTATTTCTTATCTTCGATCTTGATCTCAAATTTCAGCTTTTGCGGAGCATAACACTGAGCGCCTTTGCAAGCTTGATACCCCAGAGTTGCAGGAATGGTTAGCGGCAACTTCGCCGTGGCGCTGAGGCCGATGGGGATGGACAACTCAAACTCGCCTTCATAGACCGAGAGCGGTTTGTCGAGCCCTTCTACTTTGTGCGATTGGCCGGCCGGATAGGAAATGGTTCCCGCGCGGGCCCCCGGCGCGGTGCCCAGCGTGAGCACCGTGGCGATGAACTGCGGCTCAGAAGGTTTGTTGGAATGAACATGGTAACCTTGATCCAATTTCACCTTCACCAAGGCGGTCAATTTTCCGCCCGGCATGGGGTCGCCCTTGACGTCGACGCTGCTGAGGCTTGCGGCCTCTCCGAGCTTCCGTTCCGCGGTCAGGGCGCAAGGAGTCAGACCGACGCAGAACAGAATCGCGAATGCTTGGAGGCTCAGGAGTTTCATAAGAATTGTTATTTGGCCATCGGCCAGGCCGCTTGGATCATGGCTTTATAGCCGCCGATCAGCGAATGTACATTGCGATATCCCATCCGTTGCGCGACCTCGCAGGTCAACACCGAACGGTAACCGCCTCCGCAATACATTATAATTTCCGTGTCCGGATCGGGAAATTCTCGTTCCAGGTCACGTTCCAGAATGCCTTTGCCCAGATGCCGCGCTTGGATGGCGTGGCCAGCAGCCCATTCGGCGTCCTCCCGCACATCCAATAGAATCGCCTTCGGGTTTTGCGCCAAACGCAAACGCGCGTCGTCCAGCGAAATCTCCTTCACGCGCGTGCGAGCTTCATTGACAACTTTTAGGAAGCCAGGCGAATGGTCCATACACCAAACGATAGGCAGCCGGCCAGAGTGGTCAACCCGTATTTCCGCCCCGCCGGGGGGCATTCGAGCACTGCCCTCGATGCATCAGCTGTAGCGGCAATCGGCCGACTCCCAAACCCAGCGTGCGTGACAAAGCTGCCGGGGTTGGGCAAGGGAATTGCCCATCCTCCAACGGCTCATGGACCAGGAAATCTGGTTACGTGAGCAGAAATTCTCGTTAGCGGACCAGAATTTCGGCTTGGTGAAGCAGGATTTTCCTAAGCGGAGTTGCAAATCTGGCTGCGGCCCGCGGAATCTTGCGTCAACGGACACGAAAAGTGGGCAAACGAGGTGAATTCGGGCGTCGCGAAGCACTTCGAGTCCTCGCGCAACCAGAAATTGTGGGCCGCTTGCAGAAAATCTGGTCGCGGGAGGAGAAATTCTGCTCGCGTAACCAAAAAAGTGCCTCGCGGTAGCAGGATTCTCCTAAGGACAACTGTGGCGGTGGCTGCAAGCGCGGTTCTGTAAACGTCATGCGACTATTCCTTCTGGTCTGAGTTCATGCTTCCATTCCAATCACAAATTTTCAGTTGTCAGTTCCCAATTCCCAATACATCGCAGCCGCGTGGGCCGAGGCGTCCCTACTACGTCCGTCCGGGAGGCCATTGGGAAATGGGAATTGAAAATGGGGGAACGGTTATTGGGGGCAATTCGTGCCTTTAGACACGCGTTTGCGGTTTGCCAGCTACTACTTACTTAGTCAGCAGCTCCTTGATGGGAGGGGCGCTCGCCGGAAGCGCGGTATGGAAATCCAGACCGAGGACGGAGGCCACCGTGGCAGCGATTTGGGCCTGCAGCACGGGCGGCGTATCGGCTCGTTCGCCCAGGGAGGCGATGTCCGGCCCGATCACCCCGAACCAGGCATAGGCGGAATCAACGATGGCTTTGCCATGATTCTTCCAGGCAATGGGTCCCGGCCCACGTCCGTGGTCCACCGTGATGAACAGCGTGGTGCGGTTGTGGTAGGCAGGTGAACTCTGAGCCAGGGCCCACAGTTCACCCAGGAACCGGTCGAATTCATGGGCCGCATGCAAGTAACGATAATACGCGCCTTCATGCGCCCAATCGTCGGTCTCGCCAAACGACACGTAGAGCGCCCGCGGCTGCAAAGTGCGGACGGCATGTTTAGCTGCGTAACCGACGAAGCAATCGAGCAGCACGCCCGACCAGATCGTGCGTCCGCGTTCCACCAATTCGGTCAAAGTCTCCGGCACCGGATAACGTTGGGTGCCTTCCGGGACCTCGAATCCGCTCCAGATGGCGATGCCGGAGCGCGGGGCGTTGAGGATCCACGGCAGCACCTCCCAATTGACGGCGGCGGCGACCCGGCCGCGAAAGGCAGGTTGGATTTGCAACCATTCGAAGACGTTCGTATTCGGATTCAGCAGCTTGTCGTTGCTTTCGATCTTCGGATCGGCATAACCGGTGAGGAATTCGTTGTAGCCCGGATAGGAAAAGTTATGGCCGTTGCTGACGCGCACGTCGCTGTTCCGCTGGCGGTTTCCCCAGAGTTGTCCGCGCTTGGCCACCGTCCCCCAGAGAAACGGGAACAACGCCTCCCGCCGCGCCTCCGCGGTCGGGCGCCAGAATTGAGCCCGCAACGCGTTGGTCTCGGAGTCGCCGACATTCCCGTATTCCTTGCTCATCAGGATCTCTTCGGCGCCCGTGAAGACTTCCTGCCAGCGCAAACCGTCGGCGGTCACCAGGAACACATTTTCAGTCTTGGTCGTGGCCGCTTGGGTGAGTCCGCCCAGCACAAACAGGACCAGGACCAGACCGCCGGAACGGCGCGCCAGGTTCAGAACTGGACGGCATGGACGGCAAGGACGGCAAGTGCGCGGAGGATTGCGCTGGAGTTGCGAGCCGTGACGGTGCGCGTGGATTTGCATGGCGGTTGCGCTGCTGTTTGCGGTCGGAAAGCGCCGCAGCTTAGGGCGAATGCTTCGTCACAGCCAAACAAAATGATCCGCGACAAGGGAACAAGGGAAATGGACGGGCGCAACAAAACACCAGCTATTTGTGAGACACATCACTAGGGATCGGAGAAAGCGCTGGGTAGTCTCCCGCCCTGGAGCCGAAGGACGATGAAGCGGCGCGCCGCCGGGATCGCGGCCTTTCAGGCGCCTTTCAGGCCGCTTCAAGATAGGGATCGGAGAAAGCGTTGAGCAGTTCCTTGGCTCTTGACCCGCCGGCCGCTCGAGCGGCGTAAACGCCGCGCACCAAACTGCATTGTTCGGGGGGCAGTGCCTGAATAAATACGCCTCGGGAAATGGACGCCAAGGCACTCTAACGCACGCCAACGCTTGTCACCGCACCTCGCCTGCGGCAGTGTCCGCACCAGCTACTCAATTCTATGGAAATTGTCACCTTATCCGCGGCGGCGCCCTTCCTCACCAAGGACGGGTCGGAGATCCGCGAGTTATTGGCCTATCGCAATTCGGCAATCAGAAATCAGAGTTTGGCGGAAGCACGTCTGCCCGTTGGGGGCAGCACGCAGGAGCATTACCATGGCAAGACTGAAGAAATCTATTTCATCACCGCAGGGCAGGGGCGCATGCGCATCGAAGGCGAAGAGGCGGAGGTGAAGGCGGGAGACGCCATTGCCATTCCACCGGGCAAAAGGCACAAGATCTGGAACACCGGTCCCGGACCGCTCACGTTATTGTGCTGCTGCGCGCCTTGCTATGAGCACAGTGACACGTTCATCACCGAACAGTGAAACCTGAGCGGATCCGCCTGTTCATCAAGCGCAGCTGCGGCTGGTGCGAAGAAGCCAGTGATTGGCTGGATGCGCGCGGGTTCGAATATGAACAACTCGACGTTACGGTCAACCCGGCGGCATACCGGGAGATGATCGCTTTGTCCGGGCAAACCTTGGCGCCGGTGATCGAGGTGGACGGCCAGGTGTTGGCAGACTTCGGAACCGATGAACTGGAGAACTGGTGGCGTGAAGAGGGCTTCGCAACGCACGGAGGCAAAGGGTCCGCGGATTAGCGGCCGAGAGTCGGAGTCTGATTCTTGCTCGAGCCTCTTTGTCGACAGTCTTTGTCGATGGCAACCGCCCGGGATGCTCGGGTCGACAACGATGGCCGACAAAGATCGACCTCAGCGTTCGGGGCGGGTCTCGCGCCGGCGCTCCGTGTCGCTCGAGGTGCTGGCGGGAGTCGGGGAGGCGGGAGTCGGGGAGGCGGGCGAATTGGTGGCCTTGCTGGCCTCGCGCGTGGTCAACTTTCTGGTCAGGGTATTTTTGCTGGGCAGCAAGGCCTGGTTGCTGACCAGATTCAAGCTGCGGTGCGCGTCGGCGAAGCGTTCGGTGTTGATCTGCCAACGAGCCAGATTGAGGTGAACACTTTCGCGTTCGAGGTCGTTATCCGCCAGTTTAAGGGCGACCCGCCACGCGGCCATGGCCTGGTCGGCCAGCTTGAGTTCCGCCTGCCGGTTGGTCTGGGCGTTGTCGGTGTGGAGCGGTTTGATCCCGAAATACGTTTGCGCCACTTCCGCCGCCAGCCGAAAATTTTGCGGGTCCAACTCCAGCGCCTTCTTGTAGAGGTTCATGGCTTTCTCGAACACTTGCTGTTCGGTGATGCCATAGTAGTTGGTCGCTTCCGTTCGGAAGAGGAAAACGGTGGTGGCCATGTTTTGGTAATACAGCGACTCACGCGGCTCGAGTTCGATGGCGCGCGCGTAGTATTCGAAGGCTTTTGCCACCGGCCCGAAATGGCCGTAGTGATTGGCCAGGTTGTTCCAGGCGGCCGCGTTAGTGGGATCAGTTTCGCGCGCGCGTTCCCATTGATTTTCGGCGGCCGTATCGTCTCCGAGGTCACTCAGGAAACTGCCGTAAGCCAGCCGGGCAGCCGCATGATCGGGATGCGCTTCCAGAAATTGCTCATAACTTTTCCGGACGGGCTTAAAACGCTCGAGGATCCGGGCGCGGAAGGTGGCTTCCAGCACTTCATGCTCGGGTGAACCTTCCTTCTGGCGCGTGAGGATCCAATCGTCGACCTCCGCTTGCGCCGCATCATCGGCCGCCATGATCTGCTTCAACTCGCGCTCCAGCGGGTCGTTGGGATTGGTCAACGCAACCCGCAACCCGGTTTTCTGATGCAACAAATTGCTGGCGGCGGCCGGCGGGTTGGTCGCCAGCAGTGAACTGAGCAATCCGATGAGCAGATCGTTCATTGAACAAACGCTAACAGAAGGCGAACCGGCTGCCCAGCGATTACTCCCAGGGATCGAACCGGACTCAGCGTTGGTCGTGCTGAAAGACGAGCACGCTGAGTGGCGGGAGCAGCAACGCGGCCGAATGAGGCTGATGATGCATGCGCACAGGTTCGGCATAAACCCCGCCGAGGTTGCCCTGATTGCTGCCGCCGTAGATCGCCGCATCGCTGTTGAGGGCTTCGCGCCAGGGGCCTCCGACCGGAAAACCAACGCGGTACCCGACTCGCAAGACCGGGGTGAGGTTCAGCACGACCAACAGCCTGCTTTGGCCGCCGGGTTCCTGGCGCACAAATGAAAGGACACTATGCTCGTGATCGGAGCAATCCATCCAGTAGAAGCCGTCCATGTCGTAATCGCCTTTCCAAAGAGCGGCTTCCGCGCGGTAGAGGCGGTTCAGATCCTGGACGAACCGCTGCAGTCCGCGATGATACGGGCCTTGGTCCAACAACCACCAGTCGAGGCCGGCGTTGGCATCCCATTCGCGGCTTTGGGCGAATTCCCCCCCCATAAACAGGAGTTTCTTGCCCGGGAACGTCCATTGATACGCCAGCAACACGCGCACGTTGGCGAACCGCTGCCAGTCATCTCCCGGCATCCGCCCGAGTAACGACCCTTTCCCGTGCACCACTTCGTCGTGCGAGAGCGGCAAGGTGAAGTTTTCGTGATGATGATAAAGCATCGCGAAAGTGAGATCGTTCTGATGATACTTCCGATACACCGGATCCCGTTTGAAATATCCCAGCGTGTCGTGCATCCAGCCCATGTTCCATTTCAGGCTGAATCCCAACCCGCCCAGGTACGGCGGGCGCGTCACCAGTCCCCAGGCCGTACTCTCCTCCGCAATGGTCACCACTCCAGGATGCTCCGTGTGCACCACGTGATTGAAGTGACGCAGGAATCCCACCGCTTCCAGATTCTCCCGGCCTCCGTACTGGTTGGGGATCCATTCGCCTTCCTTGCGGGAGTAATCGAGGTACAGCATCGAGGCCACCGCGTCGACCCGCAACCCATCAATGTGAAATCGGTCACACCAAAACAGCGCGTTGGCCGTGAGAAAATTCCGCACCTCATGCCGGCCATAGTTGAAAATCAGCGTGCCCCAATCCTGGTGTGCTCCTTTGCGCGGATCTTCATGCTCAAAGAGGGCCGTGCCGTCAAAACGAGCCAACGCCCAGTCGTCGCGCGGGAAATGCGCCGGCACCCAGTCGATAATCACTCCAATGCCAGCCTCGTGGAAGGCATTGACGAGGTACTGAAACTCATCGGGCGTGCCGAACCGGCAAGTTACTCCGTAAAACCCTGTCACCTGATAACCCCAAGAGGGAAAGAACGCATGCTCTGCCACCGGCAGAAATTCCACGTGGGTAAAACCCATCTCCCGGACGTAGCCCACCAGTTGTTCGGCCGCCTCGCGATAGCTGAGGGATTCAAACTCGTTCTTCTTTCGCCATGAGCCCAGGTGCACCTCATAGATGCTCATCGGCGAGCGCAAGGGATCCCGCCGGCCCCGTTCTTCCATCCAACGTTGGTCGGTCCATTTATGCTTGCGCGTGTTCCACACCACCGACGCCGTCTTCGGCGCCGCCTCAAAGGCAAATCCGAACGGATCGGTCTTCAGCACCGGATTGCCATAAATGTTCTTCACCTCGAATTTATAGAGAGCACTTTCGCCTAAACCCGGGATGAATACCTCCCAAATGCCGGATGCGCCCAGCAACCGCATCGGATGATAACGACCGTCCCATTGATTAAATTCCCCCACCACGCTTACCCGCTGGGCGTTGGGCGCCCACACGGCAAAACTCACGCCGGGCACGCCATCGATCGTCTGAATTTGCGCGCCCAACTTCTCATAGGCTCGCCGATCGTTGCCTTCGTTGAACAGATGCAGATCCGTCTCCCCCAACGTCGGCCAGAAGGAGTAGCCGTCCCGCGTCCGGCGCGTGTTCCCCTGAAAATCCCGAATCACAAGATCGTAGGCGTAAACCTTGGCCGCTTCCCGCGTCAACCCCTCAAACAACCCGCTGTCGTCGATGCGCTCGAGTTTGAAGGCCGGGCGGTTTTTTTCCAGGACGGGGACGATCTCGATCTCGGCCGCATCCCGCACGTAGGCCCGCACGACCAGGCCATCGCCGGAGCCCAGCGGATGCATCCCCAACAACTCATGCGGATTCCGGTGCTGGGCCTGGACCAAGCTGTCCCGCTCTGCGTTGGTGAGAATCATGAGCGCGCCGATGGTGCCACGCACGATAAGGCATGGTCACCATCTTTCTGCGCGCCTGCCTTGTGCGGGCGGCGCATTCGGATACTGCCCCCGGGATCGCGGCCTTTAGGCCGCTTGAAGATGGGATCGGAGGAAGCCCTCGACGGCGCTCGGGGCAGGCTCCCTCGACGGGGCTCGGGCCGGGCTGTTGGATGGTTCCTTGGTCCTCGAGCCAACGGACGATGAAGCGCGCCCACATGCGGGACCGCGCACCAAACTGCATTGTTCGGGGGGGGCAGTGCGTAAATACCCCATTGTGCGGGGCGATCGAGACGGACGTGCCTCGGAAGCAGTGCGTTGCGTGCCCAAACGGCGCGCAGCCGCCACGCGCCCTCCTTTCGCAGGCCGCTTTCCGCTTTCCGCTTTCCGCTTTCCGCTTTTCCCCCCCGATCCTTCTTGCAACTCAGTCTCAACCCCGGTAGCGTAGGGGCTGTGAACGAGTTCCTGCCTCCGTGCGCAGCCTCTGGCTGTCCGGCGCCTGACCTGTGTCCATTGAACCAGGTTAAGGCCGGCACCGCCGTGCGCATCAAGCAGCTGGCTGCGCCTCCGGAAGTCTCGCATCGTCTGCGGGAACTGGGCTTCTGCGAAGAACAGCAGGTGCGCCTGGTCAGCACGCATGTGAATGTGATCTGCCAGGTCTGCAACGCGCGTTTGGGCCTGAGTCATCAGCTGGCCGAGACCATCCTGGTCGAACCCCTCCCGTCCGCCACCTCCGCCACCTCCGCCACCTCCGCTGCCGCCACTGCCGTCCTGCCCGTGGCCTGAGCCATGCCCAGCGAGTCTCAACCGCTGGCTTCACTGCAAGTCGGGGCCAGTTGCATCGTCAGTGAAATCAAAGTGGCGCCCGAAGGGAAAGCGCGTCTGCTCGAGATGGGTTTGTTGGTGGGAACGCCGGTGGAACTGGTCCGTTTTGCGCCGCTGGGAGATCCAGTGGAGATCAAGGTGCGCGGTTACCATTTGACGGTCAGGCGCCACGAGGCGGAACAGATCTGGGTGCGTCCCCAATAGCGTGTCGCTCGCAGATGCCTGCCCCCGGCCAATTCGCCCCCCGCTCCGCCAGGCCAATCCGCACTCGACAGATTGTCCTGGCGGGAAATCCGAATTCGGGGAAGACCACTCTGTTTAATGCCCTCACGGGTCTAAGAGCCAAGGTAGGCAATTATCCGGGAGTGACCGTGGAGCGGAAGGAGGGCCGGTTGTTGAAAGCTCCGGCGGACCAGCCGGTGATGGTTCTGGATCTGCCGGGAACCTATAGTCTGAGTCCGCAGTCGTTGGACGAGCAGGTCGCGCGCGATGTCTTGTTTCATCGGGTGCCGGATGTGCCGCCGCCCGATGTGATCGTGGTGGTGGTGGACGCTTCGAATTTGCAGCGCAATCTCTACTTTGCGACCCAGGTCATTGAGCTGGGTTATCCCACCTGTCTGGCGTTGAACATGGTCGACGTCGCCACGGCGAATGGCCACGAAATCGATGTGCGGGGGTTGGAAGGGCGGCTGGGAGTGTCCGTCATCCCCCTGGTGGCCAGCACTGGAAAAGGAGTGGCGGCGTTGCGTGAACGATTGCTGACCATGGCCTGGGAAACACCCGAAAGGGAGGACGAGGAATGGGTGAAAGCGGAAAGCGGAAAGCGGAAAGCGGAAAGCGGAAGGCAGAAAGAGGAAGGCGGCCTGCTGGAATTCGGGGTATTACCGGCCGAATTGGAACGTGAGGTAGCAACCCTGACCGGGCTGCTGCAGGAATCCCTTCCGAAACGCCGCCGCGTCCCGAAGATTGAAGCGCTGCTGTTGCTGGCGGATGAACGGTTTCTGGCGCAAAGCGGCCACGTCTATTCCCAGAACATCGTCGCGGTGGTCCACGCCGCGCGAACGCGTCTGGAACAAAGCGGGATTGATTGGCGGAGTGTGCCCATCGAAGCCCGCTATGCGCGCCTTGCGCAGATTCAGCAGGAAGTCACGACCGAAACCCTGAAGGATGGCCCGACCATGAGCGATCGGCTCGACCGGGTGTTCACGCATCGGATCTGGGGTTTGCTGATCTTTGTGGCGATCATGACGCTGATGTTCCAGAGCATCTTCCAATTTGCCGAATTGCCGATGCGGGGGCTGGAAGAAGGAGTCGACTGGTTGGGACGCCAGGTCGCTGGTTTGATTGGGCCCGGGGCGCTCACCGACCTGTTGGTCAACGGGGTGATCAAAGGCGTGGGCGCGGTGGTGGTGTTCCTGCCGCAGATCTGTCTGTTATTTCTGTTTATCGGGCTGCTGGAAGACACCGGTTACATGGCGCGGGCGGCGTTTCTGATGGATCGTTTGATGAGCCGGGTGGGTTTGCATGGGAAAAGTTTTATTCCTATGCTCAGCTCCTTCGCCTGCGCGATCCCCGGCATCATGGCGACGCGCACGATCGAGAGTCCCAAGGATCGTTTGGTAACCATTCTGGTGGCGCCGTTGATGAGTTGTTCGGCGCGTCTGCCGGTTTACACGTTGCTGATCGCGGCGTGTATCCCTGACCGGCGGGTGCTGTGGTGGCTGCGGTTGCCGGGCCTGACCATGCTGGCCATGTATCTCCTGGGGATTGTGGTGGCGTTGTTCATGGCCTGGTTGTTCAAGAAGACGATCCTGAAAGGCCCGACCCCGATGTTGATCATGGAGCTTCCCCCTTATAAACGGCCGCTCGTCCGCATTGTGGCGCGCCATATGTGGGATCGTTCGAAACTTTTCGTCCGGCGCGCCGGCACCGTCATCCTTGGCATCAACATTCTTTTGTGGTGCCTGGCTTCGTATCCACGAGACGCGGCCGTGACGGAGGAATTTGCGGCCCGTCGCCAGGCCATGACGGTGGCGCCCGGGAATGATGCGGCCAGCGTGTCGCGACAGTCGGCTGTCCTGGCCAGAGAAGAGGCCGGAGAAAAGCTTCGGCGCAGTTTTGCGGGCCGGCTTGGGTTGCTGCTGGAACCCATGCTGCGCCCGCTGGGATTCGATTGGAAGATTGGCATCGGCATCGTCAGCTCCTTTGCCGCGCGCGAAGTGTTCGTGAGCACGATGTCGCTCGTTTACAACGTCGGCGAGACCAAGGACTCCGACGAAGGACTGCAGACGCTGGCGCAGACTTTGCGCGAGCAAAAGCGGCCGGACGGCACGCCGGTCTATACCACGCTGGTGGCAGTCACCTTGATGGTGTTTTATGTCTTCGCGCTGCAGTGCGTCAGCACAGTGGCGGTGGTTCGACGCGAAACCAATAGTTGGAAGTGGCCTTTGTTCCAGTGGCTCTACATGGGTGTGCTGGCGTGGGTTCTGGCCTTTGTGACGTTCCAGGGTGGACGCTGGCTGGGACTGGGGTAGCGCTCCCAACCCAGTTGCCGCCACTCGCTCACCTGAGATGCAGCAGTTCACGCTTCTCAAAGTGTGAACATGAGACCGAGCTGGAATCCGGATCGAGGGGCGTGCGGTTTCGAAGTAAATCTCCTTTGGATTTCCCGGGCCATGACTGACTGCCACGCTTAGAGAAAGTGTGGCACGCGCATCATCGTTATAACTGAGCCCCGCGATCCGGAGAAAGAAGGTGTGTTCGAGGGAGGGCGTCGCACCGCCTCCATACAATGCGGTTCCGTGCTGTCTACAGGCTTCGGCTTGTGGTATTTGTCGGCGCGTGAGCGAAGTCACCCTGATGCTGGAACGCGCCCCGCTGCCTTCCGCACTCCGCACTCCGCACTTCGCATTCCGCACTTCAATGCGGCCGCACTTGCAGAGAGTTCAGGAACCCGGTCAACTCGTGTTGGCGTTGGGTGAATTGATCGGTCGGGCTCGAAAGATGAACCTCGATCCGCCCCGCGGAGAACGGGAAGTAGGCCATTCGGGAGGACATGGGAAACTTGCCGTCGACGACTCGTTCGAGGTCAAAGGCCGGGCCGGACCCGCTCCCGGTGTGGCAGGTGAACTCTTCGGTAATTTTGGCAGCGGGCAGTTCCTGAAGAACCACCTGCCGGAGCTCTTCAGGCCGGAGTGGGGTGGGCCGCCCGCTGCCAGAAATATTGATTTTGAACTGCAATCGGGAAGTATCATCCGCCGACGTCCAGGTAATGGCGCCCGCGGCGGCATCGACCTGGGGGGTCCGCCAGCCGGCCGGCGGAAGAAAAACGAACTCATGCTTGGCGGTGTGCAGAACAGTCAGAGTCACCTCGCCGCGTTCGGGGATCTCGCTAATTTTCGTGCTGAGCAGGAAAGGTTCGGCCGCCCTCAGTGAGCCGCCCCAGCCGCTTCCCAGCGCCAGCCAGAGTGTCAAAGCCGAGCGCAATCGGACAACAAACGCAGAGTTCATGAGGGCAGAAAGGTTAGTTGACGTTCCCGGCGGCGACCGCGCCCCATTCGGCACGGATGAGCGCCCGCACTTCGGGTGTGCCGGGCGGCAGTTTCGTCGAATCCATGAAGTTGAGGTCAAAGGTCCACTGGCGATTCGGGGGGCTGTAAACGTCGCTCCCGCCCCAAGGTGCGCGCGCGATCTTGCTGTAGAACATGACCACCATCGATCCGTTGTAAGCCAGCTTGCGTCCGCTCCAATTCTCAAGGAACCGGGGAAAATTCTCGACCCCGCCGCTGTAATAGCCGCCGCCGCTGGGCACGATGCCGCCCAACATGGCCGCGTTGATCGTGGTGTCGGCAGCGATCCGGCTGGACATGGCTGAACCGCTATTGCCGTCGCTCCAGGCCGTCGAGAGGATGTTGATCGAATCGCCAATCAGTGCGGCGGGTTTGGTCAGCGACGTGTTGGTGGTCCCCAAGTAAACGGCCGGCGCATTGTAATTGCCCTGCACGTAGAGCGGGTTCGGCGACGCCACCGTCAAGCCCAAGCTGGGCAAGGCCTGTCCGTTCTTGACGCGGATTCCTGATTCCGTGCTGCCGGTCTGCGGACGGTAATCGGCGATGTAAACCGAGCGGATATCGCGTCCGCCCAAGACCGAGCGGATGAGAGTATTGGTTTCGCTCCAGAGCTTGAGGTTGGCCACATCGAGTTGGGTGGCGTGGATGGTTTTGCCTTCGCGCTTGTTGAAGAAGGACACGTTGGTGCTAAGAAAATAGTTCCATTGACTCTCTGGCACGCTGGTGGAAAAGCTGTCGATCTCGCCGCTGCTCACGTTGATTGTGCTGTTCGAGACCACCACCACCAGGTCCGCTTTGTTGAAGAAACGCTGCCGGCCCATCGGCGAGTTGGGGTCCTCACCATCCGCCATCTCAACGATCGAATGCACGGCATCCGGGCTGTTGTTGGTGCCAATCGGCAGGCTCAAGGTTCCGACATTCCCGTCGTGTTCGCCCAGAAAAATGATCTGGCTGTTGCTCAGATCACGCACGGTCGGGTCGTTGGTATGTTTGGTGGGGATGATGCTTCCGACCGCCGTCACGTGGCTTTGGAAGCTCAAGGTGCTCACCGGCTGCAGGTTGATATTGGCGTTGCCATGAACGCGTCCGGTCACAGCCATATTCGGGCCCGGGTTGATCTCCAGGTCCATCGTATAAAAGATGGCAAACTGAAACACCGGGATGGAGGCCAATTGGAGGTCCTGCTTGACGCCCACATCGAGCGGTTGATTGGCCTGATAGCCGCCCAGCATGCGGGCGTTTGAGACGATGCGATACGTCGAGGCAAAACCATAGAGACCTTGATACTGGGACTGCAACGGAGCGTAGGAAGCGGCCGCCAGCCGTTGCACGTAAGTGCGGTTGGCGTTCCCTTGCCCGTCCGCAAAGCTGAACCCGGCCCAGCCGGCGTCCTCCGTCGTCGTTGGGACCAAGGCACGATAGTTGTCGAGATTCGCCCAGACGAGGGACTCGCCCTGGGACTGAAAATCGCGATCCAGGCTGGCCAGCACCTTTTCGGTGGCGGCTTCGGCTGCGGCCGTAGTGGTGAAATACTGGTTATTGCGATCGTTGAGCTTCGAGTTGGTCATACACCAATCGAGAGCCGCCCCAAGCACCAGGAAACTGATGGTGGCAAAGCTCACCACCAAGAGAAGGATATAACCTTGTTGACCGCGCCGGCGTGAACGAATGGAGAGTTTCATACGCTATTCGAGGGTGCGGCGGGTGATCTTGGTCCGGAGTGCGTAATACTCGTAATGGTTGCCCGGCCCAATCCTGACTGTCGGGTACTGCAGTTGGTAAAACTGCAGGGTCAACCCAATCACGCGGTTGTTCTCGTTATTGGTCAAAATATTTCCCAGATGATCTTCCGCCGTGAACACCATCGCGTTGCTTACTGAACTGGCTACCACGGTCGGCTCGGAACTGGTTCCGGACCGCTTGAGTTTGTTATCTGCCCCATCCCAGAAATAGCGCACCCACACATTCGTGTTGGTGGACGGATAAACCTGAAGGGCGCTTCCGATTTGCGGCGTGTTGAGGGCAATCCCGGTAAAGGAGGATTGGTCGCCCTGGCCGACCCGGATGTTCTTGGCCCCACGGACCTCCGAGATCATATAGCTGATGGTCGTGCGCGCGTCGTCACTCGCTCCGAGCTTGGTTTTGGTCAGCTCAAACATGCGCATCCCGAAGAGATGACAGGAGAGAATCCCCGCCATGACCAACAGCATGATGGCCATCGAGACCATCACTTCGGTGATGGTGAAGGCGAAGTTGCTCCGGCGGCCCAGCCGGCGCAGCCGGAATGCTGGGAGGTCGGTTTTCATTGGTCGGGCGCCCGATAGCATCTCACCGTGTTGGTGAAGAAGCCGCGGCTCATGTATGGCCAGATGCAGTCTACCCGGACCATTTTGAGCGGGGGCGCAGTGGAAATGGTTGAAATGGTGGTCAACACGGTGGCCATGACGATGTTGGTGCCGGCCACGGGCAGATCGAGAACGTTGGTGACGGCCGGAAAACGATCGGAGGTCACCTGATCGACGGGCGGATAGGCCGCCGTGTCCCATTTCGCGGCGCGGACCTGTTCCAGCCGCTGCAAGACCATCGAATGCGCCGCCAACGATTGCGCGGACCATTCTGCACGGTTGGTGGAAAGGATGTAACCGTTGATGGTGCCGCTGATGGTGAGAACCGTAAGCGCGACCGAAACCAGCGTCTCAGTTAGAGTCATGCCCGCCTGACCCCGAGCCCCTAGCGAAGAAAAAAACTGCGTCTTCATTTGCGTTACTTCAGCGCGCCCTGCGCTTTGGGGTGTGTTTCCGGTGCTGCCCTACCCGCCGCCCCATGAGCATTACGTCTGCCATGCCCTTTGTGCCTCAGGACCGTCCTGGTCGCGTGCTTTGGCGCCTCAGAATTGCGAAAACGTGTCAAACGTGTCCTAAACCTGAGCAGCTGCGGAGTTCCTGCTCGCCAAGGCCCGAAAAAGCCGGTAATCCTTGAATGTAGCTCCAAGCCCGGCCTCGATGAACCGCACGCTCCAGTATCTCCAATCCGATTATACAGCCGAAAAAGGCGTCGAGATCGGGCTGCTCGTGAACCACATTCTGGCCGACGCCATCGGAGCCGGCGCCAGCGATGTGCACATCGAACCGTGGGAGAACACTCTGGTCGTGCGCGTGCGTCTGAGCGGCGTCCTGACCGAACTCATCCATCTCCCGCTGGAGTTGATGGAAAAGATCTCAGGCCGGTTCAAAGTGATGGCCAATCTCATCAGCTACCAAACCGGGTTGCCCCAGGAAGGTCACGCCTCCGGCGGCCATGAGCTGGGCGGCGTCGAACTGAGAATATCCGTCTTTCCCACGACGCGCGGCGAAAAGATCGTGGTGCGGTTATTCGATCCGCGCAATCGCAGCTTTGACATCCACAGCCTGGGTTTCGATGCGCCCGCCCTGAAGACGTTCCTGAAACTATTGGCCAAACCCAGCGGATTGATTTTGCTGACCGGCCCCACCGGTTCGGGCAAGACCACCGCCATCTACGCGTCCTTGCATTACATCGTGCAGCGGGCCGGACCGGCGGTCAGCGTCAGCACGGTGGAAGATCCGGTCGAATTCAATCTGCCGATGATCAGCCAGGCCCAGATCAACCCGGCCCAGGATTTCACCTACCCGCGAGCGCTCCGTTCCTTGATGCGCCAGGATCCGCAAGTGATTATGATCGGCGAAATTCGGGATGCGGAGACGGCGCAGATTGCCATCCAGGCTGGATTAACCGGCCACTTGGTGATTAGCACCATCCACAGCGGCAGCGCCGCCGGGGTCTTCGCCCGCCTGGTGAACATGGAGATTGAACCGTTCCTGCTCGCCTCCAGCATCATTGGCGTGCTCGGCATCCGGCTTCTTCGCAAAAATTGCACTCATTGTGTGGAGGCTTATCAACCGGACCCGAGCTTGCTAAAAATGGTTCCGGCCGAATTGCTCGCCACCACTCAATTCATGCGCGGAGTCGGCTGCGGACACTGTGCCGGCACCGGATTCCAAGGCCGCACAGCCGTTACCGAATTGCTCGCGCCCGACGAACCTTTCCGCACCGCCATCTTGCAGCGGCTTCCCACGCGCGCGCTGCACAACGTCGCGATCGAACAAGGCATGGAAACATTCTGGCAGGACGGTTTGCGGCGGGTGCTCAAAGGTCAGACGACTCTGGAAGAGATTCTGCGCGTGATCGCTTCCGATCAAATGTGATCGTGAACACAAACTGCCTGGACCCTAATTTCGCCCTGCCTGGGCGCGGGCGCCCGGTTAGAATCGCTGTGTGCACGAGCTGAGTCTACACGAGTTTCACCAGGCGGCCGGCGCCCGGTTCACAGAGCTGAACGGGTGGGAAGTCGCGGCCCATTACGGAGATACCCAGGCCGAATACCGCGCCCTTCAGCAGAACGCCGCCGTATTAGATCTGAGTTTTCGAAGCCGGATCTGTCTGACCGGCGCCGATCGCATCCGGTTCCTCAACGGTCAAGTAACCAACAACGTCAAGGATTTGGCGGTCGGACAAGGCTGCTACGCGGCGCTGGTCAACGCCAAAGGCCGGCTCCAAAGTGATTTTAACATTTACTGCCTGCCGGAGGAGGTCCTGCTGGATTTTGAGCCGGGCTTGAGCGCACTGGTCGCAGAACGGTTCAACCAGTTTATCATCGCCGATGATGTGCAGGTGGTAGATGTGGCTGCGCTCTACGGTTTGATCAGCGTGCAGGGACCGCGGGCGTCGGAGGTCGTGGCCACGTTGGAGGGGCTGACGGAGCTGCCGGCCCGGGACCGCTTCATGCGCGTGGCTTGCCCCACCCTGGGGGAGATCTATTGCATGAATCAGCCGCGTGGGACCGCCAGTGGATTCGATCTCTTCACGCCCAGCGCGTCGCTGGCTCCGCTGGCCAACCTCCTCTGGAACGCCGCCCGCCAATTGGGCGGCGGCTTAGGCGGCTGGGATGCGCTCGAGATGGTGCGCATCGAAGCGGGCATTCCTCGATTTGGCGCCGACATGGACGATACGAATCTCGCTCCGGAAACGGGGATCGATGAGCGCGCGATCAGTTACACGAAGGGCTGTTACATCGGTCAGGAAGTGATCGCCCGCATCCGGACTTATGGACAGGTGGCCAAGGCCCTGCGCGGGCTTTGGTTGCCCGAGAATCTCTCCCCGCTGCCAATACGCGGAGACAAGCTCTATCACTCCGGGCGCGAAGCCGGATATGTCACCAGCGCTTTGGCTTCGCCGGCCCTTGGGCGCAACATCGCCCTCGGTTACGTGCGAAGGGAATGGAATCAACCCGGCACCGCCCTCGAACTATCCACCGCTGCCGGGGTGACCACCGTTCAGG
Source organism: Verrucomicrobiia bacterium (assembly GCA_035577805.1). Lineage (GTDB taxonomy): Bacteria > Verrucomicrobiota > Verrucomicrobiia > Limisphaerales > JADJPG01 > DATLUX01. The sequence goes on from DATLUX010000584.1 coordinate 28,272, forward strand.
TGGTCGCGCTCCCGTTCCGAGGATGAGTTGGAATGCTCAGGCGTCGCCGGCTTGCGCAACGTCTCGAGGTACCGCGACAGCAAATCGTATTGAGCCGGTTTGAGCTTCGACTTCTTGCTCATCTTCTCCATCCACGTCTTCCAATCCTCAGCCGAATATTGATCAGGATTATAGAACTTATGGCACTTCGAACATTTGGTGTTGTAGATCTTTTGAGCCGCCCGCGTGTCCTGGGGACTCAACGGCGTCGCCGGATCCGCGGGCCGGGCAGCCCGCGTGATCAGAAGGCTCGCCGCCAGTAACCAGACCAACCGCCCCCGCCGGACGTGAGCCCGGAACGGACGCGCCGGGGCGGTTGCCTTGCGGCGATGGCCGTCGCCGGGTCCGTGCGAGTTATCGGATGGCGCTAATCCATTCATTCGCCTGCTTAACCAAATTCAAATAATTCAAATTCAAAATGAGAAACCAAGGAGCAAGCGCAAGCTGATTTTTTCGTTATGCACCAGGTCGAGGCTCGCATGGCCGTCTCCGCCGCCGTCATAATTTTTGCCCCAGACTTGCGGCAGCACGGTCAAGGCGCCCCACCATTTCTCCTCATGGTAACTCAAGACCGGCCCGAAGTGTAGTGAGGTTGTCTCGACTTCTTCATACTCGGGAATCTTGGTCAGGCTGCGTAATTCGAGCCCCAGCGCCCAGCGTTTGCCAAGAAACCGTGCCACCCCCACGGTGCCCTCCAGTTCGCCTTCCGTCGCGTGCAGGTTGTCTTCCCAGTCGGTGGCATGAACCAAATTCAATGCCCATTTCCAGTCTCCGTGTCGTTGACCGAGAATGATCTTCTCCTCCACCTCCGCTTCGTCGCCTGAGAAGGTCGGCTCCAGATACAAGGACAATCCCACCGCGTGCTCCGCCGGATTAAGAACGAGCACTTTGTTCTCCAGAGACACCCCTTTGAAGCTGAAATCAGAAACATTCTCATCCAGCGTATTGCGAAAACTCTCCGCCGCCGTGTTCAGATAAAAAGCGAGCGTGTAATCGTCCGTCACCCCATATTCGAGTTCCTCGCGCAGTTCCCAAAGATTGTAATTGTCCTGCCCGATTTTTTTCGTGCGTTGGCTGCGCAACGTCACCCATTGCTCGAATTCCATCGCGCCCGCGGGCATGGTTTCGGGTTCGTATGAATAGGTGAACAGCCGATCGGTGGCGGTGGCGGGCGGCACCTGCGCCAAGAGACCGGCGACCAGAGACAAAGCGGCGAAGAAGCGTCGAGACGGCGGCTTGGAGGCGGAAGGAAACACATTTGCATTCATGCGGGGAAGAGGCTTATTGAGATTAAGTCTCAATGTCAATGACCAAAATCCCCGGCGATTCCCAAAAAGATAACCGCGCCGGTTGGCCCGTGAAGATTGCTGACTGTAATTGTAAACAGACTCCGCTGCGCTGCAGGTCGATCTGATAACCAGGTTCACCAATGCACGCTCAGAGCACTCGTCATCAAGTGGCAGCGGCGAGGCTATCCCAAATACTGTCCAGCGCATTTAGTGGAAATGGCCAGGTTGGGTTGCATCGATCGATCTCGATCCAACCCAGTTCGGCCTGTTGGCCGTTTTCTCGGTTGTAGAAGCCGATCCTGTTACCGAAAACCTCCGTCGTGGAAAAAGGAAACTCTCTC
>DATLUX010000585.1:0-29116 GCA_035577805.1 Verrucomicrobiia bacterium
CCAACGTCCGCGTATTGGAAGCCATCAGCTCACTGATATAAGGCAGGTCTCCTCCGGCATTGGGATCAAACTGGTAGGTCCAATTTCCGCCAGCCAAGGCGTTGCCGGCCGCATCGATGATGTTGGCGGCGGGAGCCCACGCGACCGTCACTAACCCTGTGGGCGGCGCTGGGAAAGTGAAGAGATACTGATCGGGAGCCAGCGTGGTGAGTCCGGTGGCGGGCGTCTGGTTGATCAACAGATCCCCAGCGTTAACGCCTGAAACCGGCTCGTTGAAGAGGATATTGATGGAGTTCAACGAGCGGACAACCGCCCCGCTGGCCGGGTCGATTCCAGCCACCGCCGGCGGCGTGCGATCAATCAAAGTATAGGACCAAAGCGCGCTCGGATCGGCGGCGTCGAACGCGTTGGGAGGCACCGCCTGGTCTTGGATGCCGTGCGTCGCCCGCCAACTGAACTGCACGCCGCCATAAGCGGGTTGAGAGAAAGAAAAGAGGAACGTCCGCTCGTTCAACGCGCTCACCGCGTTGGCTGGCCCCCCATTAATCAGAAGATCCCCGGCATCCACGCCGTCGACCGGCTCATCGAAAGTGACCGTGACTTGTAACAGGTTGCTTAACGTACTGCCCGGCGCCGGCTGCACGCCGATCAGCCGCGGGGAATCCACATCCACCAGGATCGATTCCAAAGCGCAATCGAATCCCAGATCGCTGCTGGAAAGGCTGCTTTGGAAAACTTGCACCGCCAGTTCGTTGGCGCCCGCCACCAGATACGATGAGATGTTGGTGAGGGTGTAGGAAAGGAACGGGACCGGTTCGATCGCGTTGGCCGCCAGCGTACTCACGTTCACCGGCGAACCCGCCGGCTCGAGCATGTTCACCCGCTGCACCTCCACACCGTTAATCCACGCCACAAACCCGTCATCGACCAACGCCCCCAACCGCAAGGCCGTCAGTTCATTCGGATTCGCGATGGTGAATGTCTTGCGAAGAAAGACGCAGGAGTAGACCCCTTGCATGCCCGAAATCTGCGTGCCCCCAAGCAACACGTCGCCATACCAGAACGGAGCCGGCGCAGTCGTGAACTCGACGTCATTAAAACCCAACAGCCGCCAAGCTTCGAGGGGAGTCGAGGCTTCGTTGGTGCCCGGGCGCCAGCGCCAAACTGACCCTTGATCAAAGAGGATCGCGGCTCGCACCTGCTCTGGGGCGAACCAAGCGCAGACGCACCACAGGACAAGGACGCGCACGCATAACAACCGAAAACAGCGGGACATGCCGTGATTTTATCTGATCAACCACGATAAATCACGCCGAAAAGTTGGAACGGGCGGCAGATGGGCGCATTGCCAGCGCGATTCGTGTCCGTTTTTAACGCACTGACCGCAGGATCCCCCTCTCGCCTCACCGGGTGTACGTCGGGCTTCAGCCCGCTTCAAGTTGGGAATCGGAGCAAGCGCTTGCAACTCTCACCGCAGCCGACCCGCCGGACATTGAAGCGGCGTAAACGCCGCGCTCCCTCGCGCGCTAAACAGGTACCAACGGGGAGAGGGATGGGGTGAGGGGTGAGAGCGGCAGAACGTGCTCGTTCGGGGAGTAATCGGAATGCAACCCCGGCAACGGCCGTATCCAGACACTGCCCCGGACCCAGCATTCTCTGCCTTTCGCGCCTGGGATCTCATCGCCAGCGAAGGATTTCAGGTCGGTCGTCGTGTTCCTGTTGAACGGTTGTCGCCAGTACAACGCCACATCGTCATGAAACATCCACTCGCGCTTTTCTGCCTGCTTCTCTTGAGTTTGTCCTCACCGGCTCAGGACCTTAAACCTATTCCTGTCCCGCCACTGCGGCCAGTGCCGCAAAATCCAGCTTTCCCTGGCGGGGTCCCAGGGATCCCGCGTCCCGGGGCGTCCCCCCGGGACGGTGGCGAACCGAATTCGTTCACTCCATTTGATCTCGAGTTTCCAGGCGGCACCCCTGCCCAGCTCCAGGACCACATCCAAGGCGCGACCGGCAAACCCCTCAACCTCATCATTCCCCCTGAGTTTGCGGGGGCCCAGTTGCCTCCGTTGACGATGAAGAACGTGACGGTGCCCCAATTGTTTGAAGCCATCAATTTGGCCTGCCGCAAGGTCAGCCCGACAGTGGTCGGCTATTTATACGGGCCCGGCGGCATCCCCAACCCACGCTACGAAGACCGTGAGACCGCGATGGGATTCCGCTCACCCAACGCCCCGGTGACCGACTCCACCGTTTGGCATTTCTACCGCTCGACGCCCCCGGTCGTTAAGGAGCCGGTAGAAGCGCCCGTCTGCCGTTTCTTCAATTTGGATACCCCCCTGAGCACCTATAAAATTGAAGACCTGACCACCGCGTTGCAGACCGGTTACAAGATGCTCGGCGAAACAAACCCGCCCGCCATGACGTTCCACAAGGACACCAAGCTCTTGATCGCAGTTGGGGAGCCAGGCAAGCTCAAGCTCATTGAGGCGATGCTAAACGAGTTGGCCCTCAAACCGCGGGTCATCAGTCCCGCGCTTGGGGCCGAGCCCAAGCCGCCGCCCAGCCAGCCGCCCAAAAGTGCAAACAATCCCCAGCCATGAAATCGCGTTGGAATCGCCATTGGCAAACCCGCTGATTGCGCCACGGGCGGACGAAGTGGCGGGCCACGGACGTCCCGAGCGGCTGGCCGGCGCATCCGCCGCAGATATCGCTGCGTTAACCCGCGCTCTCAGCCAGGGCGAGGAACATGCGTTTCATCTTTTTTACGACCTCTACGTGGGGCGCCTCCTGCGTTATCTCCTGGTCCTGGCTCGCGGCCGCGAAGACACTGCCCGGGATGTGCTGCAACAAACCCTCGTCCGCGTTGCTCGGCATGCAAAACCGTTCGATCGTGAAGAAAAGTTTTGGAGCTGGCTGACGGTTGTTGCACGCACCGCGATGGTGGACGAACGGCGCAAACAGAATCGTTACCTGGCGTTTCTGGATCGTTTCCTGCACCGCCAACCTGCCGATGGCCCATGGGCAGAACCCGAAGCCCAGATCCAGTTGTCCACCTTGCTCGAAGAAGAAGTGGAGCGGCTCCCCACCGAAGAACGCGCCCTCATTCACCGCAAGTATTTCTTTGGCGTCTCCGTTCGGGAAATCGCCGACGAAACCCAGACGACGTCCAAAGCGATCGAGGCGCGCCTCGTCCGCACGCGACGCAAACTCAAAAAGGCGGTCCTCGCCCGGCTCCATGATGAGACCTCCGACCTATCCTGATTCGTTGCTCCATGATGTGCTGGCTGACACGGCAGCGCCCGCTCTGCGCGCCGCGCTCCTGGGCCAAATGCTCCGTGCCGCCCGCGCCCGCCAGCGGCGGCGCAGACTTGGCAGTATGCTGGCTGTGTTCGTTCTGTGTTTGGTCCCGATCGTTCTCTTTCGACCTGCCCGGTTCGCACGTGAAACTTCAAATTCCGTGCGGTCCACGCCCGGGACATTCGCTCCATCTCCTTCCGCGACGCGGCCGGCCTGCGCCATCATCCGCTCTCAACCCTTGCCGCCAGGCATGCTGGTGAGAACTGAAGTGGGTACAGTGCCTGTCATTGTCTCATCCCGCGCAGGATTGGCCATCGTGGAAACCGTGCCCAGTCCAGGATTGGTGCGTGAACTAAGTGATCAGGAGTTGCTCACGTTATTGGCAGGCCGGCCCGCCGCCATCGTTCGCCCACCCGACCAGGCGGCGGAATTGCTCTTCGTCAATCCGGAGGATCAAAACGGCTTCCCCATTCGGTGAGGAGAGTAGGATTACGATTACGATTACGATTACGAGATTACGATTACGAGGGAGGACCGCTTCTAAGATACACAGCGAACGCGTGGGGTGCTCTCACCCCTCACCCTGCCCTCTCCCCGTTGAGGGGAGAGGGTGTCGCGCCTGCGTGTCTTCCTCTTAGCAGGGACTAAGAGCAAGGAGTAGGAGCAAGGAGTAGGAGTAAGAGTAAGAGTCGGAAACTCGCTTTCTTTACAGAACCCACCGTTCTTACTCTTACTCCTTACCTTACTCCTCCCTTTCGATTTACTTACAGCTGCCAATGAGTGTGTCTAAAGTTTATTTCGACCATGAACAGTTACTCGCCTACCAACGCAGCATTCAATTTGTCGCTTGGTCGAGTCAATTGCTCGAGAAAATTCCGATCAAGTCCAGGAAGGCAAAGAAGTTCTGAACGAGATCGTGTGCCTTTTGATCGGTTTAGTTAGAAGCATCTCACCGGCTCGATTGCGTGAAGACAGTCCCCCCTACCCAGCGACGGAGGAGGAGTAAGAGCAAGGAGTAAGAGTAAGAGTAAGAGTCGGAAACTGGCTTCGTTTCACACCGTTCTTACTCTTACTCCTTACTCCTTACTCTTACTCCTCCCTTTCGATTTACTTACACCTGCCAATGAGTGTGTCTAAAGTTTATTTCGACCATGAACAGTTACTCGCCTACCAACGCAGCATTCAGTTTGTCGCTTGGCCGAGTCAATCGCTCGAGAAAATTCCAACCAAGCCCAGGAAGGCAAAGAAGTTCTGAACGAGATCGTGTGCCTTTTGATCGGTTTAATTAGAAGCATCTCACCGGATCGATTGCGTGAAGACAGTCCCCCCTACCCAGCGACGGAGGAGGAGTAAGAGCAAGGAGTAAGAGTAAGAGTAAGAGTCGGAAACTGGCTTTCTTTACAGAACCCACCGTTCTTACTCTTCCTCCTTACTCTTACCCTTAATTTCCATCCATGTTCCGGCGCGGGCCATGTGCGTGAAATGCGCCCGCAAAGCGGCCGGCTCAAGAAACCAGTTGCCAAACGGCCGGACCACCGCAACTATTTATGGCACAGCCTGGTCATAATTCGGTCGAGCACTGACGTCGTATGCGTTGGATCCAATCCCTTCCGCGAAGCGGCCTCGTTGGGGTCGCCCTGTTTACACTGCTCCCAGCCCTCAATCCATCCGCGCGGGCTCAAGGAACGCCGCCGGCCGGCCAAATCTTGCCGGTGGTCTCCATTCGAGCCACCACCGCTCAAACGCTGGAAGCCGGCCCCACGGTGGATCCGGTGCCCGGAGTGTTCACGATTGCCCGCCAAGGCGACACGAACGAGGCGCTGCTGCTGCTCCTGCGATTTACCGGCACGGCCACCTACGGCCAGGACTATCAGAGCCTGGATGCCTGGCAGACGCTGCCACCAGGACAAAACTCGTTGGAACTGCGGGTGCATGCGCGCTGGGACGGTTTATTGGAAGGCGACGAAACGTTGATCGCGTCGCTGGTGTTCCCGCCCCCTGGCGTCACGCCGATTCCCAACTACACCATTGACCCGCAGCACACTCAGGCGACGGTTGTGATCCACGATTTTGATCGGACCAACGACATCCCGATCGTGAGCCTCGAGGTGCTCCAGAAGTATGCCGCGGAGACTTTGCCCACCCAGAACGCCATCATTTGGGCGGAATTCCAAGTCGTGCGCACCGGTGATCTATCCCAGGAGTTGGTGGCATTTTTGGGTCCGCCGGAGGGCACGGCCCATTTCGGCGAGGATTACCGACTCGAAGGCGTCAGCAGCACCCTTAGCGTGCGCTTTCCGGCCGGCGCGCGCACGGTCAATGTCCGCCTCTACCCGATCGATGACCAACTCGTGGAGGGCGATGAAACGGCCTTGCTGCATCTCATCCCGCCGCCGGCGGGAATTCCTACGCCTGGGCCGCGTTACCAGGTCGACCCGGCGCATGCTGCCATTACCCTGGTGATTCACGACAATGACGGCGTGGAGGGCCCCACGGTCCGCATCGATGCCACGCAGCCGATTGCGGAAGAGACTTCCGCGCCGTTGCGAAGACTGCCGTTGCGGGGGCAGTTCACGCTGTCGCGCAACGGAGCGACTGATCAAACACTGTCGGTGTTCGTGCATTACTCCGGCACTGCCACCCTCGGCGTTGATTATCCGCCCCTGCCCTTTTTGGTGACCTTCCCGATCGGAGCGTCTTCCGTGGCATTGGAGGTGGAGCCCATCGACGATGGGATCCCGGAGGGAATCGAGACGTTGGTGGCGACGTTGTCGTACTGCCCGCCGGACACCGATCCGGCGCTAGGCATCCCATGTCATAACGGGTTCACCATCGATCCAGTGCATGGGGAGGCCACGGTGCTGCTGCGCGACGACGGCGTCACGACCGCCAGCGTGGTCATCACCAACCCCAAAGAAGGCGCCAGCTTCCCGGTGGGCCAGCCGATTTTGATTGAGGCAACAGCCATCGACCTGGACAGCTACATCAGCCGCGTCGAATTCTGGGACGGCGACCACCAAATCGGTGTGTCTGAGATCGTCTTTGTGCGCGCCCCTGACCCGGGCACGCCGATCGAACACAGCTTTGAATGGCACGACGCAGCCCTGGGCCAGCATGTGCTGACGGCCCGGGCGGACGTCAATGGCGCCACCGTGCAGTCGCAACCCGTCACGATTACGGTGGGGCCGGCGGCCGATCGGGTCGTGCTGGAGATCGCGGCCACCGATGCAGTGGCCACCGAACCGCTGCTCGGGGCGGCGAACATCGACCCGGCCGTCGGCGTCATCGCGAATATTGATCCTGCGGTCTTCACCATTCATCGCTTGGCCGGACCGTTGGACCTGGATGTCGAAGTGTTCTATTCGGTGGGCGGCACGGCGCAGAACGGGATCGATTATGCCCAACTTCCCGGTCACATCCTTCTGCCGTCCGGCGCGGCCAGCGTGCGCCTGGTCGTCAACCCGCTGCCCGACAAAGCTCTGGAAGGCGACGAGACCATCGTGATCCGTCTGGAGCCGCCCATTTGCATTGCCATCTTCCCGCCGCCACCGGATTGCTATGAGATTGGCACCAACGCGGAAGCCCACGCGATTCTACACGACCGCGAGCCCAACGAACTTCCCGACCTCGCCATCACCAAACCAGCCGATGGCGCGGCCTTCCCGCTCAACACGGATATCGAGATCGTGGCGGCGGTCCGGGATCCGGATGGTTATGTGCCGAAGGTGGAGTTTTTTGCGAACCGCCGGAAGATCGGCGAGATCAACGTCGAGTTCATTCGCCCGCCCGACCCTGGTCAGCCGCAGACATTCAGTTTTGTCTGGCACGACGCGCCGGTCGGCCGTTACGCGCTGAGCGCCCGAGCCACCGATGACGGCGGGGCGAGCCGCGAATCTGCTCCTATCGGCATCACGGTGGGCGCGGAAGAACTGCTGCCGGTGGTGACGGTGAGGGCGCCAGACGCCTTCGCGGTCGAACCGAGCGCCACGGCAGTCCTCAATACGGCCACGTTCCGCATTCGGCGATCGGGGCCGACCAATGAAGATTTAGTGGTGGCTTTTGCCCTGCTGGGCACGGCAGAAAATGGGATCGATTATGAGACCATTCCGTCGCTCGCCACCATCCCGGCCGGCCACCGGGGAGTGGAAGTCGTGGTCCGTCCACGCGCGGATGATCTGAAAGAAGGCATTGAAACTGTGGTGCTGCGTTTGGCGGAGCCTCCGCCGGCCAGCCCGGAGATCCGGGTCATTAATCCCTATCGAGTCGGCCGCCCGGGAGCGGCCGTGGCCTTGATCAGCGATGAGCCCTGGCTCCATGGGCCGGATGCCGCTCAATGCGCGGCTCTGCCGGGGCGTTGGGTGCATGTGTGTTTCGCCGCCGAAGACGGCCACAACTTCCGCCTGGAAGCCAGCCCGAATCTGCGCGATTGGGAGACGCTGCAGGACAGCCCCAGCGCCGATGGCGCGTGGCACTTCGTAGACAGCACCGACATCGAACGGCCCCAACGGTTTTATCGCCTGTCCATCGAGCCTGTGCTCGACGAGCTGCCTTAGCGGCGGTCTTGTAGCGGCGGTCTGCGACCGCCGTAGGTTTATCCAATCATGCGTCATGCAGGAAGAGGATGCCCAGGCGCAACTCGTGTCGGGCCGTGCAGTATGAATTGCTTTTGCTCGGTTTGCGAAGAACCAAGTCGGGGCAGGCAGCAATAGGCTCTTCTCACCCGCCTTCGCCTACGGGCTACGGGCGTGGCAAGCCCCTCGCCCCGCTCCCTCTCCCCGTTGAGGGGAGAGGGGGGATTCATATCATCTGCTGTTCCAACAGGGCCACCTCCTCGCGCAATAAGGCGGTGAGGCGATGTTTGGTGGTGTAGATCAGGTCCGGGCTCACGTTCAGGTTCTTCGCCACCAATTCGACTGCCCACCCCTTCAACACGTAGCAATCGTAGATCTGGAAATGTTTCGCGCCGACCTTCTCCTTGACCCGCGCCAACGCCGCGTCGAAAATGGTCTTTTGCCATTCCTCCTCACACAACCGTTCCAGGACATCTCCTCCGGGATCGGGCAGGCGTTCCACCACGCCCGTGCCGGAGGACGGTTCCGGATCCGCCTGATAACGCGGGCGCCGGCCGGCGTGCCGGAAAAAGTCGGTGATCCGTCGGCGGGTGATGGTGGTCAGGAAGGTTTTGAAAGAGCCGAGTGCAGGGTCATACTGAAAGTTGGGCATGCTTTTGGCCACTGAGACAATGGTTTCCTGCACGACATCCTGGGCCTCCGAGTCGCTGAGCCCGGCCCGCCGGGCCACGCTGTAGAGCATCCTCCAGTAGGTCTCAAAGAATTCCTTCCAGCTCTGTTGATCATCCCAGTTGCGCAGCCGGCTTAATAAACTGGCGCGGGTCGGGAGAAATTCGTCGTCTTTCCTGGTCATGAATGGGGAGTGGTGTCGCGGGTCAGGGGTAGGACGGACCTCCAAATTTTGGACGCGCATTGGGACCTTGAACCCACCAATCTAACGTAGCAGCCGAGGTCACGAGGCTCTGATCTTTTTCCGACGAACGCGTTGGCTTAAAGTGAGCCCCTTCGACAAGCTCAGGGCAGGCCTCCTTACGTCGGCTGCTACCTGAGGGTCGGTTCATGGGTAGCGAACACCTCCAACCTTTTGGACGCGCATTGAGACCATGAACCACCAATCTAACGTAGCAGCCGAGGTCACGAGGCTCTGATCTTTTCTCCGACGAACGTCGTTGAGATAGAGTGAGCCTCCTTACGTCGGCTGCTACCTGAGAGGGTCGGTTCATGGGTAGCATCACGGCCCGGGAGTTAATCGGAAGAACCGTTCCTGCCGGGTGTTGATGGTGGTGTCGTGGAAGACGATCAATCCATTGTTGGTTCCTGGATTGGTGGTAAACACCGTGCTCCACGAACCGGGCTGCAGGGTCGCCGACGCTTGCACGCTGTAGAGCAAGGGCGGAGCCACCGTGCTGCGCAATTCAAACACGCCATTGGTCAGGATGCTCGCGCTGGCAATCAGCGGCTCGTAACCGTAAGTGAGCTTGACCGTTTCCCCAAAGGAAAAACCGCTCACAGCGATGTAATAGATGTTGGAAGCCTGAGCGGAAAATTGCAGGCGACTTTGTTTGATCGTCCCGCTGACATCCTTGTTGCAGGAGATATTGGTGAGTGTCGCGCAGCTGATGGGCGGTCCCTGCATCACGGCCAGGACTGTATCTCCCGCGCTGCCTTCCGTCGAGACGGTGGCACGGCCGGGCAGCAGCGAGACCAACCGATACCAGCTGCTGTCCTGGGGCATCGTGCCGCAACTGGTGGCCAGGTCGCAGCCGGCGCCCCCCGATGGATCGGTGTAAATGCCCGGCACACCCCGCGTCAGCGTAAAGCTGGGTCCGCATGACAAACTCCCCGGCGTGGGCGAGAACACCAGTAACCCGCCCGAATTCGGCACCACCGTCAACGCATAGATGCGCGACGCGCGCCCCAAGAGGTTGGTCACGGAAAACTCGAGGAAATGATCCCCGACGGAAGGCACCACTGTAATCTCCTCTTCGGCGCCAATCACGTTCTGGGCGCAATTGGCGACGGCCGCAACCGTGCGGTTGGAAAGCAGCACACCGTCCATCCGCCACTCCATTCGATACGGGCCACTGAGATAATTGGAGGAAACCACGCGCATGCTGTTTCCCGAAGTCACCACGTGCGGACACGGTTCGTCGTTGGGCAGGTACGCGATCCAAGGCGGCGCCAGGACGGTGAGCTGCGCTTCGGGACGGACCGTGCTGCCGTCCCGCGTGGCGGTCACGACCACCTGATAACGCCCGCAGGCGGACAGCTGCACGTTGCTCAGCACCAAAGTCGCGGTGGTGCCAGTGGCCCCGCCCACGGGCGACCCGTCATGCAACCATTGGTACGTGAGGGGCCCCGTGTCGGTGGCCACGACGGAAAACGTTACCTTGGCGCCCACCGCCACCTGCTGGGATTCCGGGGGTGTAGTAATATGCGGAGCCGCCGGCGCGGCTGCCGCCAGCGTCCAGCTCAACACGACCAACCCACCAACCCAACCACTCCGGGAAAGAACCTTACCCATATAAACATCCACATCTCGTTCTATTAGCCTAGGCAGCGAATCGAGCCGCGTTTATGTCAGTTTTTCAGGGCGGAAGCAAGCCGCGATCCCGCGCGGAGGGCGGAGGGGCGCATTCAGGCACTGCCCCCCGCACAAGGCAGCTCGGGGCGCGGCGTTTACGCGCTTCATCGTCCGTCGGCTCCAGGACCTAGGAACTCCCCAGCGCTTCCTCCGATCCTCAGCTTGAAGCGGCCTAAAGGCCGCGCTCCACGGGCGCAAGTATCCGAACACGCCCGGGCATCAATGCGGGGCTCCGCATTCACTCGTTCGCACGTGGCGGCGGTTTCTTACAAAAAATCTGCACGCTGTTGTCAGAAAAGCGGTGCGGCCACGAATCCACAGCTGACGAGCCAGCGACAACCAACAACGATTTGCGGGGCCGTTAATTAACCTGATGAAGCGGGAACGAACTTGCCAACCATGCCTGGAATGTTCTCCACTACGCACCGGAGTGTGGCGTGGATGACAATGCGCGCTGGGTCGAGCCAATACGTCAGGGTGCTGAGGGTGGCGGGTTGCTGGCTGTTGGGCGGTATCGCCACCTGCGCGCAAGTCCAAACCAACCGCGCTGGGCCAATCCTCCTGCCCCCGGACCACGCCGTCATCCTGAGCCTGGCACCACCGACCAATCATGGGGTGCTGGTCATGCCACTGAACGGCACGCAATGGGCTCCCGCGCTGGTCAACCAGGTCCTGAGTCCGGGCGATGTCCTGAAAACCGGCGAACGCAGCACTGCCGTGCTGGGATTCGGCGGGAAGGACGCCGTCAACGTGGACACCAACACCCTGTTGCGCATTGAAGCCGCGGCGCCCGAAGAAGCCAGCGTGGGTCTGCTGCAAGGTATTCTCCACTTGTTCCACCGCGGACCCCCGGGTCAGTCCAAGGTTCGTTCTCCGACTTCGGCGGCCTTGATTCGGGGCACGGAGTTCCAGGTGCAAGTCGACGAGCAAGGTGCCACGACGTTGACGTTGTTTGATGGCGTGGTGGAATTCACGAACGGGTTTGGTCAGCTCACTTTACGCGGTGGCCAGGCGGCGCGCACGGAGCCGGGGCAACCCCCGGTGCCGGCCCCGTTCCTCGAGGCTGTAAACCTTCTTCAATGGCGTCTGTATTACCCGGGTGTCCTTCATTTGGACGAGCTGCGTTTGAGCGAGGAGGAGCGCCGCGTGTTGACCGATTCTCTGGCGGCTTATGCCCAGGGCGACCTGCTGGCGGCTTTAGCGGCTTACCCGGCCCAACGGCAGCCTGACTCCGCCGACGAGAAGATCTACCTGGCCGCCCTGCTCCTTTCCTTGGGGCGGGTCGAGCAAACGCTGGGGCTTCTGCAGAATCCGGGCGGCCCGGCCGGGGCGGACCCGCTTCGCGATTCGTTGGTCAACGCCCTGCGCACCGTCATCGCCGCCGTGAAGTTTCAGGAATTGACTCCCCCCCCAGGCGCGCCGGAACTCGAACCCTCCGCGACGGCCGCGCTGGCCGCCTCTTACTATTTACAATCCCGTTCGCACCTTGAGGCAGCGCGCGCCGCGGCCAGGCGCGCGACCGAATTGGCGCCCACGTTTTCCTTTGCCTGGTCGCGGCTGGCCGAACTGGAATTCGGTTTTGGCCGGGTCCGGGCGGCCGAACAAGCGGTGGAAAAGAGCCTGGCCTTGGCGCCGCGCAATGCGGAAGCGATCGCGTTGCAGGGATTCCTGTTGGCGGCGCGGGATCGGACGGAGGCGGCGCTGGCGTCTTTTACGCGCAGCATCGCCATCGATGGTTCGCTGGGCAATGCCTGGTTAGGTCGTGGCTTGTGTTTAATTCGACAGGGGCACCTCGAAGCAGGCCGGCGCGATCTGTTGGTGGCCGCGGCGCTGGAACCGCAGCGCGCCGTCTTCCGCAGTTATCTGGGGAAAGCCTTCAGTGAATCCGGGGATACCACCAATGCCATGAAAGAGTTGCGCTTGGCCCGAACGCTTGACCCGAAGGATCCCACGGCCTGGTTGTATTCGGCGTTGCTCAATCAACAGGCTAGCCGGATGAACGAGGCGGTGGGCGACCTGGAGAAATCGAAGGAGCTCAACGACAATCGGAGCGTGTTTCGTTCCCGCCTGCTGCTGGATCAGGATCGAGCGGTGCGCGGCGCGAATCTGGCGGGCGTTTATCGTGACGCAGGCTTGCTGGAAGTCGGCGCGCGCGAATCCTCGGCCGCGGTCGCGAATGACTACGCCAATCATTCCGCGCACCTCTATTTGGCCAACAGTTTTAGTGCGCTGCGCGATCCGAAGCTGGTCAACTTGCGGTACGAGACTCCAACCTTTAGCGAATATCTGGTGGCGAATTTGCTGGCGCCGGTTGGAGAGAGCTATCTGTCTCCGCCGCTGTCGCAGCAGGAATATTCGCGTTTCTTTGATCGCGATCGGCTGGGCCTGCGCGTCACGGCCAACGCCGGCACCGACGGCAGCTGGTCGGCGGCGGGCACCCAATATGGACGGCTGGATCGCTTCGGCTACGCCCTGGATGCCGCTTACCGTTTTGATAACGGCCACCGCCAAAACAACGAGTTCCGGCAGCTGATCGGTTCGGCGCAATTCAAGCATCAGCTCACGCCGGAGGATTCCTTCTATTTCCAGGCGATCGGCAGCGAGGTGAAATCCGGCGATGTCCGGCAGTATTATGATGATCGCCAAAGCAGCCCTACACTGCACGTCGAGGAACGGCAGGAACCGAATTTCTTCGCCGGCTTTCATCATGCCTGGGCGCCTGGGGTCCACACTTTGTTTCTGGCGGCGCATCTCAATGACACCCTGCTGGTGTCGGAGCCGAATGCATTCGTGCGGACCGTTCTGCGCGATCCCAGCGGAACGGTCAGCGCGCAGGTCGACCCTGCCTTAAGCGGGTTTGGTCTGCACTACGACAGCGAGTTCAACGCCTGGTCGGCCGAGGTGCAGCAACTTTGGCAGTTGCCCCGGCATACGCTGATTGCAGGCGCCCGCTTCCAAACCGGGGAGGCCGATACCCGCGCGGTGTTGAACCGTGATGCGGCAGCGTTCCCTCCCATCTTCACGGATCCGGCCTCCGCGCAGAAACTGACCAGCGACCTCGAACGGTTGAGCGTTTACGGCTATTACCACTGGCAGATCGCGGAACCGCTCTGGTTGATCGGCGGCGTCAGCTACGATCGGCTCGATTATCCGCTCAACGTTGAACTGCCGCCGCTCGACTCGCGTCAGCACGTGCGCGACCAAGTCTCGCCCAAAGCCGGCCTGCTCTGGTCGCCGCGCGCGGACACGACCGTCCGAGCCGCCTACACCCGCTCGTTAGGCGGTGTCTTCTACGACAACAGCGTCCGGCTCGAGCCCACCCAAGTGGCCGGATTCATCCAGGCGTATCGCAGTCTGATCCCCGAATCGGTGGTAGGATCTGTTCCCGGATCGCGCTTCGACACCTATGGCATCGGACTCGACCACAAGTTCCCGTCGCGCACCTATCTGGTCCTGGACGCCGAATGGCTCCAATCCGACGGCCAACGGCGGCTGGGCATCTTCAATTTCACCAATGCATTTCCCTTCCCGCCGGCCAGTCCCGGGACCACGCCGCAAACGTTGGATTACGACGAACGATCGTTTACGGCCACCATCAATCAGTTAGTGGGCGAGAGTTGGTCGTTTGGCGCGCGTTACCGCCTGAGCCGCGCCGAGCTTCAGAGCGACCTGAGTGAGATTCCGCGCAGTGTCGATCCCACGACGCATCAGGACGAAAGTGCCTTCCTGCATGACCTCAATCTCTTTGCCATCTATCAGCATCCGTCCGGTTTCTTTGGCATCGGCGAAACGATCTGGCGCTCCCAAAGCAACCATGGCGAGACCCCAGCGATGCCCGGAGATCATTTCTGGCAACTCAACGCTTTCGCCGGCTATCGCTTTTTGCAACGGCGCGCCGAGGTCACGGTCGGCGTGCTCAATATCACGGACCAGGATTATCATCTGAACCCGTTGAACCTGGCCAACGAACTGCCGCACGAACGGACGTTCGTGATCGGCATGAAATTGTCCTTCTGAATTCGCTCCCAATCCCGCAGGATGCCGTCGACTGCACGCAGCGCACCGCACACCCGGAATGTTGGCTCGATGAACCGCGCCCCTCGATGGCTCATTCGAAGCAAGCCAGGCTTGACTGGCGCAGGTTTGACGGCCCTGGCGGGTCTGGCGTTGTGGTGGCTGATCCCCGGGTTGAGCAACTTGAGTTACGATCTGCTCTTCCTCCTGCGCCCGCCCCAACCCGTCAGCGGCCTTTGCATCGTCGAGATGGATGAGAATTCCGCGAACAGCTTGCACGAGAAGCTGATGGCCACCTGGGATCGCAAACACCACGCGCACATGATCCAGAAACTTGTCGCGAGCCACGCGCGCGTGATCGTTTTTGACGTGCTCATGGATCAGCCCAGCACCAATGACGCGCTTTTGCTGGATGCAATCAGCCAGGCGCGCACCGCCGGCGTCCCGGTGATCCTCGCCGCCAAATCCAATCCCGAGGCGCCCGGGTTTGCCACGGCTCTAAGGTCGTTCGCCGAGTTGGAGAAGCTGCCTAATTGGGGTCTGGCGGTCGGCGAGAAATCAACCGATCGGGTCGTCCGACGCCATATTGAACTCGAGAGCGCCGCCTGGCAGAGCCTGGCGCTGAGCGTGGCTAACGCGGCCGGTCAGGCCCCGCCTCCGGCCGGAAACCAAACCCGCTGGATCAATTATTACGGGCGGCCACGCACTATCCCCACCTTCAGTTATTACCGCGTCCTTGATCCGGATTTCGCCAAAGCCGCATTTTCCAATCAGGTCGTCCTGATCGGCGGCGGCTTGATGAGCCTCCCGTTCCTGGGCGGGAAGGAAACGGATTCGTGGCCGACGCCCTGGTCGCTGTTGGGCTGGGATAAAGCGTCCGGCGCCGAGGTCAGCGCCACGGCTTGTCTGAATTACATGCGTGGAGATTGGCTGCGTCGTTCCTCGAGCCTCACGGAAGCGATCCTTATTTTGGGGAGCGGCTTGGTATGCGGCTTCGGATTGGCTTTCAGCACACCGCGTCGGGCGAGCGCCCTGGGCGTGCTGGTCGTTGGGATCGTGGCGGTCGCGGCCTTGTATGGCATGTGGCAAAAGCAGGTCTGGTTTCCCTGGTTATTGGTGGCGGGGGTGGAAGTGCCGGTGGCTTGCGGCTGGGCGTGCCTGGCCCATTTCGATTCTCTGCGCCGCAGAAATGCAGCTCTGGAAAAGACCCTCGCGGTGTTGGGCGCCGACACCGAGCATCTGGCCGGCCTGCGGGAGATGAGCGCGGGTCCATTGGCCCCAACGCGTGTGACGACGCCAACGTTCCGCACGAGCGGGCCATTGCTCGGGCCGCGGCCCTCGACACCGGCGGCTGGCGGCGAGTCGGGTGCACCCGCGCCCCTGATCCCGGATCACGAACTATTGCGGCGGGTCGGCCGCGGCGCTTACGGCGAAGTGTGGCTGGCGCGCAACGCCATCGGCACATTCCACGCCGTTAAAGTCGTGCGCAAAGAAACGTTCGAACGATCCGAGCCCTTCGATCGGGAGTTTCGCGGGTTGCAAAAGTTCATGCCGATCTCCCGCGAACATCCTGGCCTGGTTCAGATCCTTCATGTGGGCCGCAACGATGCCGACGGTTTCTTTTATTACGTGATGCAGGCTGCGGATGACGAGGCCACCGGCCAGGCGATTGATCCGGCCGTTTACGTGCCGAAGAATCTCGCGCGCGAGATCGTGCGCCGCCGCCATCTGCCCATGACCGAATGTCTGGCCCTTGGCCTGGACCTGGCTTCGGCGCTCGACTTCCTCCATCAGGAGGGCCTGATCCATCGAGACATCAAACCGGCCAACATCATCTTCGTGCGGGGCGCGCCGCGGCTGGCCGACATTGGTCTCGTCACCACCATCGCCACGCCGGATCGGGCGGTCACGTACCTGGGCACCAAAGGATTCATTCCGCCGGAAGGCCCAGGCACGCCGGCGGCCGACGTGTTTAGCCTGGGCAAGGTGCTCTATGAAGCCAGCATGGGGCAGCGCGCCGAAAGTTTCCCGGAGTTGCCCGCCACCGCGCTGGACCGGCCGGACACGGCCGCTTTGTTTCAGCTCAACCAGATCCTGCTTCGGGCGTGCCACGAAGAAATCGGCCAGCGTTACGGCTCGGCCGCGGAACTGCGAGCCGGCCTGTTGGAATTACAGGCTCAGCTGCAAAATGCAGACTCCCTCTCCCCTCAACGGGGAGAGGGCCGGCGTGAGGGGTGAGGAGGCCAAGAGTTTCGAGTTCCCGAAGGTCAGGTTCATGGAGAGAGAGAGGACGGACCTCCGAACTTTTGGACGCGCATTGGGACCGTGAACCCAACCCAATCTCACGTAGCAGCCGAGGTCACGAGGTACACCCTGAGCCTGTCGAAGGGCTCTGATCTTTTTCCCGGAGGACGCGCTGGGATAGAGAGAATGGGAAGTGGCGGTCGCTTCGTGGAAAACTTTTCGACAACCGTTTGCCTGTTGCCCGCCCCTCTGAAATCCACTGCAAAACGTCGGCTGCATTGACATCGGCGGGAGGGATCTTCACTCTTGGCGCATGGCCAAACCAGCTTTAGGTCGCGGGCTGGGGGCGTTGCTGGGCGGAGCCACCCCAACTGCGAAACCTGCGCTGCCCGCCGCTCCGACCGCGCCCCAGCCATCGACTGAGGCCGGGCCCATGTCGGCGCGCGGCGAGCAGGTGCAACGCGTCGCGCTGGATCGCGTGCGCGCATGTCCCTTTCAGCCTCGCAAGGAATTCACCGCGGAAACCCTGCAGGAATTAGCCGATTCGATCCGGGAAAAAGGCATCCTGCAACCGTTGCTCGTGCGTCCGGCGGGTGATCACTTCGAATTGATCGCCGGCGAACGCCGCTGGCGCGCCGCGCAGCTGTTGCATTTGAATGAAGTACCAGTCTTGGTGCGCGAAGCGGACGACCGCGCCGTTCTGGAACTGGCCTTGATCGAAAATCTTCAGCGCGAAAACCTCAATCCGCTGGAAGAAGCGCAAGGCTATTCCGAGTTGATTGACAAATTTCAACTCCGCCAGGAGGACGTGGCCCTCAAGGTCGGCAAAAGCCGGACCCTGGTGGCCAACGCCCTGCGTTTGCTGAAACTTCCGTCCGACGTGCAGAAATACGTGCGTGACGGCCGGCTTTCGGTTGGGCACGCCAAAGTGATCCTCGGTCTGAACGGAAATGCCGAGCAACAACTGGCCGCCGAACGTGTCCTCAAGCAAGGCTTGAATGTGCGCCAGACCGAGACACTGGTCGCGCATCTGCAGCAATCAGCAGATCGCACGACCGCGTCGCGAGGCGGCGCCGGCTCGATCGTGGTTATCCCGGACGTGCACGTGGCAAATCTCGAAACCAAGTTACGCGAACGGTTGGGGACCAAGGTCCAGCTCCGCTACCGCCAGGGCAAAGGCGCCCTGGACATCCGATTTTACAGCGATGATGAACTCGAGCGCATCCTGCAAATCCTGGGCATCTCGGTGGGCTGAACTCCCCGGCGCGCCGCGGCCAAGCTGTTATCCTCATGTTGCGTCCTGAAGAACTGCGCGAGCAAACCGCTGCCCGCCTCCTGGGCGGGGTTCAGCAGGCCAGCCGGCTTCATGCGTTTGTGGGGCTGGACGGTTTTGTGGATGAGATCATCCACGTGGTGGACAAGCGGGATAACGCGGAGACATTTCTGCGTTTGCCCACCATCAGCCGGCTGGCCGAACGGCTCGCTTCCGCCGCGGGCAAGAGCACCAACATCGAACTGGTCAACCAACAGACCAAACTCGGCGGCAACGGCCCGATTATGGCCAACGCCCTGGCGCGTCTCGGCATCAAGGTGGCCTACGTGGGCGCGTTGGGTTATCCCAACCTGCATCCGGTCTTCATCGAGTTCGCCCGGCGCGCCGAAGTTCACAGCATCTCGGAACCGGGCCACACCGATGCCCTGGAGTTTCAAGACGGCAAACTGATGCTCACCAAGACCGCTCACCTCAAGGAGATCACCTGGGAAAATATCCAGCTCCGCTATGGGCGCGATCGTTTTCTGCAGAACTTTGCCACGGCCGACCTGGTGGGGTTCGTGAACTGGACGATGGTGCCCTCCATGAGCGAGCTGTGGGAAGCGCTGCAGCGGGAATATCAGCCGGCCGCCGACACGGGGCGGCGCCGGATCTTTTTCGACCTGGCCGATCCGGAGAAGCGAACACCCGCGGACATCCGGCGGGCGTTGGAATTGATCGTCCGATTTGAGAAACATTTCGAGTCCATTCTTGGGCTCAACGAGAAAGAGGCTTACGAGATCGGTCAAGTCCTGGGTCTGAAGACCACCGACCATACGCCCGCCGGCCTGGCTGAGCTGGCCGTGGGGATTCAGAAACAAGTGCCCGTGGACACCCTGGTGGTGCATCCGGTCACCTTCGCCCTCGCCGTCACGGCCGGGACCGTGTCCATGGTTGATGGACCTTATGTGGACAAACCGCTGATCACGACGGGAGCCGGAGACCATTTCAACTCGGGTTTTTGCCTGGGAAAACTGCTGGGATTGGAGAATGCGGCGGCCGTGCTGGCCGGGGTGACTTGCAGCGGCTATTATGTCCGGCATGCACAGAGTCCGTTCATCGAGGATCTGGCGGGGATGCTCCGCGCCTGGCCGAGGCGCGGGTAACGATCCAGCGATGCCAGCCCTGCGTTTGCTGCCATTTCGGTTATACCCTTTCTTCCGGCCCCGCGGGGGGTCGGTTATTTCAGTGCTAGCTGCGGCATGATTCTGCCCATCGTTCAATATGGTCATCCGGCGTTGCGCCAGAAGGGCGCGCGGATTGAGAAGATCACCCCAGAGATCCGCAGTCTGGTTGCCGATATGTTCGACACGATGTATGCGGCGGCCGGGATCGGCCTAGCCGCGCAGCAAGTCGGACGCGCCTTGCAATTGACCGTGCTCGATGTGCGGGGAGTCAAGGATCGGCCTTCCACGCTCGAGAAGAACGGAAGCCCCGTCGAGGTGGCAGAGGCCATGCCGTTGGTGTTGATCAACCCGGTGCTGCGTTCGTTCGGCGATCTGGTCGCCGGCCCGGAAGGCTGCCTGAGTTTTCCCGAGATTTACGAAGAGATCACCCGGCCCGCGTCCGTGGAAGTCACGGCCCTGGATGCGCAAGGCGTGCCCGTTCAGTTTATCGCCGGGGGTTTGCTCGGCCGGGCGATCCAGCATGAGGTCGATCACGTGAACGGCATTCTATTCATCGACCGCATGCCGCTGACCGCCAAACGCGCGCTCAAACAGGAGTTGGATGCCCTACAGCAACGGACCAAGGAGAGTCTGGCTGGAGGTGGTGGGCGATGAGGGATTCGAACCCCCGACCCACAGCGTGTAAAGCTGCTGCGCTACCACTGCGCTAATCGCCCGCCGGCCTCAGACGGGCCCGACAGTAACGCGATGGTTCCTCCGACGTCGAGCGTTGGATGCGCATCGATTTTCATTTGGGGCGTATTAGTCACTGCCCCCCGAACAATGCAGTTTGGTGCGCGGCGTTTACGCCGCTTCATCGTCCGTCGGCTCGAGGACCAAGGAACTACCCAACAGCCCGCCCCGAGCCCGTCGAGGGGCTTCCTCCGATCCCCATCTTGAAGCGGCCTAAAGGCCGCGATCCGGGCGGCAGTGCCGAATGCTCCCGCTCATTTCGCGCCCGGCACTGGGCCCCAAATCTTCCTCAGCAACGCGTATAACTCCGGTTCATCGCGCTGCAGTTCTGCGCGGTTAAACGGATAAAAATCGTTGGTCCCGAAGTACGCCTCGGTCATTTCCGCGAAGAACTCCTTTTGATCGGTGAGCCCGTAATGTTTTTCGACGCGGCCGTTGATCTGCAGCACCGACTCATAGCGCCCGCTTTCCTTGAACCGACGGTAGGCCGCCAGGATTTGCGGCTCGTCAAAGTCGAGCACTTGATCATGATAGGCGTGGGCCAGCTCGTGCAAAATGGCCCAGGGCTGCCGATGTTGATCGCGCGGATCGGCAAAGTAAGCTGCGTCCGGGATATGCACGCACTTCACCAGGTTGGTCGAGTAACCATTTCCCCGCAGCCAACCTGCATTGGGATGATACTGCATGGGCCGAAGGCGACCGTGGGTCAGGTCGAGCCAAATGACAACCTGCTGCAAGCGCGCCAATCGATCGGCCGGCACCACCAGCTTTATTTCGTAAAGCCGATGGTCCAGAAGCTGCAGCGCGCGCTCGCCCAGTTCCACCTCAACGGTCGAGCCGTGCAACAAACGATCATCGACTTGCACGGTCCACCCTTCCAAGTGGCGGGTCGTGTGGGAAGTGGGGATCGGGCGGGCCGGAGCGGAGTTTGCGTCCGCGCCGCACACCGCGCTCGCGGTCAACCATCCCAGGCCGCCGACCACTAAACTCAGCAACAATTTCATCGGCCGCGAGCATGACCCAAGCCGGGTGAGCTGTCTCGCCCATAGGCGCGGGGCTGGATTATGGGCCGAAGTCTTTTGGCTGGTCAGAAAAGCGTTGCCGCACTTTCCCCCCAGTGGCATGGTCCGGCTGTTCACCGAACCGCGGCAGCAGCCGACCTTATGCGTACTCTTCACGAATCCCGCCATCGCCGCCGTGAGGAAGCTCACATTGGAACCATCCCAGCAGACCGCAGCCAACACTAACAGGAAACAGGAGCGCTCAATGAAAAAGATCGAAGCCATCATCAAGCCCTTTAAGCTCGAAGAAGTGAAGGAAGCCCTGCACGAGCTGGGGATTCAGGGCATGACCGTGACCGAAGCCAAAGGCTTCGGGCGACAGAAAGGCCATACCGAGATTTATCGCGGGAGTGAATACACGGTGGATTTCCTGCCCAAGTTAAAGATCGAAACAGTGATCACCGACGCCCAGGTGGAACCAGCCGTCGCCGCCATCATCAAAGCCGCGCGCACCGGCAAGATCGGTGACGGCAAGATCTTTGTGTCCGACGTGAGAGAAGCCATCCGGATCCGCACCGAGGAAAAAGGCGAACAAGCGGTTTAAAACTTTGTCGGAAACTTCGTCGGAAACTTTGTCGAATGTAACGCGCGCTGCGGAGCGCGCATTCGACCAAGCGGCCCAAGCGGGCGCATTGGCTGAACTAAGCTCTTCCATGGCTCGTGAAGGATAAAGCTCGAGAGGCCTTCGATGAGGCCAGACGCCTGGCTGATGCAGGAGATTATGAATCAGCCCTGGCCACACGTGTCTGGTTTCATAACCACTGCTTGGAGGTCGACCCGGGCTACTACGGCGTTCGTCTTTCGTATGCACTCAGCCATTGGGTCGAACTTGGCCGGAAATTCCCAAAGGCACTCGAGCGGCTAAAGGACATCCGGGATGAAAAAGTCGCCCGGCTGTTGGCCGGCGAATCAAATCGCGATCTGTTCAACGAAGTGGAAGCCATCAATCGGCATTTGAACGATTTCAATTCCACGATCGAATTGTTCAAACGGATCGAGACAACGAATCCATCTTTCGCCTTTGCCATCTACGACCTTGTCGATGAGGCATTGCTGCATGGCCGCGAGTATGCACTGGCCAAAAAACACCTGGGCGATCCTCAAAAGCACTTGGCCGCCGCTCAGCTGGACTTTGAGGAAGGGATGGATTACGCGGCGACATGCGACTCACCTGATGCTCTGCGGCGAGCCTACGAGAGCATCTTTACAGAGTGCGTGCTCCGGCTCATCAAGGTCCTCGACGAGTCCGATGACTTAGTCGAGGCCAAACGAATCCAAAGCGAGGCCTTAAAGACGTTGGATAACCACGCGATTCGAGACGCCATCAAGTGATGACCTCCAGCCGCCCCGCTACCGGCGCTGACCGACGCACCTCGTTTGACTCAATAAACACGCGGCCTTCAGGCTGATCTGGCCCGTCTCACGCCATGAGTCGGGACCAGTTTTGCGTCGTGCGGAGCCTCCGTGGTGAGCTCCATCGACGCAACACGGCCACCAACGACCAAGACAAGCGACCAGGACCATCCCCCTCCTCGTCGGCCATCGGCCATCCTGGCTCGCGAACGGATCTTGGCCTCCGGCGCCTTGCCTGCTAAGTAGCGGGGGTGTTGGATCCTCAGGCCGCCAGTCTCAACGCCGCCACGCGCTACTGCGCGGTCTACGGACATCCCATCGCGCATTCGGCCTCTCCGGCCATGCAGAATGCGGGTCTGGCCGCGCTGGGCTTAAACTGGCGTTATCTGGCTTTTGCGGTGCATCCCGATCGACTGCGCGAGGCCATTCAAGGCGCCAAGGTGATGGGGTTCCTGGGTTTGAACCTGACCGTGCCCCACAAACTTCTGGCGCTGGATCTGGTGGAGGAGCTCGATCAAAGTGCCCGCACCTGGGGTGCCGTCAACACCATCCGATTTGAAGGCCGCGATCCTCAAGGTCAATGGCGGCCTCTGCGCGAATGGCCGGACAACACCGGGATAACTCTGCGGGCGCAAGGGTTCAATACCGACGCGGACGCGATCCTGCGCTCGCTCCGGCATGATCTGGCGGTCGAGCCGGCCGGGACTCGAGTGCTGCTGCTCGGGGCTGGAGGGGCCGGCCGCACGGCCGCGCTCAAGCTGGCCAGCGAAGCGGTTCACACCCTTTACCTGGTCAATCGCACCGCCGCCAAAGCCGCCGCGGCCGCCGAGGAAATCCGCGCGCGGTTCCCGCATGTGCAGGTAGCCACTGGTTATCCGGCCGCAGGGCAGACGGTCGATCTGTTGTTGAACACCACGTCGGTCGGGCTTAACCCTGAGGACGCTCTGCCGCTCGACACGCGTCAGTTCGCGCTGGCTAGGGCCGGGGCGGTCTACGACATGATTTATCGGCCGGCCCAGACCCCTTTGCTGCAGGCCGCGCGGACGGCGGGGTGCCGGACCGCCAACGGGCTGGGAATGTTACTTTACCAGGGGGCGGCGGCGCTGCAGCTTTGGACTGGCCAGAATCCGCCGATAGAAGTGATGCGCGATGCGTTGCACAAACATGTTGACCATGGATGAGCTTGAACCGAAGCCGGCCGCGCCCTGGCCTGTCATGGTGGCGGCTTTTCGAGTCCTGAGCAGGGCGGGCGCCATCGATGCTGCGTGTTTATTTAGAGGTTTTCATGTCGCGCATCTTTGATCCCGCCATCTGGGGCAGTTTGCCGTTTCATTTTTGGTCGACGCTCTTCTTTGTGTTCGGCTGCATTGTGGGCAGTTTCCTCAATGTCTGCATTCATCGGATGCCGCGCGGGCTGAGTGTGATCTCGCCGCCGTCGCACTGTCCGCACTGCGGTTATTCCATTCCGTGGTATCTGAATCTGCCGTTGGTCACCTGGGTGAGTTTGCGAGGGCGCTGCGCCAACTGCCAGGCGCCGATCGCGATGCGTTATTTTCTGGTGGAACTGTTGACCGGCCTGAGTTTTCTAGGCGGGTGGCTGGCGGCCGGCCGTACCTCGCCGCTCCTGGCTCTGGTTTACTGTTTGATCCTGTCCGGGCTGTTGGTGGCGACCTTTGTCGATTTTGAGCACTACATTATTCCGGATGAGATCACGATCGGCGGCATGGTCGCGGGCGTCCTTTGTTCGTTTGCCGTGCCGGCCCTGCAATCCGCGCCCAACTCGGCCGTAGCCTTGCTGCGCAGCTTCCTGGGCATGGCCGCGGGTGCAGGCGTGGTCTATTTGATCTTGCGCGGCGGCAAGCTGCTGTTCGGACGGCAACACATCGAATTGCCGCCAGGCACGCGGATCGTGTTTACCGAAACCGGCCTGATCCTGCCCAACCAGGAAATTCCTTTCGAAGAATTGTTTTACCGGAAATCGGATGTCATCACCATCGAAGCGCGCATGGTCGAGATCATCGATCGTTGCTATCGCAACATTGTGGTCCGGTTAATGCCGGAGAAGTTGTGGCTGGGCGAGGAATCCGTGGATCCGGAAACCGTCCCGCAAATGGAGGTGGTGGCCGATCGCATCACCCTGCCCCGCGAGGCCATGGGATTCGGGGATGTAAAATTTATGGGCGCGATCGGGGCATTCCTGGGATGGCAAGCGACTTTGTTTTCGTTGATGATGAGTTCCATCCTCGGCGCCTTGGTCGGTGTAATCCTGATCGTTCTTCGCCGACAGGAATGGTCCAGTCGTTTGCCCTACGGCCCGTATATTGCCATGGCCGCCGCCGGCTGGATCTTCGGCGGACATCGGCTGGTGGAATGGTGGTTCCACCGCTAACGAGGCCCCGCCTCGTTAGAGGGTTTGGCTTCGCCAAACCAAGAGCGGATGCGACCTTCTTACTCTTACTCTTACTCCTTACTCTTACTCTTACTCCTTACTCTTACTCCTTACTCCTTACTTTCTTACTTTTACTCTTACTCCTTACTTTTACTCTTCCCTTGGGCAACGGTTGAACGATTGAATAGAGAGAGAAGGAGTAAGGAGTAAGGAGTAAGAGTAAGAGTAGGAGTAAGAGGACAAAGACGGGGACAAGACTGTTCCGATCTTGCGTTGGAGAGCAGCGCGCCGTTAGTGTGCCCGGTCGCCGCACCATGCCTTCTTCGTTGTCTGCCCATCCACGATTATCAGGGCTGCTTCCCGCGCTGGGATTTTTCAGTACGACGATGTTGGTGGCAGGCGGGGTGATTGGGTCGGGGATTTTCCGCAAGCCTGGGGTGATGGCGGCGCAGTTGGGTTCACCGACGGCGTTACTGGGGATCTGGGTGGTGGCGGGAGTGATGACCTTGCTGGGGGCGTTGAGCACGGCGGAGCTGGCGGCGGCCATCCCGGAAACAGGCGGCACTTATGTTTACTTTGAGCGGTTGTATGGGCCGTTTGCCGCGTTTCTTTATGGGTGGGCGACGTTTGTGGTGATCCAGACCGGGTCCATCACCGCCGTATGCTATGTCTTCGCCGAACACGCCGCGCAGCTCCTGCCCATCACGGCGGTCTTCGATGTGGACAGCACCTTTCGGATTCATCTGCCGTATCTGGGAGACATTGTGCCGCTGCGGGACCTGGGCGTGAAAATGATCGCGGCGTGCGTGATTGCGGGCCTGACCTTCGTGAATTATCTCGGGGTAAAATTTGGAGGTGTGCTCCAGAATGTCGTTACGTTGATCAAAGTGTCGACGATGGTGGGGCTGGTGCTGCTGGTGTTTCTTCCACCCACCAGCGCTGACGCCTCGGGTTTGGTCGGGGCGCGCGAAGGACAACCGGCGGGTTGGGCGTGGTGGGCAGCGTGCGCGGCGGCCTTGCAAGGGGCCTTTTGGGCTTACGACGGTTGGAACAAGGTCACCTACATTGCCGGAGAGGTGAAAGAGCCGCAGACCAATCTGCCGCGCGCATTACTTTGGGGGATGGGCCTGGTGACTTTGCTGTATGTGGCGATGAACGTGGCCTACGCGCAGGTGCTGACGATCGACGAGATGTCGCGCTCGAAACTGGTGGCGGCGGACGTCGCGGAACGCTGCCTCACTCATGGCGGGCGCTGGATCGCGGTGGCGGTCATGATCTCCACCTTCGGCGCCGCCAACGCCATCATCCTGGCCAGCGCCCGGGTGTATTTGACCATGGCCGAGCGCGGCGTGTTTCCCGCTGTGCTCGGCCGGATCCATCCGCGCTTCCACACGCCTGGAGCTGCGCTGTTGGCTCAAGGTTTCTGGGGCGTGATCCTGCTGTTCAGCGGGACCTTCGACATGCTGACGGACACATTGATTTTCGTGAGCTGGATTTTTTACGCAGCGGCGGCCTGGGGTGTCATTCTGCTGCGACGCCGGGAGCCGGATCTGCCGCGGCCCTATCGGGTGCCGGGGTATCCCTGGGTGCCGGCTGTTTTTATCGCGTTTGCGGTTCTCTATTTGGTGCTGACCCTGCGCAATGATGTGATGGGTTACCAGGAGGCCGCCGCCGCCGGACGCCCTGCCTTGATCAATTCCCTGTTTGGCTTGGTGTTGGTGCTGGCAGGCACGCCCATCTATTGGTTTTACCGCCGGCGCCAAAGAAAACTGACGCAGGGCGGATCTCAAATCGTAGCCGGCTCGTAGTTCAACCGACGCAGGACGCGATTAAGGCTCGAGCAGCCGGGCTCGGTAAAACTGATGTGAAGGATCCAGCGGGCCCACTGGGGCGGCAAACTCGAGCAGACTCGACATTGCTGCGTTCGTCCGCACGGGGCGCCAATCGCCCAGATTCCAGGAGGATTCCAAGACATACCGCGCGCCGGGCCACGCGGACAATCGCAGGGGAAAGACTGCGCGTTGTGGATCGGGGGCCGCGAACTGCGTAACGAAACCGCCCTGCAGCCGCGTCAAGCGTGGCTGAGGAATGCCGTTCACCACGTTGAAGGCGCCCGCGATCAAAACATCGCCGCCATCGAGCAACGCCAGATCGAGGACAGTATCGTCTACACTGGTGTTGAACTGCGTGTCGAGCGTGCCATTGGCTTCCAGCCGCACGATGAACGGGGGCGCCGGATCAAAGTCCGTGAACGAGTTTCCGCCTCCGACCAGGATCCGTCCGTCAGGTTGCACCTTCACGACCGCGGAATGGCTGCCGGAGGCCAGCGACGGCACGAACGTTAAATCCACTTCGCCACTCGGAAGCAAACGTGCCAGGCCCGGCCTGGCCACGCCGCGGACCGTACCGAAGGAGCCGCCAATCAGGATCTTTGCGTCGGCTTGGACCGTCACGGCGTTGAGAGGCCCATCAAGGAGGCTGGGCCCGTTCGGACTCGGACTAAAGAACGTGGCTTCCAGAACGCCATCGGCGCTGAGCCGAGCGAGATTGGACCGGGGAACTCCATTCACGGTGTGGAAGCTCCCGCCCGCCACAATGCGGCCGTCCGTCTGCCGCGCCACGCTGCGAACCACGGAGCGGAAGGAGAAAAAAGACCTGTCGCTTTGAAAGGACGGCGCCCGAAACGCCGGATCGAGCGTCCCGTCGGGAAGCAAACGCAACAGTGCTTCTCCGTTCGTGAACCCCTCGAACGGATAGGCGCCTGCGAAATCGCCGCCGATTAGGATTCGCCCGTCCTGCACCAAGGCGATAGCGCGCACCGACCCATTCAGGACGCCCGGCCGGAAGGATAGATCGCGTGCCCCGGCCGCGTCGACGCGGTTGAGGCAAAAGGCGCCACCGACATAGTTGGAAGTGGTCCCGCCGATCAGAACCTTGCCATCGGGTTGCAGGCTCACGAGCAGGGCCCCCGTCACGCCACCCAAGTCGATGCGCTGAAAGGTCGGATCCAACGAGCCATCGCTATTGATCCTCCAGTAATCAAAGAAGTTCGCGACGACCGCTTTGCGTCCAGGGGACACCGATACGGACCCTGCAGCGGTACCCCAACTCCAGTCGTAATGCGGCCAAGTCTCCTGGCGCAACGGCAGGACGCTGCCCGGACGATCATCGTCGATAATATGGACTGTCGCAGTGGACTGTTGACCCAGGCTGGCTCCAGGACCCGGGTCGGTTAGCTTCACTTGAAAACTCTTCTCCTCCCCGGGGGTCCGGTTGTCGATGAGCACCACGCTCAACGTCGCGTTGGTTTCGCCTGGAGCCAGCGTCAACACGCCGTTTTGCGGCACATAATCAACTCCAGGAAGGGCGGTCTGTGGCAGCAACGTGTAACCCACGCTGAGTGGTCCGGTGCCGTCGTCGTTGCGGCGCAAGCTCACCAAAGCGCGCCCCCGCTCGCTGACATAAAACTCAGAGGCCGTAAATTCGATTCCAGCGTCGTTGTCCCCAATGTCCAGATTGAATGACGACGTTGCGCCCAACCGAGCGCCTCCGGTTGGATTGGACAGAACCACTGAAAAAGTCTCGGTCCCCTCCACCAGGCCGTCATTCAGCAACGGGATCTCAATGACCTTGACCGATTCGCCGGGCTGAAACGTGGCCACGCCATTGGTGCCGACAAAGTCCTGCCCGCTCGTCGCGGTGCCGTTGGCCGTTCGAAACTGGACCGTAGCCGTCTGCTGCGCCAAGCCGCTGCGAATAAGCGTCACCGGGATGGTCCCGAGATCTTCGCTATTCCAGCCCGCGCCGAGGATTTCGATAACGCTATCCTCGTCATGAATGCGCACGACCGCGTTGGTCAGGTAGCCCAAAGGCGTCGCGCCGGTGGCCTGGCGAAGATTCAGTCCGAATTGCTCGATCCCTTCGATTAAATCATCGCGCAAGATCGGGATATCCACGGTCTTCTGGTTCTCGCCCGGAGCAAAAGTCACCGTGACACTCCTGGGCGTGTAATCGACGTTCGGTTGGGCGGAGCCAAGATCGACCGTGACCAAATCCACGGTGCTTAATCCAAAATCGCCTCCCCGCTGAATCGAGACGCGCACGAAATCCTGGCCCAGGTCGTTTACGTCCAGTTGCGCGGAGGTAAAGCCCATGGGGTACTCGTTGTCCAGGATGACCGCCTCCGCGGCGCTGGGGCGGCTCAGCAACTGGCCGGCGTCGGCCATCAACACCACCCGAAACCGTTCCTGGCTCTCAAGCACCGCATCATTGAGGAGAGGCACTTCAACCCAGCGCACGGTTTCACCAGGTTCAAAAGTGACGACGTTGGTTTGCCCTAGGAAATCCACATCCGCCACCGCGTTCGACCCTTCCGTGCGCCAGCGCACGCTGGCGCGCTCAAGCGTGTCACCGAGGCGATAAATTGGCAGAC
>DATLUX010000586.1:0-4523 GCA_035577805.1 Verrucomicrobiia bacterium
CATCACCACGGAACCCGCCCCGCCCGCGGCTGGCGCGGCGACTGCCGCACCTGCCAACGGTGGGAACCAACCCGGCGCCAACGGGCGCGCTGGCAGCGCTGGTGGTCCGGCCCTGCTGGATATTCTCGTGGTCGGCCGGGAATAGCCTTGGCGGCCTGCAGAAGTTCGAGCCTGTCTCTCGCACCCACGAAGGCCTCGTGAATGTGTTGCAGATTGGGCGCGGCCAATAGGAACCCATTCACTCCGCGCCATTGTCGATGGTTGAACCATCCCGACATCGAGCCGCCAAAACCTGGCGGGCGCGGTGGTACCGAGCAATCTGCTGGCTCTGGTGCGGGCCGGCCATCTCGGTGTCCGCGGCGAACTGGCTGGGGTGGCGCGGACCGGATGGAAGCGGCGTGGCTGCCGAGAAGAATCTTCCGCTGCGCTGGAGCACGAACGAAAACGTCCGCTGGCGCGTGTCGTTGCCAGAACGCGGCAATTCCACGCCCGCCGTGTGGGGCGGACGCATCTTCGTCACTCAACCGGTGGTTGCGGAGGGCCGGCGCACGGTGATGTGTTTCGACCGGCGCACGGGCAAATTGGTCTGGCAGTCCGGCGTCATCTGGAGAGAGAAGGAACCGACTTACGACGACAATCCGCCCTGCACTCCTTCGCCCGTGACCGACGGGCGGCGCGTCATCGCTTGGTTCGGATCGGCGGGGGTTCATTGCTGCGATTTCGATGGACGCGAGTTGTGGCACCGCGACCTGGGCCGGCAGGCGCATCAATGGGGTTACGCTGCTTCACCCGTCCTCTACCGCGATTTGTGCCTCCTCAACTTCGGGCCGGGCGATCGGAGCTTCGTCATCGCGCTGGACAAGAAAACCGGCCGCACCGTCTGGAAGTTTGATATTCCAATCATCTCGTCCAGCGTCGATGCACGGGAGTTGGGTGGCCCGGACACGAACGTCTTCAAGGGCGCAACCGCGAGGCTCTCGGAGATCGCCGGCTCCTGGGCCACGCCACTGATCGTGCCTGCGAAGGGACATGACGAACTGGTGGTCGCGTTGCCGCTGCGTTTAATCGGCTTTTTGCCCCGGACGGGAGAACAGCTCTGGAATTGCGACGGGCCGAACATCGGCGCCTACGGTTCCCCCTTTCACGGCGAGGGCTTGGTGGGCTATGCCGGAGGCGGCTTTCGCAACACCTTGACGGTGGTGCGTCCCGGCGGTCGCGGTGACGTGACGAAGACGCATCGGCTCTGGTTCCAGGAACTCGCCAACAGCCAGGCGCATCTGGGCGCCGGCGTGATTTTCCAGGGGCACATCTATCTCGTGAACACCGCGGGTATCGCTGAATGCTTCGAGTTGAAATCGGGCAAGGCCATCTGGACCGAGCGTTTGCCGGGCACTGGCGCGGTGAGCGCGTCATGGTCCTCGCCCGTGCTGGCCGGCGATCGCCTCTATGTGCCGAACCGCAACGCCGACGTGTTCGTGCTGAAAGCCGCGCCAAAATTCGATCTGCTTGCCGTCAATTCCATCGGCGGTGAACCAATGAATGCGTCGCTGGCCGTCTCGGGCGGCGAGATCTTCATCCGCACGGACCGGAGCCTTTGGTGCATTGATTTCCGTGGCCGCCAGTCAAGCAATGACTAACTCATGAAATTCCTCATTCTTCCTCTGCTGGCCCTGGTTACCAGCACTCGCGCGGCTGATATTGATACCTGCCGGAAGCGGTCGTCCGTGTGAACCCTTCGACTCGCTGGCGCTCGCTCAGGGCCATTTCGACTCCGCCTGTGTAATCTCGAGGCGAACGGCCTGCCATGAGCGCAGCCGAAGCGAAGCGGAGGCGGAGTCGAATGGCTATTTGCCACCTGCGCCAGCGGTTTTCGCTTCGAAGTCTCCGGCGGCAACCACCACGAGCTTCTTTGGGTCAATGTGCTTGCGCAGAGCCGCGTTGACCTGGTCGGGCGTGAGCGCTGCGATCTTCTTCTCCAAGTCGGCCTCCCAAGCCATGGTGCGGTCAAGGTGGCGCAGTCCTGCGAGCGTGCCCGCGAGGGCGGAGTCGCTGGAGCGGCCGACCTTTCGCGCCTGGAGGTAGCCCTGGCGAGCCTTGTCCAATTCGTCTGCGGTAACGCCGTTCCGGAGCAGGCGCGCGAGTTCGTCCTGCACGCAGTTTTCCAGTTTGGCGATGTTCTGTGGATTGACGATGGCCGAGATGTTCAAGCTCGCACGCTGGTCTTGGGATGACACGCTGAGGCTGGAGCCGACCGAGTAGGAAAGCCCTTCCTGCTGGCGCACGCGCGTGGCGAGCCGCGACGACAAGGAGCCTCCGCCGAAGATGTAGTTGCCCAACAGCACCGCCGGGTAGTCGGGGGCGTCGTCGCGCAGCGGGAACAACAGCCCGGCAACGTAGGTGGCGTTGGCTTTGTCGGGCGTGACGATCGTCTGCTCCGATCCGGCCACTTGGCTGGTGATCGGGTTGGCAATGCGGGCGTAAGGCTTGGCGGCCTTCCAGCCGGCGAGTGCGCTTTTGAGCACGGACAGGCAAGCGTCGGGATCGAAGTCGCCCACGATGGTCAACTCGCCTTGCTGTGAACCAAGATACTCGCGGTAAATCCGGACCACTTGCTCGCAGGTGGCCGCCTGCAAGCGCTCTATACCCTCCTGGATCGTCGGCACGTAGCGGATGTTGTCTTTAGGATACGGGCTGAGCGTGCGTTGCAGGAAGCGCGGCGCGAGCATGGCCGGTTCGGTTTTCATCTGCTCCAGGCCGGCGAGTCGCTCGCGCTTCATGATCTCGAACTGGTCAGCCGGCAGCAGCGGCTCGCGCAAAACCTGGCGCAGAATCTCCAGGACCCCCGGCAGCGTGTCGCGCTTGGCTTGCATCGAAAAGCTCACTGCTCCGGCCGGGCCGCCGCCCCCGCCCCCGCCGCGCCGGCCGCCGCCTCGACGTCCGCCCCCTCCATCACCGGAACTGAGCGACGCGGTGAGGCGGTCGAGTTCGTCGCGGATTTGCTGGTAACTGAGCTTCTTGGTGCCGCGCAGCATCAATTCACCGAGAAAGCCCGCCGCCGGTTCGAGACCTTTGAGGTTTTCCTGGTCGCCGTAGCGGAGCGTGAGCGTGACATGCACCTCCTCGCCACGTGACTTCTTCGGCAGCAGCGTGACCTTGATGCCGTCGGGGAGTTCGAGGCGCTTCACGCGCGCCTCGACATTCTCCGGTGTGGCTTCGAATGCCTCGCCTTCCGCGATGGCAGCGCGGCCTTTGTAGTCGGCGACCAACGCTGCCACGTCGGGCGTCGACGGGATGGCAACACGCTCGGCCTGCTCGGTCGGGATGAAGACGCCAACGGTGCGGTTGTTGCGCTGGAGATACTTCGCGGCAACGGCCTGGACCTTTTCGGGCCTGACCTGCTCGATGCGGTCGCGGTGCAGGAAATAGAGCCGCCAATCGCCTTGAGCCGCCCATTCGCTCAACGAGATGCCGATCTGTGCCGTGTCGGTGGCGGCCATCTCGCGCTGTTTGAGAATCGCGGTCTTGGCGCGGTTGACTTCCTCGGCAGTGACGCCCTTGGCGCCGATTTCTTCGATGGTGGAAATCAGCAGGTCGCGGACTTCGTCCAGCGATCCATCCCGCGGCACTTCGGCGCTGCCGGTGAGCAGGCCGGGATCGTGCTCGCGGCCCGCGAACGCGGTGGCGCCGGCGGCCTTCTTCGTCTCGACGAGCGCCTTGTAGAGCCGACCCGAGGGACGGGTGCTGAGGATGTTTGCCAGCACCTGCAACGCCGCCGTGTCCTCGTGCGGTCCGGCGGGGATGTGGTAGGCCACGCCAACCATGCTGACGTCACCGACGCGGCGCAACGTGACGAGCCGCTCGCCATCCTGCGGCGGTTCTTCGGTCCAGGTCGTATCCAACTTGCGCGTCGGACGCGGGATGGGACCGAAATGCTTCTGGACCAGCGCTAGCGCCTTGGCTTGGTCGAACTTGCCCGCGACCACGAGCACGACATTGTCCGGTTGGTAGAACTTCCGGTAGAAGGCGCGCAGGTTTTCGACCGGCACGCGCTCGATGTCGCTGCGGTTGCCGATGGTGGTCTTGCCGTAGTTGTGCCACTCGTAGGCGGCGGCCTCGATGCGCTTCATGAGCACCCCCTGCGGCGAGTTCTCGCCTCGCTCGAACTCGTTGCGCACGACCGTCATTTCGGAATCCAGGTCCTCCTTGCGGATAAGGCTGTTGACGAGCCGGTCGGCTTCCAGCGCGATGGCGAACTCGAGGTTCTCATCCGTGGCGGCCAGGGTCTCGAAATAATTCACGCGGTCCGACGACGTGCTGCCGTTGAACTGTGCGCCGTGCTGGTTGAGCGCCTTGGGGATGTTGGTGTGCGTGGGCGTGCCCTTGAAAACCATGTGTTCGAGCAGGTGCGCCATGCCGGTTTCGCCGTAGCCTTCCTGCCGCGAGCCGACCAGCACGGTCATGTTCACGCTCACCTTGGACTGCGAGTTGTCCGGGAAGAGCAGCAGGCGCAGGCCGTTGTCGAA
>DATLUX010000587.1:0-37047 GCA_035577805.1 Verrucomicrobiia bacterium
GCTTGGCCCCGGCGCAGCCCACGCACGGTCAACCGCGCCGGTCCGATGCGCGGAACCCGGCGCGGAAATTCGTCCTTCAGCTCGCGTCCGACCATCTTCTCGATTAGTTGCGTGCGGGTAAACTCGCTGACAGGCCGGTCATCAACCTTGGCGCCGTCGCGCAAGACCATCACGCGGTTGGCGATGCCAAAGATTTCCTCCAGACGATGGCCGATGTAGATGATGCCCATGCCGTGCGCTTGCAATTGGCGGAGGACGGCAAACAGCCGCTCCACCTCGCGCGGGCTGAGCGCAGCGCTCGGTTCGTCCAAGACCAGGACGCGGGCTTGCAGCGAAAGCGAACGGGCGATCTCGACCGCCTGTTGATGGGCGACACTTAAATCGCGACAGCGCCGTTCCGGATCAAAATCCAACCCTAACTGTTGCAGGAGCCGGGTCGCCTGCTGCCGTTCGGTCTCGCGAACAATCAATCCGTGCCGCGTCGGTTCGCGGCCCAGGAAAATATTTTCCGTGGCGGACAAGCCGGGCACCAGATTGAATTCCTGGTAGATCACCGCGATCCCCAACCGGCGCGCTTCGGTGGGTGAACGCAGGCGAACCGTTTGTCCGGCGATCGCGATCTGGCCGCGATCGGGCGTGATGGCCCCGCCCAGGATTTTGATCAGAGTGCTTTTGCCGGCGCCGTTCTCGCCCATCAACGCCAGGATTTCTCCGGCGCGCAAGGTCAGGTCCACCCCGCGCAGCGCCCGCACGCCCGGGAAGGATTTTTCAATCCCGGCCATGTGCAGCAAAGGTGCGCTCACTTGAGGTCAGGATCTTTTTCCGCGTCGGCTTGGCGGTAGAGCCGGGTGGGAATCAGCGTTTCTTGCGGCACCTCCTGGCCTTTGAAATGGCTGACGATGGCTCGGGCGACTTCGATGCCCATCCGGTCGGGGAATTGGATCGGGTCAGCGTAAATTTTGCCCTCTTTGATGGCTTGTTTGCCTTCGGGCTGTCCGTCGAAACCAACCAGGGTCACTTGCTGGGCTTTGCCCGCCTTTTCCAATGCGGCTCGCGCGCCCAGGGCCGAGGGATCGTTGATGGCG
The DNA here is from genome assembly GCA_035577805.1 of Verrucomicrobiia bacterium. GTDB lineage: Bacteria > Verrucomicrobiota > Verrucomicrobiia > Limisphaerales > JADJPG01 > DATLUX01. The sequence goes on from DATLUX010000587.1 coordinate 1,086, forward strand.
AAGATGCCCCGCAGGTCGGCGTGCGCTTCAATGGCGTCGGCTGCCGCCCGATACCCGATTTCCTTGGCGCCGCCTCCTTCCAGTTCCATGACCAGGTCAATCTTGGAACTGGCTTGGGCGTTATGGGCATCGATGATCTCCCGGAATCCTTTGACTCGCAGGCGGCAGGACTCGGCTTGTTTGTAATGGAGGATCACCACCTTTCCGCCCGCGGGCCCCAACGATTCGATCATCGCCGCCGCCGCCTCTTTGCCCCCGCCATAGTTGTCGGTGGCGACCTGGGTCAGAATTTTCACGCCGGGTTCATGACAGGGGATGTCCACGGTCAGGACCGGGATGCCGGCCGCGTTGGCCTCCTGGATCACCGGCACCATGGAACGCGATTCACAGGGGCTGAGCACGATGGCGGCGACTTTGAGGACAATGAAATCTTTGACCTGATTGGCCTGCTTGGCCACATCCTGGTCGGCGCTCAACACCAGGGTGCTGTAGCCGTGCCGGGCGATCTCGGCGGTCAGATTATCTCCGATTACCTTGAAGAACGGATTTTGCAACGTGAGCAGAGACACGCCGATGGTGCCTTTGCTGGCAGCGAGACTAGCCTTCCCGCTCGGGTTGGCGGCGGATGAGGTGTCGTGCTGCGGACCGCAGGCGGTGAGGAACAGCGCGGCCGTCGAGAAACCAAGCGGCAAGAGCAGGTTCGCTTTCATTGGATGACCCGCGCGATGATGCCTGCTTGGGGGGCAATAGCCAGCCAATAGCCCCGATAGCCAATAGCCCCGATAGCCGATATAGCCGATAGCCGATAGCCGATAGCCGATAGGCGATATAGCCGATGGCCTTGGCTATTGGCTATTGGCTATAATTGGCTATTGGCCATATTGGCCATATTGGCTATCGGTTATCACTTCCTGCTTGCGTTGACGGCAGGGTTCGTTCTACAAAAGTCGCGTTGCCAAGGAAGCGACCCACTGACATATCACGACAAGGACTATGCCCAAGTACGAGAAGTTCGAAGATTTACCCGTCTGGCAGGACGCGGCGCGGCTTTACAATCAAGTCCTCGATTTGCTTGAAACTCCCCGATGCCCGCTGTCGTCCGGGTTCCGTTACCAAGTCGACCGCGCAGCGTTGTCTGTCTCCAATAATATCGCTGAGGCCTTCGAGCGGACCACGACGGGAGAGTTGCTCCAGTTCTTGGGGTTCGCACGCGGCTCGGCCGGGGAAGTGCGCTCGATGGTGACCGTCGTAGCGACGCGTCCGAAGCTGCACATTCAGCAGAATCATGCGCGAGGCAACTGCAAGCTTGGCGTGGCTCGATCGAAGGCGGACGTGTGCAAGGCAACCGATATCTCAGTGCAGAGATGAAACAGCGCCGGTTGGCTGCCGAAAAGGCGGCGGAATTCCGGCGCAACTTTCTGCGAGGATTAAAGCCGGAACATCCGCTTTATAAGAGCCTGGAAGCACGTGCCGCGCGTGGGGAACCGTTGGACGATCAATAGCCAACAGCCAATAGCCAATGAGCGAGTTCGAAAGCAAGGTTCCTTGGCTATCGGCTATCGGCTATCGGCTATTCCCAGTCTTAGAAAGCCTGCGAGCCGCGGCTGCGCAACTCCGGATCGACAAACCAAAGGTTGATCGGGTCGAGGGACATCCCGAAACGAAGGAAGCGGGCGCTGCCGTCGGCCATGGCGTAATTGGATCCGCCGGTGCCGCCGGCGCCGTGGCGGGATTGTTCGAGTTCCTGGTAATCGTCTCCCATCCAATAGTCCATCCACCAATGTCCGGAATCGACGTCCTTCTCGGCGAAGAGCACGGTCTCACTGGGTTCGCGCACGACGGACTCGGGCACCGCCGAGCCGTTGGGCGGAAAGCCTTTGAAGTAATCGTTAAATCCGTTGAAGAGATAACTGCGGGGAGCTTCCAGCGCCGGAACACCAGAGCCGGCGCCGTTGTTCTTGGGGTCATGCAATTCGCTGGGGCACTTGAGCAGCTTGTATTCGTGATAATATCCTTCGAGCTGCACGGGCCAGCGATAATATTTGGGGTTTGTTTGCTGAGTTTGGTCGCTGGCGGGAGCGAACGGAGCATACCCTCGCTGCGGATAAAGATCGTCATTATCGTCCGCGTACATCACCACCGACAGGCTCAGTTGTTTGAGGTTGTTCGTGCAGGAGATGCGTTTGGCGGTTTCCTTGGCTTTAGCCAAGGCAGGCAGAAGCATTCCCGCGAGGATGGCGATGATGGCGATGACCACCAACAATTCAATAAGAGTGAAGGCGCGGGCAGAACGACGCGGGACCGCATTCCGGACACGATTTAGCAGCATTCTTTGCATAGTTCAGGGCGGATTGGCCACTTGACCTGGCCGAATCACGCGCCCTTCGACCCCTGGTCCCTCGAAAAAATTCAGGGAATTTTGGGACCTGCCGTCCCCCGGCCGAACCTCGGGGTGCGCGAACACAGGCTGAGCCCGGCGGAATCCAGCGAGGCTTCAAGCCTTGGTCCAGGATTATTCCAATTCGTGAACGTCATGCAGAACACCGCGCGGGATGCAGATCACCAGCACCTTCAGGTTGCCCCAGGCGCGGTGCTTGACCCCGCGAGGCACGTAGACGGTCACATCCTTTTTCAACTCGATTTCCTGGCCGTCCAGCTGCATGGAGCCCTGCCCATCGAGCACATAATAGATCTCGTCCGTGCGCTCGTGATAATGCAACTTGGCGTTGGTGATCTCGAGATGGTGAACTTCGGCGGCGGCGCCGTCTTTCTCTTCGAGCAACGGCCGGAGTTGACCGCACGTTTCAGTGAATGGCTGGACCGAGGCGATATCGCGCCGCAGGAAGGAAGGGCCGGAGGTCATGCCCGTATCATAAAGATACGCCCGAGCCCGTCGAGCAAAGAAAGTGGATCGCCCGGGGCCGGTCCGACCGATCTGACCGCTTCTTACCGACGCAGCGGAAAGCGGGGAAAGGAAAAATCCGGCCAGGTTACGTTCCGAGTTGATTTGTTGATTTTCGTCATTCCGCTGTCCTACAAATCAACAGCGTGAGCTCGCCGAAAAAGCACCGTTACATCCACGGTTCCAAAGCCAAGGAACAGCGCCGATTATCGAACCTGAACGACTTGTTGAATCAGGCTTGTTTGCGCGAATTGGCGCTTCAAGGACGCGAAATCGTGTTGGATGTCGGGAGCGGGCTCGGCCAATTCACCCGCGACATGGCCCGGGCCGTGGGGGCGGATGGCCAAGTGATCGGCGTCGAGCGCGACAAAAAACAAATGGCGGAAGCGCGCCGCCAGGCTCACGCCGCGGGCGAACCGGATTTAGTAGAGTTCCGCCACGGGGACGCGACGGCACTCCCGCTGGACAAGCGCGAATGGGGCAGGTTCGACCTGGCTCATGCGCGGTTCGTTCTCGAACACGTGCGCCAACCCGAGCTGGTCGTCGGGCAAATGGTTCGTGCTTTGCGTTCGGGTGGACGAATCGTCCTGGCCGACGATGATCATCAGGTCCTTCGCCTTTGGCCCGAACCGCCTGGGTTCGCGGAGCTGTGGGACGTCTACATGCGGGCCTATGAACATTTAAAATGCGATGCATTTGTCGGCCGGCGTTTGGTCTCCTTGCTGCACGCGGCCGGTGCCAAGCCACGGCGCAGCCATTGGATCTTCTTCGGCTCCTGTGCGGGCGCTCCGGAATTCCCGGCCTTTGTCCGGAATCTCATCGGGGTGATCGAAACGTCGCGCGAAATTGTCGTCGGCCCTCTGGGTTTTCGCTCGGACCGCTTCGATCGGGCGCTGCGTTCCATCCACCAATGGGGTCGGCGCGCCGATGCGGCGATTTGGTATGCGCTCTGTTGGGCTGAGGGCGTGCGGCCGTAACGCCGCCGGTAGTTAGGGTCTGTCCCAAAACTCTCGTCGGAAACTATTGTCGCCTGGGGCCGTGTCTGTGGCCGAATTTCGACAAGAGTTTTGACCGAAGTTTCCGAGAGTTTGCGAGCAAAGACTGGAGCGTGTCTTGGGACAGGCTCCAATCAGCGCATTTTCAATCTCCAATAATTGCCAATCTTCAATCTTCAGTCAGTTGGCCCAGTCGACTCCCAGCTCGCGCAAGGCCTGGCGAACTTGCTGCATGTCCCAAAGCTGCAGGCGAGTGGCATCGACCAGGGCTGCCAGTTGCCGGCCGTCGGGGCTGACCGCCAACGGAATCGTTCCGTTCGGCAAGGGAAGCAGAACCGCCAACGAGCGAGCATCGTAAAGGGCAGCGCTGCGTCCGTCCGGAGTGAACCAGAAACTTCGGCCATCGGGCTGATACAGCACCGAGCACTGGCGAATACAGCCGGCCTCCAACCGGCGAGTGATTTTCCAAGTCCCAACTTCGAAGAACGTCAGTTCGGTCCGAGTTGCCACTGCCAGCTCATCGCTCCGGGACGAAAAGGCGAGCGTCCAGACATCGGCCTGATTGGTCAGGCTTACCGTGAAGGTTAATTCCGGCAGCTGAAGAATGTGCAGGACGGGCGACTGTGCCTTGTAGGTGGCGAACCAGCGGCCATCCGGAGATGCTTTGCCGCGGCCAGCTGGCTTCAATGTTTCCGACCTCGCGCCGCGCTCGATTTCCGGCCAATCCAACAACTGGACGCCGTTCGTGCCGGCGAAAACCAGATGAGGTCCAGCAAAGGAGGCGGTGCGGAAACCTTTCGGGACGTTGCTCGGCAGCGCTTGGACTTGAGGCGCCGTGTCGGCATTGGTGTCAGCGTTCGAACTCAGGCGCCAGCGCCGGAGGGAATCTTCCCAGAAGGAATAGAGCTCCGAGCTGTCCGGGGAAAAGAGCGGAATCTTGTTATCACGGACTGGGATGAAGGAGGCGGGCCGTGGATCGGAACGTTGCGCATTCCACAAGCCGATGCCCTGGTCACCGTGGATCGCGAGCCAACGGCCGTTGGGCGAGAAGGCAGCGTCCGTCACCGGTCGGCCCAATTCGCCGGCCAGGTCGCGTTCGCAGCGGGCCTGTTGGAACTGGTAGATCTGAATCCCGTCCTGGGTCCGCGCCGCGCATTGCGGCCCGTGTGGACGGAACCGAAGTTCGTAGGAAGGAATGTCGATGTTCAGCGCGCGCTGGTAGGTTTGAATGTTCCAGCAGATGAGGGCGTTTTCCCAACCACCAGTAATGAGGAAATTGCCATCGGGACAAAAGGCGGCATGAGCGCCTTGGGCCCGATGACTTCCCAGCACGCGGCTTTGGCCTGTCGACGGATCGATTAAATGAACATTGCCCGCATAATCGGGGGCGGCGATCCACTGTCCCTGTGGATGCCAGTCCAACATCATGACGGACGCCGGACAGGATTTTTGGGCGAGAAGCCGGCCGGTGGCGGCGTCGTAAACATCCACCCGATGCACGGGTGCCAGGTCGTAGGAGACAGCGATGCGTTGGCCATCCGGAGCGTAGCGGAGTGAGAACGGGCCAGCGGGGATTTGAAATTGATGTTCCGGGCGCGCGGACTCGAGGTTCCACTCGTTGATCCGGCCATCGGACCTTGCGGTCATGAGACGCGGCCGGCTGGGGTGAAAGGACATGGCATTCAAGGTTGGTTCGCCGCGGGCATGAAGCACGCGTTGAACTTTTTCCAAATCCCATACCTCCAGCTCGGCATTTTGGCCCCCGCGATCCAGGTCGCGCTTCACGGCCAGATGCCGCCCGTCCGGACTCCACTCGAGCACATGCGCGTCGCGGTCAATCACGGCGGGTAACGAGAGCAATAACGATTGGTCCGAGACAGATCGGATCTGAATGGGGCCGTTGCTCTCGCCAATGGCGTAGCGTTCGAAATTCGGATCGAACGCCCAGCCAAACGCGCGTTGGCGCAGCGGGATTTTTCGTTCCAAGAGCAGATCGGGTAACACCAGCGCGGCGAAGGCTTCCCGGCGCAGGTCGGCATTGTTGGCAATAGCGCCGGCGCGTCGAACGGCATCGAGGGTGCGGGTGCGCTGGCCGAGTTCGCCGCTGCGCGAATTGGCCCGGGCTTGTTCGAGCAGCGCCTCGTGGAGTTGGCGCCGCGCCCGCGCCTCGGCTGCTTCCGCTCGCGTGCGCAGAGCAGCCTCGGCGGCGGCTCGAGCTTCCGCCAGCTGATTTTGGCGTTGGGCAAAAAGGAACGCGCCCAGAGCCGTCACGGCCAGGATCGAGGCAACCAGAGCCTGACGCTTGATGCGGGTCAACGTGCGCTCAACCGAACGCACCTGTCGCAAGCTGTGTCCGGCCAAAAAAAGTCTCAGATCCGCTTCCAACTCGCTGGCTGTGGCATAGCGGAGTTTGACATTGGGCGCGCAAGCCCGAGCCATCACTTCGTTGAGATCCAGAAGGGCCTCAGCTTCGGGCGTTTCACCAAGTGCCGCGGGCAATTGCGGGAAATCCAGCCGATCCCGGCCCGTGGCCATTTCATAGAGCAATTTGCCCAGACCAAATAGATCGGCCTGCGGCGTGCCCGGGCCTTCAGGCGGAATAAACCCTTCGGTGCCGACGAAGCTCGTGGCATTCCCGACGTCTGTGACCAGGCCGATGTCTGCGAGCTTGGGCTGGCCTTCCACGAAGATCACGTTGCTGGGCTTGATGTCGCGGTGGACCAAGCCACGAGCGTGCAGATGTCCCAGAGCTCCGGCCAGGCGCAAAGCCAAGTGAGCCGAGTCGACCGGCGGCCAACGCCGGCGCTCGGCCAGGTCCGAGCGCAGTGTGCGCGGGGCATATACTGACGGCTCGTCCGCCGGGCTCGAGGGCGACTCGGGCAAGCGTGGTGCGACCGGGTCGGCCAGTTCCATCACGTAATAAAAGCAAGCGGCGGCATCGTCACGTCCCACCTGCAACACCTGGACCAGTCCAGGATGGCTGCGGGAAACGGGTTCGTACTTGAGGATGCCGTCGAGTTCCCTCTGGTACGGACGCTCTTCTTTGAAGCGGCTGCGATAGACGATCTTGACTGCGCGCGGGCGGCCCAGGGCGTTGCGGGCCAGCCAGACCTCGCCGTAGGCGCCGCGTCCGATGATGCAGATCAGAGCGTGATCGGCCACTTGGGGCGGGCGATCTTGCGGAGAAGCATCCGGCTCCCCCAAGCGCTGTTCCAAGGCGGCGCGCATGGCGTCGTGCGCGCCTGGATTATCGGACATCATGTTACTGTGCGAAAAACGCAGTGATCAGCGCAACTCTCAATCTGACGAGGCATGTGGTGCCTTCAGGCACTGGCCCCGCCGTGAGCGACTTCGCTTTCCGCTTTCCGCTTTTCCGACAACGCACTCACCCAAGTGGTTCGGCGTTCAGGTTTCAGGTTTCAGGTTTCAGGGTTCAGGGTTCGGGGTTCAGGGTTCAGGGTTCAGGTGTGAAATCGTAAGAGGTGCGATGGTCATTCTTGTTCCCAGCGGTTGCGTTAATTTTGGGCCACAAAAATTTTGCGAAATCTTGTAAGATGCGGAAGGAGGCAGCGAACTAAGCTCGCATGCGCCCATTAACGTGGCTGTTTCGAAACCCTTGGAATGCAAAACTGAGCTGCTTGCTGGCAGCTGTTTTAACGGGCGGCCTGACCGCACGCGCTCAGTCTCCGCCCGACAAATCCGGAGTGAAAGCCAGCGTCATCTCCTTGCCGAGTGGCGCTGGATCGATCGAGGGATTGGGCGAGTCCTTTGAACCGCAGTTGAACACGGGCGGCTCCTCCTATGGAGTCCCCATCGCCGTCGTTCCGGGCCGAGCCGGATTAACGCCTTCGCTTCGTCTGGCCTACGACTCTTACACGGGCAACGGCTTGGCGGGAATCGGTTGGTCGCTGGAACTGCCTTCCATCAAGCGTCAGACCGACAAAGGTTTTCCCCAGTATGACAGCGGGGACACTTTTGTTTTTCAAGGCGAAGAACTCGTTCCTCTCAACAACGCCGGGGGCGATTGGCGTTGCGAGAACGAGAAAGAGTTCAAACGCCTGCGGCAAATTGATTCCGATGGCGATGGCTTGCCGGACGGTTGGGAGGTCACCGACCGCGATGGCACTCGCCATACCTTCGGGCGGTTCCATGGACAAGACGGCCGCTGGAGCGTGGTGGAACATCCGGACCGCGGTGGTCAACCGACTTTTGATCGGACCTATTGCTGGATGCTGGACTCCACCACCGACCTGCACGGCAACCGGATCGAGTACGAATACACGCTCGGGACCGGCGTGCTGTATCCCAGCCGCATTAGCTACGGACATTTGTCGGGCAACGTTCATGAAGTGCTGTTTCAGTATGAGGCGCGTCCCGATGCCTTCGACGATTACCGGCCCACCTTCTCCGCGCGTCTCGGGCAGCGGCTGAGCCGCATCGAAGTGCGGAGCCGCGGTCAATTGGTCCGAGCTTACAATCTCGCTTACTCCTATCAGGCAGGAGACCTGACTCCAGATCAGGCCGCGCTGCAAAGCACGTACCTGGACCTGGGCGTAACGCTCTTGAAACGCGTTGTGCAGGTCGATCGCTCGGGTTCCGACGCGAATTTTCTTCCGCCCCTGATTTTTGCCTACGCCGGCCTGGACCTGACCAAGGCCGAGCAACGAGCTTTTGTCACGCCGCCCGAGTTGGACTTGGCGGAGCCGAACGGGCGCGTCCAGTTGGCTGATCTGGACGGCGACGGGTTGCCGGACCTCTTTTCCACCCCCATTGAAGGAGCCGGGATGGTTCAACGGGTTTGCTTGAACCGCGGCGAAGTCAGGACGGGCGGCGTGCCTAAATTGATGTTTGCGCCCTCGCGTTTGGCCCAGGCCGCCGCTCCGGTCGACTTGGCCCTGCCCAATACCGTCGTCCATGATCCCAAAGGCAAAGGTTTGGTGGACCTCTCCTGCCTGATGCAGGACGGACCGAATAAACGGTTGGACACGTTCGGCAACCGGTCGCGGCTCGATCTGATCAGCGAGGACCGCCTCGGGTTCAGCGCAACCGACATTCAGAGCACGGTGCTGCAAAATCCCCCGGCCTTTGTCACTTACAGCGATGCCGGGACGCGGCAAATGGACGTCAACTTCGATAAGCGCGGTGACTTTGTGAATCTGGAACGCTCTTTCGGGTCGATGAAGGTCAACACCTTTTTCCTGGCGCGCAGCGGCATCTGGACAGCGCAGGAAACGATGCTGCCTCCCAGCTATTCGCTCGCCAACACCTTCGGCGGCACCAACGGCGAACCCAATCCCTGCGTGCATCTGGCCGACCTGAATGGCGATCGCATGCTCGACCTCGTGTGCCTGCGCGTGGATAACAGCGCCGGGGGCCAGCGCATCTCGGTGAGTTATTGGCCGCTCTGCGGCCTCGGCCGCTACGGCGAGGAACGGATCCTGACCAATGCCCCCGGCGACACCTTCGACATCGGCAGCGTCGATCTGCGCGATGTCTTTGTGGAGGACTTTACGGGAGACGGCTTGTCGGATGTGCTGGTGCTCGACGGCACCGGGCCGACGGCGACGATGATCCTGCGCGTGAACATCGCGGGCCAAAGCTGGTCCAGTCCGTACGTGCGCACGGGATTGCCGCGTTACGCCCCACGCGATCCCAACAATCCCACCGTCCTGCGTCTGGCGGACCTGAACGCCAACGGCTCGATCGATCTGCTCTTCCGGAATACCTCCCCAGCCAACAGCATCAGTTACGTGGAGTTGCTGCCCCAGGGACGCCCCAGCCTCTTAACCGGCATCGACAATTCCCTCGGCAAACGCACCACCATCGTCTATGGCTCCGCCGCCGAAGACGAACAACTGGCACGGCAAGGGGGCCATCCCTGGCGAACCTTTGCTCCTTTCGCGCTCCAAGTCGTGCGCCAGATCCGGACCAGCTGCGGACAAGACCTCAATGGGGACGGCCGGGAAGATACGGCCGTGGCGGAGTTTCATTATCGCGATCCGTTCTATGACGGTTACGAGCGGGAGTTTCGTGGATTCTCCTTCGCGCAACGGATCGATTATGGAGACGACTTCCTCTTCGAGCCGGCCACGGGCCTGATGAATGTCACGACCAACTGGAACCGGTCCCGCACTCCCACCGGCCAGGTGAGCGGCCCTTCCCTCGTCACCCGTTACCGGTTCCATACCGGATCGGCCGACCAGGTGGACAACGACGACTACGGCACCAATGTCCCGGCGGTTCGTTTGATCGACGAGTTTACCGAGATCGGCGGACACGAAGAGGAGCCACTCAAGGGCATGCAATGGGTCGAGGAAAAGGTCGATCCGGCTGTCCTGCATTCGTCCATCGACGGCGACTTCGACGCCGGGTGCGAAGTGGCCGCCCTGGACACGACCTTCGAAGGCGGTTCGCGGCTCACTCCCGATGCCTACGTTTACACCCGCACCCGCCAGGACTGGAAAGTCCGGCGCCTGTATCGGCCGGCCGAGCCGTTGCCTTACTTCTCTGACCAGGATGCCGATGGCGTGCTGGAAGATTACCGCAGCTCGCCCGTGCCACCGATCCCGACCGGCCGCTTCGCCGCTCAAGGTATCGCGGTTGTGCCCGGCAACGGCCGGTCTGTGTCCTTTGCCTTCGCTCGCGAAAAAGTCACTGAAGTCCGCGAAGCCAACGGCTTGTTGTCAGTCGCGCTCGATTATCCCAGCGCGCCGTTCCTGCGCTCGTTGCAGAGCATGGATTATGACGACTACGGCAACCAGACCTTGTTGCAGGATTGGGGTGTGGATGCCCCGGGCTACGACGATGAACGTTTCACGACCACCACCTATGCCTTGGGCGGCAATGCGCTTTCCCTCTGGGTCATCAACAAACCCGATACCATTAATGTCACCGACGAAAATGGCGCGTTCGTTTCCAGGAAAACCCATTTTTATGACGGCACTCCATTCCTGGGCGTGCAAGGGCAAATCCAGGATCGGGCTCTGCTCTCGCGCACCCTCGAGTATATCGATGCCAATCACTCCATCGAATCCGCTCGTTCGCAATACGACCGGTTCGGCAACCCTATCGAGACGCGTGATCCGGTGGGCAATCGGCGGTTGTTCACTTGGGACGATCTCTTCCAGAGTTATCCGACCAGCGAGACGATCGTAGTAGGTGGCGGATCGCCTAATTTGGTGCTGACCGCCTCCTACGACACCGCTTTCGGAGTGGTGACCAGCTCCATTGACTACAATGGCAATCAGACCACCTACCAGTACGACAGCTTCGCCCGCTTAGTGGGCATTGTTCGGCCCGGCGATACGGCTGCGCAACCCACGCAGGTCTTCGAATACCAACCGGCCGATCCGATCCGAGGCAAAGCCTTTGTCTACGACGCGTCCGGCCGCTTGACGCAAACCGCCGTGCCGCTCGGGTCCATGAGCCGCGTCACCACCCGGCAGCGCGAAATCGCCGGACAATCCGGCCAGTACGTGACCGCCCAGTTTACGGACGGCTGCGGCAAGGCCCTGGCTTCCATTGAGGAAGGTGAAACCGCCGGAACGTGGATGGTAACCAAGGCCACCAGCTACAACCTGCGGCTGCAGGCCCAGTCGGAATGGCAACCCTTTCAAGTGGCCAGCGTCGACCTGCCGCAGTTCCCCGTCCTCTGGCCGGCCGGCCGGCCCCCCGTGAGTGATGGCGTCAATCCGGCCGTGGTCTCCACTGACCGGTTCTACGACGCGATGGGACGCGAGATGCGGACGGTCAATCCGCCGGAAACGTGGGGCGGAACGCGCAGCGAACTGGCGACCCAATATCTCCCCTTCCAAAAGCGCCTCTTCGACGAGGAAGATCTGCGCCCCGGTTCGGTCCACTTCGGCACGCCCAACGTTCAGTCTTTCGATGGGTTGAACCGAATGATCGCCGTGGAAGAGTTGGTCAAGCTAAGCGACAACGGCGAGCCGGGACCGTTAACGAGCTGGCGCACCGAGTATCGCTACGATCTAAACGATCAAATTGTGCGGACGCGCGACAGCCAGGGCAACGTCAAGCTCATGGCCTACGACGGGCTCAAGCGCATGACCAGCATGAACGATCCGGATCGCGGCCAGATGACGTTCATCTACGACGATGCTTCGAATCTTCGCGAAACCATCGATGCCAGGAACCAACACACGGTCTACACTTACGATGGCGCCAACCGGATCAAGACCGAGGATTATCAGGACGGCGGCCCGCGCCAATTCGATGTCGAGTATCACTATGACCTGCCTCAAGCCGGGCTGGATCTGGGCGACGGCACCACCGGCACCGCCCGCAACACCAAAGCTCAACTGGCCTGGGTCCGGGATTTGTCGGGGGAAATGCACTTCTCCTACGACTCCCGCGGGCGCAAGGAATGGGAAGTAAAACGGATTCCCGACGAGGTCCACGGCCAGTTGGTCAGTTATCGGACCCGGTTTACCTACGATAGCGCCGATCGGCTCGATCATCTCACTTATCCGGACGGAGATGAGGTGGCCAACGCTTACAACGCGCGCAGCTTACTGACGCGCATATTTGGAGCGGCCCTGGGCGACGTCATTACCGCGATCAACTATCAGCCTTCCCGGCAGCTCGCCTCCATTCGTTACGGGAACCAGGTGCGCACCACCTACACGTTCGATCCCCGTCTGCGTATGACGGATCTCGAGACCGCCCACGGCACGACGCAGCTCATCGATTTCGCCTATTCCTTCGATGCCGCTTCCAACGTTCAACGCATCGACGATCAACGGAACGTAACCGGGATGCCCGAGGCCGGCCGGCGCTTCAACACGCAGGTGTTTGGCTATGACAATCTGTATCGTCTGACTCGCACCGGGTATCCGGTGCTTGGCTCGGCCATCACCAATCACATCGATTACCGCTACGACCGCATCGGTAACATGCTCAGCCAATCCTCGGATATCGTGCAGAACCAGGATGAATTGCCCGTGGCCAATCTCGGCAGCATGACTTCGGGCGGCCCCACCGGCCGCTTCAACCGAGAAGGCCGCAATCCAGGTGACGCCGCGGGACCTCACGCGCTCACCAGGATTTCGGGCGGGGGCGCCTCCTCGCGTGATTTCTCCTATGACGCCAATGGGAACATGACCGCGGGCGATGGTTTCACCAACACCTGGGACTTTAAGGATCGCCTCGTCCGCGTGGAAAACGACGCGATGCTGGCCGCCTACGATTACGATTACATGGATCGGCGCATTACCAAAACGGTGCACTGGAAACAGCCTGCCCCCGACCAAGGCGTCCAGGTTTCCGAACTGGATCCCGCCTGGCGCAAGACCACCACCCATTACGTCAACCAATACTTCGAAGTGCGGGATCACGATGCGCCGGTAAAATATGTCTGGCACGATCAAACTCGCGTCGCTCGGGTGACGGGACTTTTGGGTGGCTCAACCCGCATCCAACACCTGCGCCTGCAAGAAGGCTGGAACCTCTGGTGCCTGCGCGTGGGCGGATCCTTCCCTCAGCTGGATCCGGCCAGCAACGCCGACATCGGCGCCTGCGCCTTCTGGCCCGGTCCGAACAACACCTACGTGCCGGTGACTGCGTCGACTGCCATCCCGGCGGGAGCGGTGGTGCGTGTCTTCGGTCGCCGGGCCACCACTGTCATTCTGGCAGGCGCTCCGGCATCGTCCACCTTGCCGGCCTTGGCCTCCGGCAGCCAGTTTTTCGGGAACCGTTTGGCCCGGCCGCTCGACTTGGCCGCAGACTTTCCCTCCAGTGCCTGGATCTCATTCTTTGACCCGAACGCGGGCTCGTGGCGACAGCATTTCCCCCTGGGCCTTGGCTTGGAGTTCATGAATGATCGCAGCACCGTGTTGGCTCCTGGCCAGGCGGCTTGGATCCGAGGCGCGTCCACTGCGACCATCAGCAACAGTCCCGCCTCTGACCTCATCTATTACCACCAGGATCATCTGGGATCTTCGAGTTGTCTGGCGGATGGAAACGGCGTCCTCGTGACCGAGACGGCCTATTATGCCTTTGGCCAGACCCGCACGAGCTGGCCGTCGTCTGCTCCGGCCAAAAACGATTATCAATTCACGCAGAAGGAGGCCGATAAGGGAACAGCGCTGCAGTATTTTGAGAAACGCTTTTTGTCTCCTGCCGCACGTTTTCTCAGCACGGATTCTTACTTTGCGTGCATTCCGCGCCCGCCGTATCTGACCACGTCGCGTCCCACTTATACGACGCCGAACGATCTGAACCTTTACGCCTATTGCAATAACAACCCGCTGCGCAAAACGGACCGGACGGGCCTCGCTCCCGGCGACCTCTATACCAGCGATGATGCCGCCGCGTTTGATGCGATGAGCGCCGGCAACCCCAAATCCATCAGCGACAATAAGGAATACGGTGGATTGGTCTGTAAAGACGCCAACAAGACCTACCAGGCCACCGCGCCCAAGATCGGCACCGGCGACTCCTTTAACCCCACCTCAGTGAGTTGCCCGGCCGGCACCGAAAGGGTCGGGGATTACCATCTGCACGGCAATTATTCCGTGAAAGGCCCTTCGGGCACTCCCGTGGCGACGGGCGATCCGGCCAGGGATTCCTATAACAGCGACAACTTTTCGCAGACCGACCTCGATGGCATCCGCCAAGATTCCATCGATCGCGCGGTCCCGGCCATGGTCGCCAACTTCTTGAATCCGACGGCCAATCCGGACAAGAAACAGGATTACAAGGGGTACTTGGGAACACCCAGCGGCACGTTCAAGGTGTTTGCGCCGTGGACGGGCGTGCAGGGCAACCTGGTGATTGACCCGACCAAGTACCGTTATAACCCCCCGAAGCCTACGAAGTGAAAAAATTGAAACTCTTTTGATCGCCATGAATACACGTATCACCTCGCAGTTCCATCGAATCCTGGCCGTCGCTGGTTGTTTGATTGCCGCCACGGCGGATTGGACCCACGCGGCCGCCCTCCCTCCCGGTGTGCCCGAGCCCGGCCTCATCATCTGGGGCACCGTGGTCAACACTACCAACGCCGCGCAACCGATCGGCATCACCAGCGCCAGTTGGTCGGTCACCGACGGCAACAGCAACGCCGTCTTTACCTCACAAACCCGGCCGCCCGTTCGGATCTTCACCCAAGGCAATCAGTCTTTCTACGTGTTGGAGGTCCCCTTCGATACGCGCAGGTTTGGCACCATCCAGCTCGCCAACCCGGCCACGGAAGGAATCAATTCCTTTGAACTACTCAGTTCTTCGCCGCCCACTTATATCCTGACGCCCACGGTCAACGGCGTGCTCGCCACCGTGCGGTCGGTCGACGGCGCGCCTTCCGGCGCCGCCAGTGTGCCCGTGGCCGGTTTCAACACGACCGTTCGCGGCCGTGTGATTCGCGTCGATCTTTCCATCACCCCGACGACGGAAACGTATGAGCAATGGGCGACACGCATTTTCGGCAGCAGCGGACAGCCGGCCGCCAATCCCAATGCCGACCCTGATCACGACGGGCTGACCAACGCGGGGGAATACGCCGCCGGCACCAATCCTCTCGATCCGTCCTCCGCGTTGCGCCTTTTGCAGATCGCCGTCACCGGCACTCAAGCCACGGTCGGTTGGCAGAGCGTCGCCAGCAAGCAATATGTGCTCGAGTCGGCCACCAACGTGGCCGGCCCCTGGACGGAGGCTGCATCGGTGCTCGCCGCCACGTCATCCGCCCAGGCCAGCGTGCCGCGCAGCCCGGTCCTGCCCAGCTTCTACCGGATTCGCGTCGTGACTCCGTAGGCAGTAGTGACTCCTTAACCGCTTTTTCGTATCTGCATGCAAGCGACGTCCTCAGTTCAACGGCTCCTGCGCGGCCTCGTCATCGGCGCCTTGTTCTTGGGCCTGGTGCGAACGCTGCGTGCCGAGACGCAGACCTTTTCCCTGGCCGCGCAGTGGAATCTCATCACCTTCCAGGTGACCCCGGACAACGCGAACCCAGAGGCTCTCTTTGCGACCCTGCCCGGGTTTCAGTCTGCCTGGACCTACGATGCCGCCAGCGGCCTGTGGCTTCGCTTCGTCAAACTCAACGGCAGTCCGACCCAACAAACCAACGACTCCGTCGCCAATCAATTGTTCGCTTTGCCCTTCATCGAGCCGGGCCGCGCTTACTGGATCCAAATGGCCAATGCGGTGTCGTCCTGGGCCGTGCCGGGAACGGTCCCCAAAGGATTGGCCTTTCCTTCACTCACCTTGAATCCCGGTTGGAACCTGATCGGAATTCCGGTAGGCGCGGCTTCGGTGAGCAATTCCGAACCGGTCAGCCTGCTGGCGGTGTTGACGGCTGCCGGATTTGATTACGATGCGCTGCTGACCTGGGAGAACCAAAGCTTCCGCAAAATGTTCCGGCCGCAAGGCGACGCGGCGGACCTGGCGACGAACGTGTTGGCCGGTTTGCCTCCCGACCCGCCGTTTCCTTCTTTCGATCTGCAACGAGACCTCGGGCGCGGCTACTGGATTCATGTGCTGGATCCAGCCGTGTTGCGGCCGCGGTTAGTGACGACGGTGCGTCCGGACATCGACGCCGATCCGCTCAACAACTTTCCTTCCAAAGAAGATCTCAATGTCTCGGGCGGGTCCGGCGGGTCGGTGCCGAAGACCGTTCAGGACCAGGATGTGATCCGCTTCTTTCCGGGAGAAGACGTGCAAACGCTGGGGGTGGCGAATTTGGGCGGAGCGGAGGGTAACGGCGGGGGGATCCTGTTGTGGGAGGCCGTTTGGATACCGCTGACTGACCGCCACACCAAGGAGCCTTGGATCCGTCTCTTCGCCTCGCCGGACCAGCGGGAACAACGGGATCAGCAAGGTCAGCTGCTGTCTGCTTATACAAATCTTACCGGCGTCACCACTTTGGAGAACGACATTGTTTATCTCCGGTTAGATCGGAAGAGTCTCGGTCGCGGCGTTCACCAAGGGGATTTGATTCTGCGCACCAGCGTAGGGGATCGAACATTTCATGTGGTGGCCGAGGTGCCTGGCCTGGAGGGCGACTTCAAAGGTTTTGCCCAAATCACCTCAGTCAGCGGCAAGCGCAATCCCGTTCCGGACATCGACTTGAACATCAGCTTGTATGAAGACATCCGGGTGGGCGGTCTGCTGCGAGGTCTGATCGACAGTTCCCAGGCGTTGCTTTGGCCGGTTGACGTGCCGCTCGTCGGCCATCGCGTCTCCGACGTGGGCAACCAATTCATCATGGGCGGCGCGTTCGTCTTGCCGCCCGGCGATCAGAACGGCGAACCCTTCGATCGTTGGGACGAAAATGATCCCACGGCTGGCAATGATGTGGACTGGTTGAACGACGGCGTCCTCGATGTGCGCAATCCTTTTCCTTTCCCGATTCAGCGGACGGTCTCGCTGGAGGGCGAATTGGTGCGGGGCAATCCCACGGATGGTTATGTCCTGGAAGGAAAATACAATGAGATCGTCTATGGCATGTCCCGGCAGCCCATTGTGCTGGAAGGAACATTTCACCTCGAACGCCAGGCCGCGCGCCCGCTTAGTTCACGTCGCTCCATTGCCAGCGACACCGGCGTCGAACCGGTCCTGGCCAAAAAGAACAACGTGGCGGTGGCGATCCCCGTTGGGGCAAGCCGCGAATCGAGTCTGACGGTTGCGACCGAGATGGAGTTGCAAGCGTTGCAGGTGGAATTGGTTTTCACCGCTTCGTTGCCTCATTCCTCGCTCCTCATTCAACTGCGCTCACCGGGGCCCAATCCGGTCGTCCTCACCCTTTACGATGGCCGCGCCGCGTCCGCCGCCATCAACCCCAAGGTCCTCGAACATATCACGTTTCCCCTGGACCGCCCGACCCAAGGTGATCTCAATCAATTCCTTCGCTCGATCCGCCGCACGCGCACGGATTCATCCCAGTTTTGGACGCTCATCATTGCCAACACCGGTTCTCGAACGGTCACGCTGGCCAATTGGACCCTGCGGTTGGAGGGGCAGCCTGTCACCGATGTGGTCGGGGTTGTCACGGACGGCGGAAAGCCGGTCTCCGGCGTGGTCGTGTCGCTTAATGGCGTGCCCTTCAGCATGTCGTCCGCGCCGACCGACGCGGAAGGCCGCTTCATCTTGTCGCGGGTGCCGCTCTTGCCGTTGAACTTCTCTGGCAGTCGTCCCGGCTATCTGCCGCTGGATCCGAACGATCCTGGGCTCAGTGCAAACTTCACGCGTCCGTTTGTCGCTCAGGCTGGGCTGACGTTCTCGGCTCTCGAAATGTCGATGATCAGCCATTTCAATCCGCTTCCCGGAGCGCCGCCGGCTGGGGCCGGCGTGGCCGGGTTCTCCGCCGGCACCACCAACTTGCCTTTCGAGCTGCAAATGCGATCCCAGCCAACCGGCCCGCCCACCATCATCGCCGGTCCGCGCTGGATGGTTGCCGGCGGCACCGTCGATTTCGTCGCGGTGAATACATCCGGCGTTGTCTCGTGGGATTTTGGCGACGGCAGTTTTGGCGGAGACGCTTCTCTGGGCCATTCGTATCAAACGCCTGGGCTTTACCATGTGCGTTTGTTTTCGCCGACCAACCAACCCACACCCGTCGCCACCGTCGACATTGTCGTGGCCGCGGCTCCAGGGCACGTGCCAGCCCGTCCTTCGGATCTGGCCGGGGAACCCAGCGGACTGCCTGCGCAAACGGCCGGGGCCGCTTATGTCGCCTACGCCTTTCAGCCGGTCTTCACCTTCGCGGGGGTGGTTCCCGCGCATAAGGTCGGTGTGGATCCCAACACCGGCGCAGACCGTTATATCAGTGACGTCACGCCCCAGAGCGTCTTCACCGTGGGCGAGACCAATGAGTTCGGGGCGGCCTTCGTTGCGGCCATGCCGATGCAACAGGCGTACCCGGCCAGCATGGATACCGACCTGGCGCCGCATACCAGTCCGGCCCAGACCAGCCGCCCGTTCAACTCGGACGGTTTTGTCCCCTTGTCTTCCCCTGGATTCGATCCGTCCATCAACTCAAACAACCAAGGGTTCCGTGAAGAAGACTTCAACTATGCGCACCTGGCGGTGCTTTGGGAAAATACGCGGGCGGCGGATGGCACGCTGGAGTATCTCCAGGATGCCCAAAGCGGGCTGATCGTCTGGGGGAACACGCTGCTCGACCCGAACGTGAACTATTCGGCGCAGACATTCGAGGCCAGCGACGGCACGGATTTCTCCTGGGTTCTCGACGATGCGGTCTTTCATCCGCATCAGGGCGCCACGGTGCTCCCCGATTTGAGCACGTCGCAAATCGTGACGCATCTGCGCATGGTTTGCTCGATGGGCGCTCCGTTGCTGGCCGCGCCCATCCCTGCCACTTCCGTCAAGGTCGCCAAGTTGCGACGTAGTCAGCCCGACAATCCGCTGGACCCGGACCTTTTGACGGCGCCGAGTCCGGTGTCGCGGAACCTGGATTATCAATTGTTGATCGGCGTTTTGGCCACTCCCTGAACCAGACATGAAGACGCTTTTTAAGATCGGTTGGCCCCAGGCCGCTTCGGCTCTGCTGGCTTGGGTTGCGGTGGTCGCTTTGGCTCTGAGCGCCGGTTCCGTGGCGCAGGCCGACGATCTGGATGATGCCTTTGCCCGCCTGGTCGCCGGGCGATCTTATCTCAAGGATTTTCCGCTCCTCAAGACACGCGATCATATGGTGGACGACTTTATCGGCGCCCATGGCGAGACGCCGAACCGGCCGGATCTGCTGCAGGCGATCGACCGCGCCCTCCTCATCCGCAATACCGAATTGCCCGAGCCGGAAAGTTTCCCGGCCGGGCAGGCGCCCCGTTCGGTGCAAGCCAAGGTCATCGCGTGGGAAGCGTTGGAAAGTATGTTGACCGGCTACACCTTCGCCGGCAATCGCGACCTGCTGAACGCCACGCGTGTCTCCTATCCGGGCTCGAGCCTGGTCAATGACACGCGGCAGTTGCCCGCCGAAGAACGAAGCGCCTTTGCCGGGACCTCGCAAAAGCAGATCAGTTACGCCCGGCTTTACTTCCTGCAAGGGATCAAGGACGTGCTGGCTTACGTGGCCGAAGACACCACCGGCGCCTTGCGGGCCGGCAGTTCCGCTTTTCCGACCGTGCCGCATTATGTGACCTTCGACGACGAGCAAAGTCAGATCCTGCCGTTCCCGCGTTTCGACGATCCCAACTTTGGCGGACCGGCCGTTCTGGATCGGGAAGCGAGCCAATCCGTCGCCTACCTGTATGGCAGCGCCATGGAACGTCTGGGTCTGTCCGCCGTGAGTTACGCCGATCAGCTCTGGCGATCCGCGTTTGCCGGCCCCGGCGCCGGCGCGAAACGACCGGACTCGGAAAAGAACACCATGCTGCAACGAGCGGCGGACGTGCTGAAGGAGAATATCCATGCCGAGTTCCTCGCGTCGCTCCCGCTGGCCGCCCAGCTCAGCGACGGGGGCAGCGATTCCGCCAACGAGTTTCAACAATCGAAAATCGACCAGGCCAAAGTCAGCGTCACCGGGGCCCTGCGTCTGCGCGAACAAATCCTGGCCGGTGAAAAGCCGACTCAGACCGCTTTGGTGAGCGCGTGGGATGTCTCTTCGATCGAAGGACAAATTTCCTTGTGCCGCGCGGCTCAAGAAGCCGCGCGCGTGAAGTGGGGCGGCGATGCTTCTCCTCCGGCGGATGGCTCGGTGGCCTTTGAACTGGCGCGGACGGAGCAGGCGCAGACGCTGAACGCGGAGCGCGAGATCACATTGCGGAATTCCTTGGAGACGCAGCTCTTCGAAATCACCGGCATCGATCCGAGCGCCTATGGCGGGTTGCGCAGTGAAGGGGACCGCACCGCTTATCTGGCCGACGTGCGGGAGAAGTTCGATACCTTGCTCAACAACCAGAATGCCAATGCTCCGGGGTTGCTGGACGGCAGCCAAATGTCGGTCCAGGCCTTGCGCTTGATTCAAGCGATGCAGGAAACCATCGCCAAAAAGGCGCTCCTCGATTCTTATCCGGCAAAAGTCCGGGTGGAATTGGAACGCAATTCCTTGGTCAATATCACCCTGCTGGTGGGGGGATCGTTCATCGGAGCCATGGATGCCGCCATGGCCGTGGCCGATGGCGTCACCATCAGCACGTGCGCGTGCGGCACGGCCTCGGGGACTCAGGTGTCCTTTAAGGAGGGTACTTTCGCCAAGGCTTCGCTGGCGGCGCTCCGGGCCCTGGCCGAAGCCGGCGAGCAGGTCGACATCAATGCCGTCAATAGCGCCGCGACGGTCAAAAATCTTCTCATCGAAGAATCCATCGCCAGGGAAGAAGTTCCCGTCGCCGCGCTCAATTCCCAGATCGCGGGAGCGGAACTGCGCCAACTCCTGGCCAAAGCCGAGCGTCTGGTCGGTGATCACGCCTTCTTCCAGGGGATCACCGATGCCCTCTGGTATCGCGATCCATCCCTCGCCTTTAAGCTGGAAAAGGCCGAGGAAGAATACCAGGGGCTCATGCAGGAATTCCGGATCGAATTGTATAAACTCGCCCGCATGCTCGAGGCCACCTGGACCGAGCGCTTCCAGAACCCCGTCAAGCAAGCTAATGGCACCACCGTCCAACCGCTCAATAACGGATCCTATGATGAATTTACCGAAGCTGAGAGCGTGTTCAGTGTGGTCAATCATGTGCGCGGCCAGGCGTTCCTCAATGCGCTCAAAGCTTGGGACACCAAACTTCGCGAACCGATCTTCCGCGGCCCGAATAATCCCACGCTCTGGGACGCCAACACGTTTAGCGGCCAGCCCATCAGCCTGCGACGCGACATCTTCAAGCTGATCGATTACCGCTATGACCAGAGTGGCAACCGCTATGAGGTCGATGCCAACCTGACCCGCCAAACCATTCAACAGTTTCGCGCTCTCTTGTTGGATCTGGCGACTCGCGACTCAGCCAACGCCGGTGGCTTGACCCGCTTGCGCATCGATTTTCCCCTCACCTACAACCAGGCCCGCGTCATCCTCGGCCAACAAAGCCCCGTTCCCATCGTCCAACAAAACCGGCCTGGAGGTACCTTCGATCAATTCTGGAACCATCGCGTCAAGGAAATCGGAGTGAAAATTGTCGGCAAAAACGTCTTCGCCGCCGGCAGCACCGTGCCAGTCTCCTTCGAGTTGTTCGGCAATGTCGACCGGGTCGGGTTTTTTCCCGACAGCCTGTTCACCTTCTCCCGTACGATCTCGTCGTTCCAGGTCCCGCTTTATCAACGCGACCCGGACCGGCGCCTGATTGGCGAACCTTTCTTCGGCACGGCCATCGGCATCCCCGCGGCCATTGGATCCACGCCCGTCCCCATGAATCCTGTGAACGGCTGGCCCCTCTTTTGCGACCGGACCGTCCTGCGATTCGGCAGTCAAGGCACGCTGCGCATTGAAAATATCGAGGACATTGAACTCTACGTACGAATGGAAGTCGGTTCGCCGCCGCCGATTTCAAACTCAGCCTGGTGAAGCGGCGCCTCCTCCCAACCTGTTTATGAAGAACCATCACATCTGCTTGAGACTCCTGTTGCTCGGCCTTTGCGCCCTGCCCTTCCTCGAATCGCGCGCCCCGGCCAGCACCCATCTGCTTCCTTTTCAAGGCCGGCTCTCCGATGCCAACGGCCAGCCCATCGCCGACGGCGCCCGCGTCGTTCAGTTCAAGATCTATGACGCCCCCGTCGGCGGCCGCGCGCTCTGGAACGGCGAGGTGCAGAAACTCAGCGTCAATGGCGGCCTCGTCAGCACCCTCCTGGGCACCAAAGCCGATTTGTCCGCCGTCGATTTCAATCGGCAAATCTATCTGGAGCTGACCATCGACGCCAACGGCGACGGTTTGATCACTCCAGCCGACCCGCCCTTGTTGCCGCGCCAAAGCATCCTGCCGGCGGTCTTCGCCGTCGACAGCGCCAACAGCCGTCTCTTGGACGGCTATGACTGGAGTACGCTTTTCGGCACTAATAACCCCGCCGATGGAACTTTCCTGGATTCCAAGATTGGGGATCAATCGCTGACGACGGCAAAAATCAAGGATGGCGCCGTGACCAGCGCCAAGCTTGCCACCGGCGCGGTCAAAATGTCGAAACTGGATGTGACCGGCGCTTCCGCCGGCCAAACTCTGATCTACAACGGGGCGACAGTAACCTGGAGCCCGGTCAACGCCCTCAATGCGGCCAATGCCACGAATGCCGCCCACCTGAACGGCTTCGATTGGTCGGCCTTGTTTGACAATGCGGATCCAACTTCAGGAAGCCTGACCGCCGCCAATCTTATTTCACGCGGCAACACGTATGTCGGGTCCGACGTGGTCGTGAGCGGTCGAAGCTGGCTCAATGGCCCAGCCACACTGGTGCAAGGACTGTTATACGCTCCCAGCATTGGCATTAACATGTTCATGAATGATTGGGGGCTTTACTTTCGTGGCCTCGGAGATTTCAACCATTTCCTGAAATGGGCCAATGGCCATGGCAGCCAGTCCGGCTTTGACGGACCTGTCCTGGCCGGCCTGGGTGGCGGAATCCTGGGCAGCACCGACAACTGGACTCTCCGCTGGAACGCCAACGGCAACGTTTCAGTCCGCGGCTCGATCTTCTCCAGCAGCGATCGCAACTTGAAAGAGAATTTCACGACCGTGGATACCGACGAGGTCCTGGCCAAGGTGGCTGCCATGCCGATCACACGCTGGAACTACAAGGCCGACCCCGCGGCTGAACACATCGGACCAGTCGCCCAGGATTTCCGGGCCGCCTTCGGCCTGGGCTGCGACGACAAATCGATCGCCATGGTCGACGGCGATGGCGTGGCTTTGGCCGCCATCCAGGGCCTGAACAACAAAGTGGAGCAACAAAACGATATGCTGATGGGGCTCGTTAAGCAGCAACAGGAGCAGATCGACGCCCTCAAGGCCGAACTCGCGGCCATGAAGCACGGGAAAAACTAATGGGGGAAAAGCGGAAAGCGGAAATGCCCTCACCCGGCCTTGCGGCCACCCTCTCCCATCCGACCCTGGCTACGCCGGAGGCTTCGCCGAGGCGAGTGGGAGAGGGGCTGGGGGTGAGAGGCTCTTTTGGGTGTAGGTTCATGGCCCAATTCGCGTGCATAAGCAGATGCAAACTACCCATGAACCTCCCCTCTGGTAGCAGCCGACGTCAGGAGGCTCACTCTATCCCCAACGCGTCCTCCGGGAAAAAGATCAGAGCCTCGTTACCTCGGCTGCTACGTGAGATTGGGGTTGGGTTCAAGGCCCCAATGTGCGTCCGAAATTCGGAGGTCGAAGCTACCCATGAACCGACCTTCAGGTAGCAGCCGACGTCAGGAGGCTCACTCTACCCCAACGCGTTCTCCGGAAAAAGATCAGCGCCTCGTTACCTCGGCTGCTACGTCAGATTGGTGGGTTCATGGTCCCAATGCGCGTCCAAAAAATTGGAGGTCGGGGCTACCCATGAACCTGACCTTCCGGAACTCTCTTGGCTTTCTCACCGTTGAGGGGAGAGGGAGCAGGTTCAAGGCATAAAAAAGCATTATCTCAAGAAAATTGTCTTAAGGGTTGCCGTTGCTCCATCCAGGTCGCTCAGCAACAATTCCCACTGCGGTTGCAAGGTGGGAATCGGCACTTCGGCACGGTTGTTGCCTTCCAAAGCGCGTGCCGCGACCAGGCCCGCCACCACCTCCCGGCGCTGCAGATACTCGAACAGCCGCTGGGCTGCTGCGGGATGAGGCGAGTTCCGGATCACCGCCACCGTATTCGGGATCAGCAATGATTGTTCGTCCAGCGGTTGTCCCCACACCGGCGCCCCTTCCCGTTGCGCCGCCGCGATGTCATCTGAATCGGTCAGCCCAAGGAAGGCCTCGCCGCGCTCGACGAACTTGACCACGACCGAATTGCCGTCGACCAGGAAAGGGCGGTTGACGCGCAGCGCGGCGCACCAGTTGGACCAGCCCGTCTGGCCCCAATGCTGGCGCAGAGCCAGGAAATGAGTGGCGGTCGTGCCAAACAACGGATAGGCGATCGCCACCCGGCCCTGCCAGCGTGTGTTGGTGAGTTCAAGCAATGAATGGGGGACGTCGGTCAGCGAAACTTTGTTCGTATTGATGACCAGGCGCCGGCTCCGATATCCAACTGCCGCCCAAGCGTTGGTTGGGCGGAATAAACCTTCGGCCAACAATTGGCGCGTTCGAAGTTCTTCGTTGCCCCAATACACATCGCACTGTGGGTGCGCCCGTTCGGCCAGCAAACGATTGGCGATCGCGACCGTCTTGACGGCTTCACTGTCAAAGATCGTGCGCACTTTGATGCCCGTTTCCGTTGTAAAAGCTGCCAGGATTGGTTCGGCATAAACCTGGTCCTGCGACACGTAAGCCGTGACACTCCCTTGCGGGGTTCGTCCCTGACACGACAGTAACGTCGCCGCGACCGTAGCCAATAGAATCCCGAGCAAGACGGGGCCAAGGCCGTAGCCAAGCCATTGTTGCACCTCACACCAGCCAAACCAATCCTTCGGCCAATTGCGCTTCTGCTGATCAGTCATGCATGTTATCCCCCTCTCCCCTCAACGGGGAGAGGGCCGGGGTGAGGGGTGAGAACGGCCGAAAGTGCCCGCTTCTGCATAGAATGCTGTAATCTCTTTCGCGTGCAATGCTGATTGTCGAAGTTACTTGCGCTCCCGCTGAGGGGCGGCGCGTCATAAGTTGTCCCAGCCGCCTTCCAAGTAAGTCTCTTGTTGTCCGTAATTTTGAGCACTAGCCTGCTCCGCCGGGTTGTCCAGGTTTCCGCCGTTCTCACCCCTCACCCCAACCCTCTCCCCGTTGAGGGGAGAGGGAGTCGATCCGTTCACGCGGTGCGTTTGTGGTACCACCACCATTCGAACAGCAGGACAAGCAGGCCGGCGGCGGCGATCCAGCGCCATAATTCCATGTTGGCGCGTTTCAATGTGCTGGCGGCAATGTTGCCGTAGCGGCCGATCGGCAAGTCCGGACGCGCCGCGATGCTGCTTTCCGCCGCATCCAGCAGGTTCACGCAGAAGACGATCTCATTGGTGCCGACCTTGACGTGGTAGACGCCTTGCCTGGACGTGTCATTGACCACCAGTTCGCGCGTAGCCGGATCGATGGCGAGCGATTGGGTCTGGCCGTCGGGCGTGGTGAGTTCAGCCGCCGTCTCCGGGCGGCTTAGGGACCAGCGGAAAGCGTTGCCGGGCTGCACCAACAGTTGGTTGTTGTTGGCGCTGCCCGGGTTCAACCAATCCACGGCATTCGCCATAAAGATCGGAAACGAGATCCGCAAAGGCCATGTGCTCTGCAAGGGGTCAAAGCCGACCCACACCACCCGTTGCCGATTGATCTCCCCGGCGACGACCAGCGGGGTCTGCGGCGACTCGACCAGCGCAACGCCCCAGGGCGGCGTCTTGACCACCCGCGTTTCCGCCACATACACGTTGTCGAGGTTGACGAAACGCATGACCGGATGCGTGGTTTTCCAGTCCACGATTGGTGGGTTGGTGGCGACTTCCCAGCCATTAAACCAGTTGGTGGCCAGCGTTCGAAAAGCCAGGATGTTTACGTTCGGCCAGACCGCCGGCACGCTGTCGTCAAGCACGCACAAGTCGAACGCCTCGGCGGCGTCCGTGAGTTGCGGTGCGACCGTGAGTTGAACGCCCGGCGAACCTTTGATGGCTTTTTCCAGAAAACGATTGCCTTTGCTGACCAGCAGGACCTTGGCCGGAGTGGGCATCAGGCTGACGATGCTGGCTTGATTGTCCACACTCAGATCGTCCGCTTCAGTCAGCCGGACGGTGAAGATGCCGTTGCGGGTTTGGGGACTTTTGAAAACGACGAGATCCGTGTTGCTGGGCGCGAGATCCAGCGGTCTGGTCTCGAGCAGTTGCCCGTCGAAGAGCAGTTCCACGTCGGTTCGGATGGCGTTGGTGGCGAAGTTGGCGACGCTGACGAAAACGGCGCGCTGCGATGGATCTTCGGGATTGGTGCGGGCGTCCAGACGAGTGATGCCAGCATTCTGGCCGGCCGTGCCAACCTGATGATAGATGACCGGGAGATTTTTGTTCGCGACATCGCTCAGATCAGGCGCCGCACCGTCACTGAAGAGGTGAATTTCGCCCGAAGTGACCGTTTCTTCGCCGCGTTTCTCGAACGTGAACGCGCCCGCGGTCTTTAACGCGTCCGCCAGACGCGTGGGACTGTCCGAAACCACGCACGAGTTGAGCGCGCGGCGCAGGGCCGCTTTGTCGCTGGTGGGCGATTGTTTTACTTCGGTGCCTGAGCCCGCCAGCAGGATCATCATTTGTTCGTTGTCCCGCAGGCCGTCCACCCACTTGAGCGCCTCCGCGCGGGCTTGTTCGAAGCGGCTTGGTTTGACATCGGTGGCTTGCATGGACGCGGATCCGTCGAGGACCATCACCCGCAACCGGCTTTCCCCGGCGCGTCCGGTGAAGAATGGTCGCATCAGGGCCAGCACCACCAGGGCCAGCAGAAGGAGTTGCAGGATGAGGAGCCAGTTGTGACGCAGCTTTTGGAAGGGCGCGTTGGCCTGGGTCTCCGCCAGGAACCGCTGCCACAGCAACGTGCTCGAGACCAATTTCACCACCCGCTTGCGCTTGAGCAGATAAAAAATTACCACCACCGGAAGCGAGAGGGCAAACAACGCGGCCGCTGGTGCAAGAAAACTCATGACGGTTCCAGGTTCCAGGTTCTTGGTTGCAGATTCCCAATGGGCGAGCCGTGGTTCGTCAGGAGCCCGCTCACGTTCCGAGGCCGCCGCCTCGCCGCGAGTTGAAGCGGCCCGCGTAACCTACGTAATGCAGGCGGGCCAGGATCCCTTTGGTTGCGCCGATGGCAGTCCACGGCCGGAAGGTAGCCGACAGACGCCTCGAGACAAGGCTGGAGTGATCCCAATGCGGAATGCGGAATGCGGAGTGCGGAATGCGGCTTGCCACGCCCGTAGCCGCAGGCGAAGGCGGGAATGATTCCAGTGGCGCTTGTCGCAGCGCGATAGTACGTGTTTAGCACCACCAACGCTGCGCGCATGCTAAGGAGAAGATACAAACGCTGTAGCGGCGGTCTATGACGGCCGAGCCCTGCACATGGAGAGCGTTCATCTGCTTATGCACACGCATTGGGGCCATGAACCCAAGCCAATCTCACGTAGCAGCCGAGGTAACGAGGCTCTGATCTTTTTTCCGACGAACGCGTTGGGGTAGAGTGAGCCTCCTGACGTCGGCTGCTACCTGGGGTCGGTTCATGGGTAGGACGGACCTCCAACTTTTGGACGCGCATTGGGACCATGAAGCCACCAATCTAACGTAGCAGCCGAGGTAACGAGGCTCTGATCTTATCTGATCTTTTTTCCGACGAACGCGTTGGGGTAGAGTGAGCCTCCTAACGTCGGCTGCTACCTGAGGGTCGGTTCATGGAGAGAACGAACGGCGGTCACAGACCGCCGCTACAGTTTGCGGCTTCCAAGATACACACGTGCTGGCCGATGGTCACGCTATAAACTTTTGCATTCGACAGGAATTCGCGGATGGACTAGTTGAGCGATATGTCTCGCACCTGCCCGACCGCTCCGCTGTCCGCTTGGTACTGGAGAATCGGTTGGCCGACAATCATGGCGGTACTGGTGAGCCTGGCGCGTCTCGTTAACAGCGCGGAAGTGCCGGTCAGCGACGATTACAATCAATGGAAACAGGCCCTCGGCACCAACAGCGCGACTGCCGCTGAACATATCGTAGGCCTGACTGGCTTTAGAGGGGAACTTGTGCGGTCGGCAGCCCCTGGCGAAGGTTCCTGGGTCGCGTTGGCGTTCGATCCCCGCGGTCGAGTGGTGATTGCCCGCGAAGATCGAGGCTTGCTGCGTCTCACGCTTCCGACTCAAGCAAACGGCGGCGCGCGACTGGAGGTTATCAATACGAATCTGTTGGAATGTCGTGGTCTGCTCTTCGCCTATGATGCGCTTTATGCCAATGCCAACAACTCGAAGGGCCTCTACCGCCTGCGGGACACCGACGGCGACGATCAATTCGATGAGATCAAGCTGCTGAAAGCCACTCCTGGTGGGGTCGGTCATGGGCGCAATCAGCTGGCGCTTGGCCCGGATGGAATGATCTATAGCATCCATGGCGATGACGTGGGCTTGCCCGACGAGGGCGTCTCCGCGAACTCATCTTTCAAGAATTATTCTGAAGATCGGCTGCTCCCCTGCGCATGGGACAAGCATCTCTTCAACGCCAGTGCGCGCATGCCCTTCGGACACGTCATTCGCACCGATCGCGAAGGGCAAACCTGGGAACTGGTGGCCGGCGGTTTGCGCAACCCTTTTGGGTTGGCTTTCAGCGCCGCCGGCGACTTGTTTACTTACGATGCGGACATGGAATGGGATGTGGGCATGCCTTGGTATCACCCGACGCGCATCCTGCATTTGGTCCCTGGCGGTGATTACGGCTGGCGACGTGGAACCGGCGTGTTGCCGGTCTGGTCGCCCGAGACGTTGCCGAGCGTTGTGGATATCGGGCTGGGTTCGCCGACCGCCGTGCAATTCGGCACGCGGAGCAATTTTCCCGAGCCGTGGCGCAGCGCGTTGTTCGTCCTCGACTGGGCTTACGGCAAGATCCACGCCGTGCACCTTCGTGCCTCTGGCCTCAGCTACGCCGCCACCACGGAAGTGTTCCTCAAAGGACGCCCTCTCAACGTCACCGGTCTGGACTTCGGACCGGACGGCGCCCTCTACTTCGTTACCGGTGGACGACGCACGCAGTCGGGCCTTTATCGAGTCGGTTGGACAGGCAAACCTGGGTCGCCTCCCGGCCATCGACAGGATTTGATTTCGCCGAAGGAACGTTCTTCTGTGACTTCGTTGACGGCCGACCGCTGGTCGGGGAGTTCTCCAGGTGATCTGGAAAAGTTATGGCCGCGTCTGGGGGATCCTGATCGGTGGGTTCGCCATTCGGCCCGGATGGCCTTGGAGAGCCTGCCAGAAGCGCAATGGCGACCACGCGCTTTGCGCGAGACGAATCCTACCGCCGCCCTGACGGCGCTGCTCGCGTTGACCCGCGTGGGCGTTTCCAATGCCGCATGGCAGGATCCAGTCTACCGACGAATCCATCAGCTGGCTGCAGGGCAGCTCACCACCGAACAACAACTGCTCGCCCTGCGGACACTGGCCCTCTGCAGCATCCGCCTGCAAAAGCCGAACCCGGAACAGACGCACCACAGTCTGATCCTGTGGGAACCGCGCTTTCCCACGGCGGACGATCGCGTGAACCGGGCCTTGTGCGAATGGCTGGTTTACCTGGGCTCAACCAATATTGTTCGCCAAGCCCTTCCGCTGCTCGATCTCAACACGACTCAGGAAGAGAAGCTGCATTATCTATTCACGCTTCGCCTGGTTCGCGACGGCTGGACTTTGCCGCAACGACGCACCTACGTGGAGTGGCTGGGGCGAGCCCGCCGGGAATTTGTGGGAGCCAGCATGTTGCCCACTGCCATCCAATACATCCGCGCGGAAGTCGAGGCCTCTTTGTCGCCTGCCGAACGCAGCGCCCTGGCGGACGCGTTCGCCAATTTGGATCGAGCCGTCGCACCGGCGGCTCCAACCCAACCGGCCCGACCATTCGTCAAGGAATGGACCATGGCGGATTTTGCCAACGGATGGCGGAAGCCGGTCCAAACACCCGAATCCCGCGAGCGCGGTGCGCGGGTGTTTGTCGAAGCCGGATGCGCGCAATGCCATCGGGTCGGCAAGACCGGAGGGTTGATTGGGCCGGATTTGACGGCCGTTGGAAGCCGCTTCGATTCACGGACGATCCTGGAAAGCATCCTCGAACCGTCTAAAGTCATCGCGGAGCTTTATCGGACGGTGGTGCTGACCACTCGTGGCGGGTCGATCGTCGAAGGACGTATCGTGGGCGAAACCGCCTCCAGGTTGACACTGGTTACCAATCCAATTGATCCAGAGGCCCGGCGTGAAATCGCCAAGACAGACATCGTCTCACAGAAAGTGTCCGAAGTTTCTTCCATGCCCGCGGGACTGCTGAACACCCACCAGAAAGAGGAGATTATTCAGTTGCTCGAATGGTTAGTCGGAGGGACCGCGGATTAACGCGAAAGGGGAGGTTGGCCCGCAGATTTACGCAGATGGCCGCAGATGGAGTGCCGTTATGAAGTACGTCTTCGCGGAGCTTTTAAACGGGCTGCCTGACCATCACGAAGAAGTCACGGACCATTCCGACTGCGCAATTCGGAACGCCGCATTTCAATTACCGCACTGCGGACTGTGCACTGCGCACTGCGCACTGCGCACTGCGCACTGTGCACTGGGATCATCCCCAAATCTCTGCTTCGCGCAGCTGTTTTAAGAGCAGGTTCTCGAGCGAAACATCCGAGCTGACGCTAAAGAAGTGAACGCCGCGCGGGCGGCAATATTCGCGCAGGCGCTGGATGAAATTCTGCACGGTTTGTTGGTAAGCCTTGAGACGGTAACGGGCGAAGGTGACTTCCTGCAGGCCGCCAGTCTCGGAATCCACCAAACGCAGATCTCCGTACGTCGCCGGCGCCAGTTCGTCTGGAGCCAGGATCTGGACCGCGCTCACCTGAAAGCCGCGTCCGATCAGCGCATTGAGACCAATTTCGTAGCCGGCTGGGTCGAGAAAATCGCTCAGCACAATGGCCACCCCGGCTTGACGCGCCTCCAACGCGCCCCGGCGCAGCGCCTGATTAAACTGCACCGTCCCGCCGGCCGTTAACCCGGAGAGATTACGAAAGAACTGCAACGTCGACTTTTTTCCGCGCACCGCTCGGAGTGCCCCGCGCGCAGCCGCTTCGGCGGCGCGTGTCTCCGGGTTGGATCGAACGCCGCCGTCGGCATCTCCGGTCAGCTCGGGAAACGGGATGACACTCACCCGGTCGAAGCCGCAAAGCGCCACATAACCGATGGCGGCCGCAATCTGACGGGCGAAATCGAACTTGCGCGGCTCACCAAAAGTCATCGATTCGCTGGCATCGAGAAAGATGCGCACGGGCAACTCGCGTTCCTCCTCGTAAAGCTTGACGAATAATCGCTCCAGCCGCCCGTAGATATTCCAATCCAGATAACGAAAGTCGTCGCCATGCGAGTAGTTGCGGTAATCGGCGAATTCGACGGATTGACCTCGAGCCCGGCTGCGCCGTTCGCCTTTGGCGGAACTCTTGGCTCGACGCGCGGCCAGCAGTTGAAATTGCTCGAGACGCCGGAGCAGGTCGGGAGTCAGCAGCGCAGACATGACCAGACCGTAGGCGACGCGGGGGAATGTGTCGAGGGAGCAACGGCGCGGGCGGCCCGGGGCAGAAAAATGCTGGCCACATTCTTCTGCCCTGTCCCGAACGCACCCGAGATGGGGTACTGTCCTAATTTGAATCGTGAATTGTAGCGGCGGTCTATGACCGCGGCCTTTCCGGCTCCCTTTCGCGCACCTGTTGACAGGCCGTCTGCAATCGGGGAGCCTTCAACCATCGACTCAGTAAACGCCGACTGCCATCAAGCTATGCCTATGCGCTTCTCCACCTTGATCGCCATCTTCCTGCTCGGACCGTTCTGTTTCGTAAACGCCGCCGACTGGCCGTGCTGGCGCGGAAAAGATGGACTGGGCGTGAGCCCTGAAAAAAGTTTGCCCACGCGATGGTCCCAAACGGACAACATCGCCTGGAGCACTGCTATCCCTGGGCGCGGCGCCTGCTCTCCCATTGTGGTGGGCGAGCGCGTTTACCTGACCACACAGACCGAAGACACCGGCTTGCATGTGCTGGCCCTCGATCGCAAAACCGGACAGATCCTTTGGGATAAGTCGATCGGGCAAGGAAAACTCCGGTCAAACAAATTGCATAACATGGCGACGCCCACGCCGGTCTCCGACGGGAACCGTATTTGGGTGCTGTTCGGCACGGGTGATCTGGCCTGTCTGGATCACGCGGGCGAGGTGGTTTGGCAACGCAATCTCGTCAAGGAATACGGCGAATACAAAACCAACCATGGCTATGGGACGTCGCCTATGTTGGTGGACGGCAAATTGTTCATCGCTTGTATGCATCAGGGACCCTCCTACGTGCTGGCCGTCGATGCCGGCACCGGGGAGAATGTTTGGAAGAAAGACCGGAACCTTGAACCGAAGGATGAAGCGCAGGATTCCTATTCCAGTCCCATTGTCGTTCTGGAAGGTGGTCGTCCGCAGCTTCTGCTGGCCGGCGCCGAGCATGTCAATGCCTACAATCCCGCCACCGGCGACGAGATCTGGACCGCCGGCGGCATGAAAGTGAGTCATCCCTATGGCCGCACCATCGCTGGCCTTACTGCGGCCGATGGTATTGTCGTGGCGGTGGCGTCCGGGTTCCAAAATCGGGGCTTCACCATTGGACTCAAGACCGGTGGCCATGGCGATGTCACCGACACGCACCGTTTGTGGACCAGTCAGAAGTATTCCAGCGATTGCCCCACGCCGGTCATTGAAGGGAACAACGTTTTTTCGATTCGAGATGATGGCATGGCTTCCTGTTTGGATCTCAAAACCGGGGAACCGCACTGGCAGGAACGTTTGTTCAGCGCCAACGTCAAGGTTTCGCCGGTGGCCGGTGACGGCAAGGTCTACTTCATGAACGGTCAGGGGAACTGCACCGTGGTCAAAGCTTCCCCCAAGCTCGAGATCCTCGCGACCAACAGCCTGAATGAAACCACTCTCAGCACTCCGGCGATCAGCGGCGGCAAATTGTTTCTGAAGACGGAAGAGAAACTATACTGTGTGAAGTAGGTGCCCAGTGCTCAGTGCCCAGTGCTCAGTGCTCAGTGCTCAGTGCTCAGTCTTTAATCCTCAGCTCACTCTTGAGGTTTGGCGAAGCCAAACCCTCTAACGCGGCGGAGACTCAGAGCGGCAAGGCCTGCAAAGAATCGTCCTCGCCTTGCTGGTCTGAGGCTCCGCCGCGTTAGATCAATTCTCGCAGCGGTTCTCCCTGCTCGATGATGCGCATGGGGCGCCCCTGATGATCCAGGTAGGTGGCATCGAGCGGAACTCCAAAATGCCGATAGATCGTAGCGGCAATGTCTCCCGGTGTGACCGGCCGCTCTGCGATCTCACCCCCATCCCGTGAGCTGGCGCCGATGGCCTGTCCGTGCCGCAGTCCGCCTCCGGCCAGCAGCATCGACATCACGTAAGGCCAATGATCCCGGCCATCCGTGCTGCCTTGGGTGCCAAGTTGCGGGGTCCGCCCAAACTCGCCCATCGCGATCACCAACGTTTCATCGAGCAGCCCGTGTTCACCCAGGTCATCCACCAGAGTCGTCACCAAACGATCGAATATCGGCAACAACGGACGCAGCCCGTTCCAGATGCCCCCGTAAGGCGGGATGTTGTCGCCGTGAGTGTCCCAGGTGCCGGACGCGGAATGATTGCTCAGGTCGATGGTGACGAAGCTGACTCCAGCCTCGACCAGGCGCCTGGCCAGCAGCGCTTGTTTGCACCAGTCGTGGTCGCCGTAACGTTCCCGGATCCGGGCAGGTTCCCCCGTGAGATCGAAGGCCGCCTGGGCCCGTCCGCCGGCCACAATGTCGTAGGCTTGTTGTCCGAATCGATCCACCGCTTCCATTTGACCGGTGGCATCCAGTTGCGCGCGCAAGCGATCCATCTGCTGAGATAACGTCCGCCGGTCGCGCAGACGTTCCATGGTCAGGCCGCCAGGCAACTCAAACAATCGGCCGCTGTCACGCGCCACGAAGGGATCGAACTGTTTCCCGGCGTAACCGCCCCACGCCACATGGGAACGCGATTTCAAGTTCAACACCACATACGGCGGCACCCCCGGATGATTCGGCCCGCGCAGCCGGGCCACGATCGATGCGATGGCCGGGTAGAGGTGTCCCTTCGGGTTGAGCCGTGGCTCGGCCGCGAGGTTGGCCGTCTGCATGACCATGTTCGGCTCGTGATTGCTCTCCCGGCAATCCACCGAACGGATCAAAGTGAGTCGATCCAGCATCGCCGCCTGTTTCGGGTAATACTCGCAGAGATGAACTCCCGGCAGCTTGGTCGGGATATCCTTGAACGGACCGCGGATTTCCGACGGCATCTGAGGTTTTACGTCCCAGGTATCAATGTGGGAAGGGCCGCCGGTCATCCACAGCAGAATCACGGCTTTGCCTCCGGGCAACGAATTGCCCGCGGTGGCGGCTTCAGCTCGAAGACGGAGCAGACCGGGCAAGGTTAATCCGGCCAAGCCGGCCAAGCCGGCTTTGAGCACGCTACGCCGGCTGAACACGGTCAAACCTTCGCGCTCGCGAGGATTGAGGAACAGGAACGCGTGAGAACGGTCGTGGCTATGCGCGTGTCGCTCCGAGTTGATGGGAAAAGTCGACAGGTTCTTGCCCGGGCCGGCCTCATCAGTTGGGTTGGTGCCCAAGCCCACCGCAGAATCAGCTGGCAGAGCACAAGAGCGCAGCATGTCGGCATCCTGAACCAGACCGCCCGAATATCAACGCTGAATTGGTTCATGCTGGAAACTCTGCATGAACCAGACCCTCACCCGCCTGCGGGCCGAAGCCGCTTCGGCGCGGCGAAGGCCCGGCCTGCGGCCACCCTCTCCCATCCGATGCATCCGATGGGAGAGGGGCTGGGAGCCTGCCCCGAGCTTGCCGAGGGGGTGAGGGCTCTTTTTCAGTGGAAGTTCATGGCCCCAATTCGCGTGCACATGACGTGCAGGTGAAAGCTCTCCATGAACCGACCCTCAGGTAGCAGCCGACGTCAGGAGGCTCACTCTACCCCAACGCGTTCTCCGGGAAAAAGATCAGAGCCCTTCGACAGGCTCAGGGTGTACCTCGTTACCTCGGCTGCTACGTGAGATTTGGGTTGGGTTCGAGGCCTCAATGCGCGTCCAAAAGTTGGAGGTCCGTCCTACCCATGAACCTGACCTTCGGGAACTCGAAACTCTTGGCCTTCTCACCCCTCACCCCGGCCCTCTCCCCGTTGAGGGGAGAGGGAGCAGTTCATGGTCCCAATGTGCGTCCGAAATTCGGAGGTCCAACCTCTCCATGAACACACGTTCGCACCGGTA
>DATLUX010000588.1:0-15154 GCA_035577805.1 Verrucomicrobiia bacterium
CAGCGTCAGGCGCCCGGACAACAGGTGCAACAAGCCGGGCAGCCGCGGCAGCCTGGGCAGGTTGTTATCCCGGGCGGCGCCGGCGCCGGCATCGACAAGGTGACCACCGTGACGCCTACGGAGAATATCATGGCGATTGCGCGGCAGTTTTTTACTACTGCCGGCGTCGATTTCACGACGCCGGGCAAACAGCTCTTCTTCAACGATCGCAACGGCATGCTGATGGTGCGCGCCACGCTGTTGGACCTCGATATCATCGAACAGGCAGTGCAAGTGCTCAACATGTCGCCCCCGCAGATCACCATCGAAGCTAAATTCGCTGAGGTGACCCAGGACGACACCAAGGCGCTCGGGTTCGATTGGTTCCTCGGCAATACCATGATTCGTAATGGCTCCATCGGGCTCCAGGGCGGCACCGCGCCATCCTACGGATCGCCCGGGACGTCCGGGTCCCAGGCCAATCCGTCCGGTGTGTTTCCCGGACCTTTGCCGATTAACCCGTTGACCGGCGCGATCTCACCGGTTGGCCCCGGGACAATCCCAGCCTCGGCGACGGACGGTTTGCTCACGTCGGGTCTGCGCAATGGTGCCAATGCGCCGGCCTTGGCCAGCTTGACTGGCATTCTTACGGATCCGCAATTCCGCGTGGTGATTCGCGCCCTGGAACAACGTAAAGGTGTGAACCTGCTCAGTGCGCCCAAGGTCACCACCACCAGCGGGCGCCAAGCCGAGGTAAAGACCGTGCGCGTTCGTTATATCGTTACTAGCCTGGATCTGAGCCAAACCTCGGGAGGCATCGGCGGCGGCGTCGGCACGACGGTCACGACCGGCGGTGGTGGCGGCGTCGGTTCAACCATTCAACCGCTGGCGGACGTCTTCGAACTGGGGCCGGTCATGGACGTAGTGCCGTATGTTTCTGCCGATGGTTTCACGATCCAGATGACGATCATCCCGACGATCAAGGAATTCGAAGGATACGACCTGGAGAACGCGCAACTTTTTTCGGCGCAGGCCCAATCGGTCGGCGTGGCCGCGGCCAATCCCTTGACGGCGCTCACTCCGCTGCCCATCTTCCGTCTGCGCCAGGTGGTGACCAGCGTGACGGTTTGGGACGGACAAACCGTGGTTATTGGTGGGTTGTTGCTGGATCAAACCACCAAGTTCAAGGATAAGGTTCCGTTCCTGGGCGATCTCCCGTTTGTGGGACGCCTGTTTCGCAGTGAGGCCACCCAAGGCAGCAAAACCAGCCTCGTGATCTTCGTCACGCCGACGATTATCGATCCGGCCGGCAACCGCGTGCATTCGGAAGAGGACCTGCCCTTCGCTCAGGTTAGCACTCCCACTGCCAACAAGACCACCCCGGAGTAATGCTGTCCGGTGATCGAGGACCAGTGGCGTGCGCAACCCCGGGCGCCTCTGAGCGAGACTTGATGCGCATCGCGTTCTTGGGGCATCGAGCATCAAGGGCTACGCTCCTGGACCTGTTCATCGGCTGTTCACCCTGATGCCATCGGTTGCGCCAATTCGATTGTTGATCGTGGACGGGCATGCCTACGCCTACCGCGCGTTTCATGCCATCCGCAACCTGTCGTCTCCTTCTGGAATCCCCACCAACGCCATCTTCGGGTTCATCAAGATGCTGATCAAGATGCAGGCGCAGTTGGCGCCGTCTCATCAGGTCGTGGTGTGGGATGGAGGCCTGGCGGCCGAACGCATGGCGGAGCACCCGGAGTATAAAATACACCGGCCCCCCATGCCTCCTGACCTCGAAAGTCAAATCGACGGTATTATCGCGTACCTCGAAGCTGCCGGGATCCCCTCTTTCTGCCAGGACGGGGTGGAAGCCGACGATTGGATCGCCGCCGTCGCGCTCCAGCATGCTCCGGTGCTCTCGGTCGTCATCGCCAGCTCGGATAAAGATTTCATGCAGTTGGTCTCTGACCGCATCGGCATCCTGAACCCAAACGACAAGACTGAGAAGGTGTGGGGACCCGACGAAGTACGCGCCCGGACCGGCATCGAGCCCAACCAAGTCGTGGATTGGCTGGCCCTGATTGGCGACAGCGTGGACAACATCCCGGGCGTGCCCGGTGTAGGTCCCAAGACCGCGACGGAGTTGCTCAAACAATTCGGGTCGCTGGACGTGCTGCAGAATCGATTAAGCGAGGTCAAGTCGGACCGGCTCCGGGCCAACCTGACCAGCTCGCTGGACGTGTTGCGCAGGAACCAGCGTTTGATCCGGCTGCGCCAGGAACAACCGCCTACTTCCCTGGAAGATCTTGTGCCCCGCCCCGCAGCTACGCAACGGCTTCGGGAGTTGTTCGGGCAATGGGGTTTTCGCGGTTTGCTCGCTCAGTTGCCGGCGGAACCTGGGAAATCCGTCGCCAACGGTTCGTTTCCCCAGCAAGGGGTGTTGTTATGAAGGGGAGCGATGGAATCAGGGTGTCGATGCGTGCCGGATTCGTTGTTCATGGTGCGCTGTTCCGTGTGCGGTGCGCTTTGCTGCAATCCGCACGCGGCAAGTCTGTTCTGAAGGCTCTAAATCGAGGTGAAACTATGGAAACCGAGGCAAGAAGTCGTGGACAAAGGAATAACCCACTGGTACATCTCCATCATCATATGTTACCACCGCGTAGCGCCCTGCCCGGGTCGAGGTGTGGCTTTGTCCGGCTTCAGTCTGCAAGCTGGAGAGCACTGCGGCTGGCCGTGTTAACGGCTTGGGCGGCAACAGCCTCAGCCGCATTGTTGGACGCCCAGACCATCGCGCTGGATGGATCGGAATCCACTCCCACCGGCGCCCTCCGCGGCGAACAACTTTATCCTTCGCTCAGCTTGAACAGCGATGGCGCTATTGTGGTTTGGGAAGATAACACGATCGATGGCACCAACGGGTTGGGCATTGCCGCACAGAGGTTGGGTGCTGATCTAGCGCCGGTCTCCGGAGTGTTCCGCGTCAACGAGAGGCTTGCGGGCGACCAGATGGCTCCGCAGGCCGTCGCGCTTTCCGGAGGTCAGACTCTGGTCGCCTGGCAGAATCGCCTTGGAGCCAAAGATAACGTGCTGGCCCGTTTGCTTGAGCCCACCGGCGCCTTTCTTACCAAAGAATTTCAACTCAATCAGGTCACCACTAGTTTTTCGTACCGCTACAAGGTCACCTGGGACATTTACAATCGGAACCGTTATCGCAAACGTACTTTCCGGCTCAAGGATACGGTTACCAATATACGCGAACTCAGCGGACAGCCTGTCGTGGGCGCGTTGCCTGACGGAGGAGCGGTCGTGGTCTACCAGAGCGCGCGCCGTCATGAAACGAACAGCTGGGGCCTGACCCACGTTTGGAGATGGACGGGCTCCCGCAACCTGACCAACAGTCTGCTGGTCCCCACGCGGTCCTACGTCGATTGGATGCTGGAGATTTACTTCCAGCGTGTTTCGGCCACCGGAGACAAGGTTGGGCCGGAGGTGCTGGTGAACCAATACTCCGATTACAATCAGCGTTCTCCCGCGCTGGCGGTGCTGCCTGACGGCAAGTTCGTGGTGGCCTGGGTCTCCGAGCATCCGCGCAGCTTCATCCAGACCGACAACTTTCAGGTCGACCTTTATGCGCGACTCTTTAGCAGCCAGGGTGAGCCGCTCGGGAACGAATTTCGGGTCAATGGAACGGACGGCCTGACTTGCGCCAACCCCACGGCCGCGCCACTGGCCACCGGAGGCTTCACGGTGGCTTGGAGTCAGCAAGAGTCGGCGTTATCCCGACACTGGGATGTGGCCAGCCGGATCTACGATGCCAACGGCCTGGCCGCTGGAGCCGTCGCGCTGATCAATATCACCAAGGATGGGGACCAATTCGGACCCAAGATCGCCGCGGTGGGAGACAATCAACTTGTGATTTGGACCAGCCGCGGCCAGGACGGTTCCCGGGAAGGTGTGTATGGGCGCTTGCTTTATGGGGGTGCGCCAGCCGGCGATGAGTTCCGAGTCAACACCACAACGGCCAGCCGCCAGATCCAGCCGGCGGTCGCCGGCGAAGCGCACGGCCGATTCCTCGCGATGTGGTCCAGTTACGCGGGCGAATCCGGTTTCGACCTTGCGGCACAAAGTTATGTCGTTCCGAGCAGCTTGGTCCCAGCAGGCGGCGGGGGATTGGTGGACAACCAAGCGCTTCCTGGCGAGGCGCTGTTCGCCGGGGCCGGCGCGAGCATTCCATCATCATTCGCAGGTTCTGGTGCGAGCCTCGGGAACTCCGTGCGTGCGCCGGCACACTTGCCGTTGCAGCTG
This sequence comes from Verrucomicrobiia bacterium, assembly GCA_035577805.1. GTDB lineage: Bacteria > Verrucomicrobiota > Verrucomicrobiia > Limisphaerales > JADJPG01 > DATLUX01. The sequence continues at coordinate 4,279 of DATLUX010000588.1, forward strand.
AATCTGACCGGGCCGGCCGACAAACGGCGCCTCCTTTGGAACAGCGAAGCAGGGGCGCGTTACCAGGTGGAAACCTCCACTGATCTGGAAACCTGGACTGTTTTTGGCGGCCCGCGCACGGCCAGCGGGACCACCGACTCAGTGGGACTCAGCGGCGGCGAGCCTGCGGCTTTTTATCGGGTGACCCGGGTACGGTGAGGTCTGGATATTTGGTCAATAGAACCATGGAATCATTATGATGCGATTCATGAGATGGATCGGTGCGTTGGCGCTGTTTTTGGCCATGGGCGCGATGGGGGCGGCCTGGGCGTTTTCCTTGTACGGCCCGCTTAAGAACGGGGCCAATGGGACCATCGGATGGCAGGCCGCGGGATTTGGAGGCCGGCCTCAGGGGCTTGGTTATGCGATCAACGGGGAGACCTCCGGGCCGATGACCCCGCTGGAAGGTTATCGCTGGAACGTTCCAGTGGTCACTTACGCCTTCGACTCAACGTTCCTGCGCTACTTCGGCACAAACGGTGTCAAAGCGGTAGATGACACTTTCGCCATGCTCAATGCTCTTCCTCCGGCATCCGCGATGAGCCTGACCTTGGCGGAATTTCCGTTGGATAGCAAAGGCGTCAATCAGACGGCGACGACGCTGGGGTTGCTGGACGTGAAATCGCGGACGTTGCGAGTGATGATGGCGGAGATGGGTTTGGCCAATCCGGAGCGCTACGCCTGGAGTCTCCGGGATCGCCGGACCGGCCAGGGTTTCACCAACTATTCCGTCATCCAGCTGAGCTATGATCCCGTAACGATCCAGGAATCGCGTTATGTCAATGGCGTCCTCTACAACTACCGGATCTTCGATGATCTGGGACCGCAGGGCGCCGAATGGGCCAGTGCGGTGGAATGGTATCAGCTCGATCCACTCTTCGTGCCGTACAGTTCTGTCGCGGGAGGAATCGGAAGCAGGGATTTGCAGCTGGGCTCGAGTCCCGACAACACTTCTTTTGTTGCGGCAGGACTGAGCTCCGGAGAATTCTACCGCGGCCTTACTCGCGATGACGCCGGTGGCATCCGATTCCTCCTGAGCACGAACAACATCGTGGTCGAGTCCCTCCTGCCCGATGTGTTCCCATCTTCCGTCTTCGCGGTCGGTGGGTCCCCGTGGACGCCGTTTCCGGGCGGCACCAATGTCGGGGGTACGAATGTCCCCCCTCCGCCACCCACGAACACCGTCGTGATTCCCACGAACTTTGTCCAAGTCGCTTTGCGGCCCGGCCGTGACAAGATCACCTTCCAACGCGTCAATTTTGATTCGCTGCTGGGCACGACCTTTACTCCCATTACCAATCGATACGTGGACAAGTATGTGCATCCGACCAGTGGGCGGCTGATTTCACAGCGTGTCCAACGTGTCATCCAGCAACCCGATATCCTTTTTGTTGTCGGCGATCTCGGGACCGATCCCGTCACAGCCCTGCCTGTGATCGGTGGCTTCACGGATGCGAGTGGCTGGTCGAATAACGTGGCTCTAAACAGCCAGAACCCGGCGGTGGTCAATCTAGGGGGGCCGGGGTTGATCATTCCTGGAATCATTATCTCCTTCTCCGATTTGGTGCCCTACTTTGCCAATGACGTGCCCGGTCAACAAGACACCGACGCTTTCCCCGGGTTCATATGGGGATCGTTTGATGGGAGTGATCAGCCGCCTGCTATCTATCCCGTTTTCACCCATCCGTTACTGCCGAACCTGTCGCTGCAGTTCCTCCAGAGCATCGCCCTCGGGCGTAACAAAAACTAAGGGTATGCCATTCTTCTCCATGAAAAGCTCAGCCAGCCCGGTTCTGTTGCTTGTCGCGTCCTTGGCTTCCGCTCCGGCGGCCACCAACTTGTTCATCAGTAGCACTCCGGTCATTTCTCCGCCCATGGTGGCGCCCCAAATCGACGCTCGGGCTTGGGTCAACCGCGCTTTATTCGGCGTGACAAATTTCAATTCGTTTACGGTCCCCCTGCCGTACGAATCCCAAGGCACGTTGTTCTTCACCAATGCGCCGGCCCCCGCCGGCACCATGCTGGGCGATCCCGGGTTCCGGTTCCTGAACAACGTGGGGGGGCAAAGACTCTGGATGGACACCTGGGAAAACCACGGCGTCGTTGCCACCGACCACAGTACATTCTTTTCCACGTTCGGAAGCTCGTTTCTAGTCGGGGATTCGCCCGCCAGCATTCTCCAGGTTGCGGCGACAAATATCATCAGCACCGGCCCATTGCTGCAGTCGGGGCCGCACGGGCTAATCCGTCTGGAGGGTCAGCGCATTGACTTGGTCCGGAATGCCATTCGCACTGGCTCCACCCCATTGCCTCCCACTCTTTTTGGCGGCGGATTCTCCGTGGTAGGCGCTTCCAATTATGTGAACGATGTCGGCATCACTGACCTTTATTGGGCGACTGGCACCAACAACAGCACTCGCGGCGGGGCTGGCCCGATGCCGATTGATGGATCGATAAGGCCTCCCGATTTCTCTCTCCCGGTGCCGCGCTCGCCATCGCACGATGTGATTAGCGTTTCCTTCGGGTTGCCCTTCACCAACACGACCGTCATTCCATTGGGCGGCTTGTTTGGCGGTTCCTATGCCGTGGCGGTGAACACCAACATTCTCAGTTCCACCAGTTCGGTGGTGCAAGTTGTCTTTTATCCGACCAATAACCTCGACCCGGAAGCCAGCACCGAGGTTCGGTTCTCTAGTGGGTTCGGCGCCGCCTCCGTTGTCACGGTGGCGTTCCGCTCCAGCGAGTTCGATATCGCTACTCAAACCTACAGTTCGAACGCCGTCTATTTCACCGACGCGATGGCGACGACCACGAACCATTTTCTGTCGCGCAATCTGGCGGGCAACACGCGTCGGCCCAACACCATGGAGGTCAGCCGGGTTGAACCCTTCACCTTTTCCAGCGGGACACCCGGTAACGGCATATTCACCACGAATCTGCTCTACAACTCCCAATATACTTATCCTTCGGTCACGAACGACTACACCGCTTATTCGGCCCAGATCGAACTGCTCTCGGCCAGTCCCAGCGGGGTGATTCCTTACGACGTCACCAACGTGCCCGGCCGCGTGGAGATCATCGGCAATCGAGTGAACCTCGATCAGGCCCGTATCCGCGCGGAATCCGCGGTGATCATCAAGGCCAACGATCTGGTCAGTAACAATCTGGCCCAGGTGAATGCGCCCTTCGTTAACCTCGATGTGCGCTCGACTCAGCCCACTCTGACTATCTCGAACCTGGCGCCTCCGACAGTGAAACGTTTCGGCGGATCCATCCGGGCTTGGTCGGCCGTCTGGCAGAACCAGGATGCGGTCCCTATCGGGACCAGCATCTTCACCAATTACCTCACCTTCCACGTGCTCATCGTGGATAGCGACCTCCAATCGATTCTGCCGGTCAGCGTCAACGAGTTCGCCGCCCGCGCCACCAATGTGGTGATTTCGGACCAGCTTAACATCACCAAGTCCTTCGTGCTCGAAGGCAACTCCGCGCTGATCTCCGGCGGGCTCAACCTTCCGCTCGGGGCCAGCCTCGGCGCCACCAACCTCATCAACTTGTATAACTTTACCAACGACGGCATCATCCAAATCACTGGCACCGAGTGGTTCGGCACCGACCGCCAGCTCTCCTACTCCAACTACGTCAATCACGGCACCAACCAGGCCTCCGGACATTTCATTCGCACCCGGAATTTTGAGAACAGCGGGACCATCGGCGCCTCCGGGGGATTGTTGACCATCGACGCTCTTACGGCCAGCATGGTCGGTAGTCCCCAGGTCGAAACCACCAGCATCGGCACCAACATCTTTTTCGACCCGTTCTTCGGCCTGCAAACCAACGTCATTACGATCACCAACGTCCTCTCCGCTGCCCCCCAGCTGCAGGGCGTGGGTGAAGTGCAGCTGAATGTGAACGATCTGATCGTCTCCAACTCGATTATCAACGCCGGCCGTTTGATCCTCGCGGTGACCAACAAGTTGTTGGACGCGGGACCGAACGGCGTGAACCATTGGGCGACCGCAGGCGGGTTCAGCGCGCTGCTCCGGCCCGCCACCAGCGACCTCGCCGCCACCTACCTCCGCTCAAGCGCTCCCCGGTTACTGCAGGTTGACCACTTCTGGGCCGGCCGCGACCAGGGCGCAAGTCCGGCCGGCTTCACCAATAACCTGGCGCTGGGCAAATTGATTCTCGATGGCGGGTCCAATTCGCTCTTCCGCTTCTTCGCCGCCGGCCCGGGTTCCAACGCTTTGTACGTGGATTATCTGCAGTTCGACAATTTCGCCACCAACTACAACGCCGAACTCAGCATCGCCACCGATTTCACGATCTACTTCGCCAACGCCAACCTGCCGGCCACCAAACTCGACGGCGCCGCGGGCGGGCGTCTGCGCTGGGTGCAGGACTATACGGGCCCGCTCAGTTCCACCAACCTGACCTACTTCTTCACCAATGGCCCGACCGTGACGAGCAATGTTTACACGTTCAACGTCGCGCTGGTCACCAGCCGCGATCTGGATTCGGACTTCGACGGGATCGTCAACGGCGACGATCCCACGCCGATTTATGTGGCGCAGAATGCGGTGCTGGCTGCTTCCCTGTTGTTGGACTCCGGCCCGCAGGTGCAGTTGAGTTGGAAGGCTCTGGCCTACTCCAGCAACCACATCGAATACCGTTCCGGTCCTTCCGGCGGCTGGCAGTCGCTCACGAATTTCCTCCACGGTCCATTCACGGCACCGGTGCAGATTTTGGATCCGATCCCAACCAACGGCACGCGGGTATATCGCCTGCGTGTCGATCGCGGCCCGTTTTTCAACTGAACATGAAGCGTTAGGCGGCGCTCGCGGGCGCTCCAGACCGTTTTGAACTTGGACATAGTTATGACGATGAACTTGCAGCAAGGGCAACGAAGGTTGGCCCGCCACGCGCCGCGCCGCCGGGCGGGACGCAGCCTCCGCGCCGCCGCCCTCCTGGTGGCCTTCGGGATGAGTTTATGGGCCTTCGCCACACTGCCGGCCATGGCGCTACCCCCCTCTAATAACGACTTCGTCGATGCGGACGTGATTGTCGGCGTCTCCGACTTTGTAGGCGGCAATACCAGCGGTGCCACCGCGGAGCCGGGTGAACCGCCTCACTTTGGAGCGGCCATGTCGTCCGTTTGGTACCGGTGGGTGGCACCCTACAGCGGCGTGGTCACGTTCGACACCATCGGCAGCGCCTTCGACACCGTGCTGGCCGCTTACCGGGGCACTAACCTCACGACGCTGCAGAAGGTGGCCGCGAACGATGACTTGAGTCCAGATACGAGCGTGAGCCGGATCACCTTCACGACGGTGGCGGGGATGCAGTATTACATTGCGATCGACGGCTTCCAGGGCGCCTTTGGCGATTACCAACTCAACTGGGCTCCGGGCGATACGCCGCCCCGGCTGGCGTTGAGCACGGGTAATTTCGAGTTCACCGCCATGAATTATTTCGTCACCGAATTCGAAACCACGGGCGCCCCGTATGCGCCGGGTTTCCCGAGCATCAACGGACGCGACCCGGCGGGAGCGGTGATCACCGTGACGCGCCTGGGTGGATTGACCGGCAAAGTCAGCGTCGATTATGAAACCGTGCCGGGCGGCGGCACAGGCGTTGACGGCGTCGATTATGTCGACACGCGCGGCACGCTGCATTTCGATGACTACCAAACCAGCGCCCGGTTCATCGTGCCGGTGCTCTCGGACATGATGTCCAATGACACCAAGACGGTGACAGTGGCTCTTTCCTTGCCGCAATTGGATGCCAGCGAGGATCAAACCTTGATTCCGCCGGGGATCGGGGTGGTCGGGACGGCCACCATTAACATCATTGAGATCGAACGCGGGCTGACCGAGACCAACTTCAATATCGAGCGGATCAACTATTCGATGCAGGAAGGGTTGGGTAATGTCGAGGTGGACGTCGTTTTGACCGGCGAAAACGGAGGGCCGGGCGCCGTAGATTTTGTGGTGAATCCCAACGCGGGCGGCGTAGCCTTGAATGCCGGGTCGGACATCGCCTTGCCCGGGCCGAATCCGTTCCGATTTCCCGACACACCATACACCGACGGTTTTCCCGGCATCATCGATCAGCCCGACTATTTGGCGGCAACGACGCGGCTGACTTTTGGCCCTGGTCAACGACGGGCCACCGTCGTGGTGCAGATCCTGAACGATAACCAGGTTGAGTTCTCCGAAGATTTCCTGGTGTTCCTCCAGCCGGTGGCGAACTCGCCCGGTTTGGGGCCGAACAGTGCCGCGCGCGTCACGATCATGAACGACGACCCCACCGCTGGGGCGCTGGACCGGGAATGGAATCCTGACTTCGTCAGCAGCACGACGCCCCGGTTTAATGCCACGCCCGGCGCGAACAACGTCGTCCGGGCCTTGGTCGTCCAGCCCGATCTGCGAGCCATCATTGGCGGGGATTTCCTGGCCTACAATTCCACCCCGCGCAATTACATCGCCCGCATCAACCCCGACGGGTCCAACGACGACACGTTCAACCCCGGGACCGGCGGCGATGGGTACGTGACATCCCTGGCTCTTTACCCTCCCGGCGGCGCGGAGGCGGGCAAGATCCTGGTCGGCGGCGGCTTCAGTTCGATGAATAACATCCAGCGCAATGGCGTGGCCCGGCTCAACCCCAACGGCAGCCTGGACAATAGCTTCGCCGTCGGCACCGGCGCCAATGGCATTGTCCGTTCGGTGGCCCTGCAAGATGACGGTGGCGTTCTGGTGGCCGGGGACTTCACTGAGTTCAATGGTGTGACGCGCAACGGGGTGGCTCGCCTGAATCCCAACGGCTCGCTGGACACCAGCTTTGATCCTCGACAGGGAGCCGACGGCACCGTCTGGTCGGTGGCGTTCCAGAATCTGCAGACTCCTTTGATTTATATCGGCGGCGAATTCGTGAATTACGATGGCGCTTATCGAGGCGGCATCGCCAGGCTCAACCCCGACGGCAGCCTCGATCAATCTTATGATCCCGGCGGCGGCGCGGATGGACCGGTCTATACGGTGCTCCCGCAACCCGACGGCCGCTTGTTGGTGGGCGGATTCTTTGCGCGCTTCGATTTTCGGCAGCGTGGCAACCTGGCCCGTCTCGAACCGGATGGGCGGTTGGATCTGAATTATGATCCGGGCTCCGGCGCTAATGACGCCGTTTATTGCCTGGCGTTGCAGGCCGACGGCAAGGTGCTGGCCGGCGGACAATTCACCGTGTTCAACGGCACCCGGCGCATGGGGTTGACCCGTTTGTTCGTGAACGGGACGGTGGACACGAGTTTCCTCGACACGGCCTATAACCAATTCGCCGGGTTGATCAACACCTATCACTTGAGCGCGCCCAATTACGTCAATGCCGTGGCCTTCCAGTCGGATAGCAACATCATGATCGGCGGGTCGTTCACCAATGTGGGCGGCCATTCCTCCGCGCAGCTGAACCTGGGACGCTATTTTATTGATACAAGTTTGAGCGGACGCGACTGGCGGCAACAGGACTTCAGCCGCTCCGATAAACGGCCCCGTTATAATGTGGCGCGTTTGTTGGGCGGTTACACACCCGGACCGGGCAATCTTGAATGCGTGGCCGGAAGCTACACGGTGGACGAACATGCCGGTTTCCTGGCCGCGGCCTTCCACCGGATCGATGGTCGCCTCGGCACCGCTCAGGCCAGCGCTGCAACTCAAGATGGTCTGGCCGTCGCCGGCTTGGACTATGACGTGGGCAAGGGCGTCGGCGTCTGGAGCGAAGCATCGTACCCTGCGCCCATCAGCGTGGGTTACGTTGACGAACTCTATTTCGTCATCCCAATTACGGGCGATTCCCTCTTCGAAGGCGACGAGTTGTTCGACCTCGTGTTCTCCAATCCGTTTGGCAGCATCTCGCCTGGAGGCGAATTTATCCCGCTGGGCACCGCTCTGGGACGGCCCCACGCCGAGGTCACGATCGTGGATGACGATTTCCAACACGGCACCATCGTCTTTGGCGCGCCCACCTTTGCCACCAATGAAAATGCCCGCGTCATGCGCTTCAGCGTCATCCGCACCAATGGCAGCAGCGGTTTGGTCAGCGTGCGCTACTTCACCAGCAGTGGAACCGCCATCAGCGGCCAGGATTTTGTTGGGGTCAATGTCGGCCAGGGCACGCTCACCTTCGGTTCCGGCGTGGTCAGCCAGACCATCAATATCAATTTGATCGACGACAACCTGGTGGAACCGGATGAGACATTCAGCGTGATCCTCACCAATGCCACCGGTGGCGCCGTGATTCCTGGCGGGATCATCGCCGCCACGGGCATCATCATCGATGATGATTTGCTGAGCGGCAAAGCCAACTTCACCTCCGCCGCCTTTGCCACCAACGAGAATTCGGGCGTGGCTCAGATCAGTCTGGCCCGCCTGGGGGGCAGCCTGGGTGAACTCTCGGTCGATGTGACGGCCGCGGCCGGCACTGCCACTGCCGGTGTCGATTTCACTGCCCTGACCACCAACATCGTTTGGGTCGACGGCGATGTCGGGGCCAAGATCCTTTACGTCCCGCTCTCGGGCGATCTGGATGTGGAACCGAATGAAACGGTGGCCCTGAGCCTTTCCAATCCCAACATTGTGGGCGGGATCGGCGCCATCGGCACGGCCACGTTAACCATCGTGAACGACGATTTCCCGGGCAGCTTGTCCTTCAGCCAGCCCTATTATGACGCCGACGAGCGCGGCACCAACATCACCATCATCGTGAGTCGCTCCGGTGGCGTGGGCGGGACGGTGTCGGTCAACTACACCGTGGCCAACGGCACGGCGCGCAACGGCATCGATTTCAACGCCGCCAACGGCACGCTCACCTTCGGACCAGGCGTCACCGCCACGAATTTCGATATTGAACTGATCAACAATGGGCTGACGGATGGAGAACGCACCAATCGGATGACCCTGAGTGCTCCAACCGGCGGAGCGACGATTGGGTCTATCCCGGCGGCTGTTCTGCGCATTTCCGACGATGAATCGATCGGTGATCCGGCCGGCTCGCTCGATACCATCTTTAGCCCGCTGGCCGGCGGGACGAACGCCATCCACAGTTTGCTGGTGCAATCGGATGGCAAGGTCCTGGTCGGCGGCGAATTCCGGAGTTTGAACCGCGTTTTCCGCAACCGCATTGGTCGATTGAATGAAGATGGGAGTATCGACGAGACCTTTGATCCGCTGGGAGGTCCCAACGGGGCGGTGCGGGCGGTGGCTTTGCAACCGGATGGCCGCGTGATTATCGGCGGGTTCTTCAGCTCCGTGCACGGCACCAACCGCAGCCGGATCGCGCGTTTACTGTCCGACGGCACGTTAGATCGGTTCTTCAACCCGGGGGCCGGCGCGGATAATCCGGTTTACGCCTTGGCGGTCGAGCCCAGCGGGCGCGTGCTGATGGGCGGCGCCTTCGCGACCGTGAACGGAATTTCCCGCCACGGCATCGCCGCCCTGGATTCGGAGGGCACGGTCACCCCGTCGTTCAACCCGGGTCAGGGCGCCAACGGCACCGTCTACGCCATCGCGATCCAGTTGGATGGCAAGATCCTGATCGGAGGCGATTTCACCTCCTACAACGGAACGGGCCAATCCAATCTGGTCCGGGTGCTGCCGGATGGTTCGTTGGATGCGACCTTCGCGACCGGAGCGGGGCCCGATGGCCCGGTGCGCGCCATCACGCTCCAGGCCGACGGCCGGATCCTGATCGGCGGCGCATTCACCAATTACGACGGCACGGCCCGCGGCCGGCTGGCGCGGCTCTGGCCGACGGGGGCGTTGGACACCGGGTTCATGACCTCCGTGGAAGGCGGTAACGGCGACGTGTCTGCCATCGCACTGCAATTTGATACCCGGATCCTGGTGGTGGGTGATTTCACCACGTTCAATGGCGTGACCCGCAACCGGATCACCCGGCTGAATCGCAACGGCAAGACCGATCCCACGATCAACTTCGGCGATGGCGCCAACGAATCCATTAACGCGGTCGTGGTCCAGCAGGATCGAAAGATAATCATCGGCGGCCGCTTTACCGCCTACGATAACGCGACTCGCTTCTTCCTGGCCCGCATTTATGGCGGCTCGATTGCCGGTCCCGGACGGCTGGAGTTTAGTGCGCCGATCTTTACCGCGCTGGAAAGTGACGGCGATGCGGTCATCACCGTGGTCCGCCGCGGTGGCACCACCAGCGCTGTGACCGTCGATTACGCCACGACGGGCGGTTCGGCGACGCCGGGGGCCGATTACACCCCCGTGGCCAGCACCCTGACCTTCGCGGAGGGCGAGACCCGGCAGACCTTCCTGGTCCCGTTGATCAACGATTTCATCGGTGAACCCAACGAAACCGTGCAGATGTCGCTCAGCAATGCCACGGCCGGAGTGGGCATGCCGGCCATTCCCAATGCCACCTTGATTATCATCAACGACGATAGCGGCGTGGGCTTCAGCAGCGCGAGTTACAGCGTGAATGAAAACGTGGTGGGCGGAGCCCTGATGGTCAGCGTCGTTCGCACCGGCGCCACCAACGGAACCACCAGCGTCGACTTCGCCACCGTCAACGGCACGGCCCGTGCCGGACAGGATTATCTGTCGCGTTCGGGAACCTTGACCTTCCTGCCGGGCCAAACCGTGCAGACGTTTACCGTCCCGATCATCAACGATAACAATATCGAGCCCAGTGAAACCTTCACGATTGTGTTGAGCAACCTGGTCGGGACGGCGGCACTGAGCATCCCCACCACCACCGTGACCATCGTCGATAATGATTTCCAGGTGGGCAACCTGGTCTTCTCTTCGGAAACCTA
>DATLUX010000589.1:0-2483 GCA_035577805.1 Verrucomicrobiia bacterium
AGGAGTTCGGCTCGGTGGCGTCGGCTCGGGCTTGGGCTTGACCGGGCAAGGCCCGGCCAGGATGGTGCGGCGGGCGCTGATAATGTCTGCGCAGACTCCATGACCTGCTGCGTTCGACCTGCGGAAAGGGCAAATGTTCAAAATAATCTTACATCTGTAGGATTAAAATGTTATTTTCCTGAGTTCGATGGTCTCGGTGTGGGCGTAACCCTAGCCGTAACGGCTCCGCCAGCCTCCACGGGGTGGAGTAACCAACGTATCCATAGCCCTTGTGCACGCTGCGGCTGGTCTTCGACACAGCCGCGGTCCGCTCGTGCACGCTAAACGCGTATCAGCTGGGTGAGGGCTGGGTGAGGGGTGAGAATGGCGGATAGATAGCTAACGAGGCAGAGCCTCAGACCAGCAAGGCGAGGACGATTCTTGGCAAGATTGGGCGTCTTGGAGTGCCTTGCCGCTCTGAGGCTCCGCCTCGTTAAAAGGTTTGGCTTCGCCAAACCAAGAGCGATCGGAGCTTCCATAAGGTGAGTCCGGTTGGGCGTCGCGGCACCTTGCGGGGCCGGAATATTGCCGACAAGCGGCGGTTGCTCCAGTAATGGAGAACAAAAGCCCAACCGAACTGGCCATGAAAGTAACCAAGAGCCTGGCTGAACTCCAGAAAGAACACGTGGTGCTGGAACTGGAATGCATTGACCGGATGTATCTCAATGCCTATGTGCCCCAACTGACCAGCGAGGCTGGCATCGCTGCCTTCTGCCGGGGCTACCTAGGACACCGCTTCGCCTCCACCAAGCAGGCGGTGGCCATGACCGACGCGTTCATTAAATCCATCCGCCAGTTTATCCAGCGGGAGCGGGTGGAGTTGGTCCATTTCAAGAAAGGCCAGCGCAAGGACGACGTGCTGCAAGCCAAGTTGCGTCGCTTCCCCAAGGACGAAGGGGTGCTCTTTGTCGGGGTGGCCCAGGAGAAGGTGCGCGTACCCCGGACCACCCGCCGATGCCTGCCAGGCGGGGGCTCCATTCCTTGGATCAACTACTCCACGGCCATGGTCAACGTCTACTACTTCTACTGCCGCGACCGTGACTTCGGCCCCTTCTTCCTGAAGTTCTGCTCTTACTTTCCTTACTCGGCTAAGCTTTGCCTCAACGGCCACGAATACCTCAAGTGCCAGTTGAAGCAACGAGGCATCGACTTTCAAGCCATGGACAACGGTCTGCTTTCTTGTGCCGACCCCTCGGCGGCCCAGCGCATCAGCGACAACTTGAGCGCCGACAAGATCCAGGCCTTCTTCCGCAAATGGCTGGCTCGACTGCCTCACCCCTACAGTGCCAAGGACCGTAAGGCGGGATATCGTTACGATCTGTCGGTGCTCCAAGCCGAGTTCTCCCTGACCCAGGTCTGGGATCAAGCTTTTCACGGACGCTGCTTCTTCGAGGAAGTCATTCGTGAAAACATCGATTTGGGCCGTCCCCAACAAGTGCAGTTGATTTTTGCTCGCAAGATGCAAAGAAAAACCGCCACCGACGGCCGATGCCGGACGCGCATTATCACCGAGGGAGTGGTGCCCTCGCTGCACGTCTACTACAAGAACACCCACCTCAAGCAGTATCACAAAGAAGGTCGAGGCTTGCGCACCGAAACGACGATCAACAACACCTACGACTTCGCGGTGGGCCGGCGCCTGAAGAATCTGCCGGCCTTGCGCCAGGTGGGCTTCGCCGCCAACAGACGCCTGCTCCAGGTGGAGCAACTGACCCACGACTGCCAGATCGGGGCCCAGGCGTTTGAGAAACTCCAAAAACCGGCCGAGGTCGACGGCCAGCATGTGTCCGCTTTGGCCTTTGGGCAGGAGCGGGTGCAGGCTTTGTTCACGGTGCTGGTCTTGTTCTGCCTCCAGCCCGAGGGCTTTCGCAATCGTCAACTGCGGCCATTGCTTGCGCAGTTACTGGGTCTGCCTGACTCCAAAATCAGCCCCGGACGGATGAGTTATGATCTGCGTCGCTTACGCCTGCACGGGATCATCGAGCGCATTCCCAAATCCCAGCGCTATCGGCTGACTACCTTTGGCCTCAAGACCACCTTGTTTTACAGCCGCGTCTATTATCGACTCTTGCGCCCCGGACTCTCCGAACTCCACGACCATCGCATCCAAGACTCTTCCCCTCTGGCCTTGCACTTCACTCGATTTAACAACGCCTTGGACGCTTTTTGCGCAGAAAAACTCGTCGCTTAAAACTTGATCTGCTTACTCTTTGTTTTGAGAGTCAAGGACTCTAGGGCCTGTCCCAGGAACGTTCTCGGGACAAACTTTGTCGGAATCTTTGTCAAACTTTGTCGAAATCCCAACATTCTCACAAAGTCCTCGACAGTTTCCGACGAAGTTTCCAAGAAAGGCCGAAATCGCCCTTTTCGGGACAAGCTCTAGCTAAGCTAGCCGTGCGTTGCACCTGCTGGCGCCGCCGGCTCATCGTGCGGGAGCGGGGGCA
>DATLUX010000590.1:0-6736 GCA_035577805.1 Verrucomicrobiia bacterium
CATGAACCTGACCTTCGGGAACTCGAAACTCTTGGCCTTCTCACCCCTCACCCCGGCCCTCTCCCCGTTGAGGGGAGAGGGAGCAGTTCATGGTCCCAATGCGCGTCCAAAAGTTGGAGGTCCGTCCTACCCATGAACCGAACCCTCACCCGGCCTTGCGGCCACCCTCTCCCATCGGACCCTGGCTACGCCGGAGGCTTCGCCGAGGCGAGTGGGAGAGGGGCTGGGGGTGAGGGCTCTTTTTCAGTGGAAGTTCATGGCCCCAATGCGCGTGCACGTCTTGTGCAGGTGTTTGCTCTCCATGAACCGAGTCCTCTGGTAGCAGCCGACGTCAGGAGGCAGCCTTTGTATCGTCTACGGTTTGAAGAGCCGATAGAAGCGGTTGCCCGTCGGATTGGGAATCGAATAGGTATTGGTGCCCGTGACGCGGGTGGCGTAGGGACCGTCAGCGGCGGGCGCGTCCTGGAGGCTGAATCCGGAACCTGGCCAGGTGAGGACGAGACCGTTGCCGCTGCGATAGATGTTGAGGGCCGGGGCGATGGGCGCAGGTAAGGCGATGCCGACGAGCCCGAGATCGAAGCCCGCATCGGAAGTGCCGGCGCTTTGGTGCAATTCGACCGCCAGAAGGTTTTCGCCTACGACCAAGGCATCGGCGGCCGTGTTGGTGGGCATGTAATAGAACTCATCGGAACCTCCGATCGGCCTGGAGGCGTAGGTATCGTAAGCCACCGGTCCGTTGGGCATGTTGCTTCGGAACAGTTCGACGCCGTTGAGGTAAACCACCACGCCGTCATCGCGGAGCACGCGAAAGAGGAGGTTAGTGTAACTGGCCGCGTTTAGGACATTAAACCGATACCGGAAATAGGCGGTGGTGACGAGCTGAATGGGCGTCGCGGGATTGTCGTTGAACCCTAATTTCCCACGGCCGCTCGGCCAGGCGGCGTCGACGAAGTCGCGCGTGCGCCAGGATGTGCCGAGGTCAGTGCCGGCGTCGAAATACTTCCAGACCGATCCGGTCGGAATAAACGTCGTCTGCACGGGCGCATAGAGCATTTCAATATTTACAGGAGCGGACGTCCGGACCAAACCACCGGCATCGGTAGCGGCCACGCGCAGGGAGTAGGCGCCGACGTCAAGGTTGCTGACCACGAAAGAGAAGTTGTGCCCGTCGATCTCATAGTTGTCCGTCGTGTCCGTCCCGACCCGCGTGCCGTTCACCGTAAAAACCACCGACGTGACGGATTGATCGAAGTCCGTGGCGAGAGCGTCGAGGTAAAGGTTGGTCGGCCCAAAAAACACGGCCCCGTTGGTCGGAGACACAAGGACAGCTTGCGGAGGCATCGGGGGGATGTTGGGCAGTAACTGGAGATCGAAGCTGAGGTCGCTGCTGGTGAGGTTGTATTGATGCATCTCGACCGCGAGCACATTGCGACCCGTTACCAGCAGGGAGGGATTGACGCGGATGCCGTGAAACGAATTGTCATTGGCGATCGCCTGCGCGGCAAACGTGCGGGAGGTGACGGTCCCGGTCGGCATGTTGATTCGAAAAACTTCGGTGCCATTCAACCGAACGATGGCGCCGTCGTCGCGGACCAGACGCAGGACCAGATTGGTGATGCCCGCGGTGCTGGCCAGGTCAAAAGAGCGGCGGAAATAGTAAGTGATGCCGTTGGTTCCGGTGATCGTGCTGAACTGCCGCAGAAGCGTGGCCTCGTCCCCATCGCCGAAGCCGAACTCGGCGATGCCGTTGGACCAACCGCTGTCGTTAAAGGTGGGATTTGCCCAGCTGGACCCGGGATCGGATCCGTCATCCAGATATTTCCAGGCGGTGCCGGAGGCAACCAACCGGGGCGCCACCGTCACCGCCACGGGCGCCGAGGTTACGCTGAGGCCTGTATTATCGACGGCCACGGCCACCAGGGAATAAGCGCCGGCGACGATGTTGGATTCGGTGTAGGTGAAGGGCGCGTTGGTGGCCGTGCCAAGCTGAGCTCCGTTGGCATAGAATTGCACTATGGACACCGCGCCGTCTTCATCGGAGGCGTTGGCGACCATCGTCATGTTGGCGGCGCCCAAGACCTCGGCGGGCGCCGGATAGGCTAAGGACACCGAGGGCCGTTGAAAGAGCACATTGGCCTGCAACTCCAGATCGAAGCTCACGTCGGAACTGTCGATGGCCGCTTGATGGACTTCCACGGCCACAACATTGTTGCCGGCCACCAACCGACTCGCATTGACCGGGGAGGCAAACAACAGCATCCCGTCGTCCTCCGCTGTCGTCGCCGCCAGTGTCCCATTGCTCAAGGGACCTGGAGGCAGATTACTGCGGAACACTTCTGTCCCATTAAGATAGACCGCGGCCCCATCGTCCCGGCGCAGGCGCAGCAGCAAATTGGTGTAGCCCGACACATCCGGGGCGGTGAAAACGTGTCGGAAATAGAACGTAATGATGGGTGCACCCGCCGTGGTGGTCTGCCGGATCACGGTGGCTTCATCTCCATCGCCAAAGCCCAATTGGGCGATTCCATTGGACCAACCACTGTCGTCGTAGCCCGCGGTGTTCCAAGCGGCGCCGGGATCGGTGCCGCGGTCAAGATATCTCCAAGCCGACCCGGCGGGGATCAGCACAGTTTGAGAGAAGGCTGGCAAAGAAGACCCGATCCACGCGAACAAGAGGGCTAGGACGAGTGCCAACGTCTGGACAACTACGCACTTCATAGTATCGACTGCGCCTAAACAACATCAGCCGCACAACGGAGAGAGGAGCCGCTGCAGGGCCTGGAAACCCAGAGGAACACGGACTAGAATCGGGACGGCCACCGTTAGACCAGAATTGCGCGCCGGTTGCAACTTGTTTTTTCCGTTTCTTGCGGCTCGGCGGTCGCAGACGTCGCCGACCGCCGCTACAGTCAACGGACGGTCAAGAGGCGCTCGAACATCCAAGCCAGCGCGATCAACACAACTGCCGCGGACCCGAACCGCAGGATCGCGACACGATAAAAAGCGGACCGGCGCAGAAGAAAGGCGACCGGAAGAAACACGAGCACGATGGCCATCTGGCCCAATTCGACACCGACGTTAAATCCCACGAGCGCCACCGCCAGCGTAGCCTTGTTGAGCCCGAGTTCGGCCAGCACGTTTGCGAAGCCAAAGCCATGCACGAGCCCGAACCCGAAAGCCACGCCCCAGCCTCTGGGGCCCAACCAAAGCCACAGATTATTGCTGGCCGCCACGGCCACCGAGGCAGCGATGGCCGGCTCCACCAGCCGGGCCGGGACGCGCACCAGGTCCAATGCCGCCAGACTCAAGGTCAAGCTGTGGGCCACAGTAAACGCGGTGATGATCTTCAGCACATTCAGACACGCGGGTTGAAACCGATCGACTGCATCCCATTGCCCGCTGCCGCGGTTAAGGACCGCCGGCAACAGCAACGCGATCAGGAAGAGCAGATGATCGAAGCCTACCCAGATATGTTGCACGCCTTCCTTGACGTAGGTCTGCCATTCACGCCAAAAGTCGGGCGCCGCCGCCAGGCGGAAGGTGTGCCTGGGTTGAGCGGCATTAAAGACAACGCTGTCGGTGTGGCCGGCCCGCTCACGCTCCAGCCGCAGGAAACCATGCATGCTCGGGTCGATGGCAAACAGCGCGCTGGCATCCAACTCCAGGTTTGCCGTGGCCACAGGCAAGGCCGCAGCGCTGAATTCCACCCGAACATACTCGCCGTGCTGCAGGGTCACCGGGAAGTAATCGGTGACTTTCAACGCCAGGTTCGTTCCATCGGCGTTTACCCGCAGGCGTGCAATTGTGTCCAGGGCCAAAGCTTCCTGGCGCTGTTCCAGGTCTGGCGGGGTCACGGCCAGCGGATCGGAACCCGGGGTTAACCCTTGGCGCAGGTCGCGAAGGGCCACGTCCCAATGGCCGCCGACGTTCGTAGGGGTTAAGAACAAGGTGAGGAACGTCTCGCTGGGGGTGTGACCGCGGGCGTTGTTGGTGGCGCACAGAAACAGGCTCACGACGCACCAGAGACCGCAATATCGCAAACCGGCTGACATATAAGGCAAAGCGACGGAAAGGATAACGGCCCTGGGCTTTCTGTAACGAGAATTCGGCTCGCCCGGGTTGCAATTCCCGCCGCGAGCGTTAGTGTCTCGCCCCATGCAGAATTGGGAAAAACCCCAGGCAGATCCCGAGCTTAAGCGCCGTATCCAGGAGCTAATCAACTACAAAGGCGGGGGACATAACCCTGACTTGGTGGCCGACATCATTGAAAACGCACTAAAATTGCTGACGGATGTGGCCGCGCGAGGGGATGCCCGGGTTATCCAGACGGCCGTGCGTGAGCTGCGTTATGCTTTCAAGCTCTTCGAGCCTCACGCCCATGTGCGGAAGGTGACCATTTTTGGCTCCGCGCGCACCGCACCCACCAAGCAGGAGTATCATCAAGCGGTTGAGTTTGCCCGCCTGATCGCCGACGCGGGGTGGATGGTGATTACTGGGGCGGGCCCGGGCATTATGCAAGCGGGGCATGAAGGGGCTGGGCCGGAACGTAGTTTCGGGGCAAATATCCGCCTGCCTTGGGAACAGAGCGCCAACCCGGTCATTCAACACGACAAAAAGCTGATCACCTTCAAGTATTTCTTCACGCGCAAGCTGACCTTTGTGCGGCATTCAGATGCGATTGTGCTTTTTCCGGGTGGTTTTGGGACCATGGACGAGGGCTATGAAGCTTTGACCCTGATGCAGACCGGCAAGAGCCGCATTATGCCTCTGGTCTTTATGGATCGGCCAGGGGGCGCTTACTGGAAAACCTGGGACAAACACATCCGCGAACATCTGTTGCGCAACGGGTTGATCTCTCCGGAGGATGTGAACCTCTATCACATCACTGATGACGCGAGTCACGCGGTGAAGTTTATCACCCGATTCTATCGAAATTATCATTCAATGCGTTTTGTGCGGGATCAGCTGGTCATACGTCTTTTGCATCGGCCGACTCCAACTGCGATCGATGCCCTTAATCAGGATTTCAGCGATATTATCAACGCTGGTTGCATGGCGATCGTGGAACCGACACCTGAGGAACGGGAAGACAACCAGCACTTGGAGCTGCCGAGGATCGCGTTCGAGTTTAACAGACGCGACTATGGCCGGCTGCGGAAGCTGATCGACGTGCTGAATAGTTTCTAAGCCCAACATCTTCTCGAATGACCTGTGAATAATTTGGGCCCGTCGTGGGGGAGAGGCGCGCGACGGTGAATGGAGCGCAGATGTCAGGATCGTTATTCGGCAGGCGAATTTTGCGTAAGTCCCTGCCGTGTCCTTGACACCGCGAGTTGTTTCCACTATTCACAGCCTTTAATAATAATTTGTTGATCCTTTACTAGATACATATTAAGGGCCTAATGAATCTCAGTATCGCCAAAGACCAGCTCTTGGCCGGGCTGCAAGCCGTTCAGAACGTCGTCAGCACCAGAACGACTTTGCCCATTCTTTCCAATGTCTTGCTCCGCGCCGAGGCGGGGCGGCTCGAACTCACCGCCACCGATCTGGATGTGACCATAACCTCTTCGGTTGAAGCTAATGTGACCAAGCCCGGCGCTACCACCCTCCCAGTCAAGAAGGTCTTTGGCATTGCTCGGGAGCTGGCCAATCCAGAAATTGAGATCGAGGTCGACGACAAAAACATCTCCGCAGTTCGTTCCGGCTCGAGTTTCTTCAAAATCCGGGGCTTGGCGGCCGAGGAGTTCCCGCCGCTGCCGGCTTTCCGAGAGGATCGCAAGGTCACATTGCCGCAGGAAAAGGTGAAAGGCATCCTGAAGAAAACAGCCTTTGCGATCTCCACCGACGAGAGCCGGTACGTGTTAAACGGCCTCTTTTTCAGTCTGAAAGAGCACAAGTTAATCATGGTGGCCACGGATGGCCGAAGGCTTGCCCTTGTCGATGAGGAAGTGGACGTGCCGAGCTCAAGCCAGGGCGAGTTCATTGTCCCGGCCAAAGCAGTCAACGAGTTGAGTCGCTTGCTCCAAGAGACCGGTGAGGTGGAGATCAAGTTCTCGGAAAATCAAGCGGCCTTTACGTTAAAGGACGAAAAAGGGCATTCGACTTTGGTTATTACCAAGTTAATTGAAGGGAGTTACCCGAACTATCGACAGGTCATTCCCGCGGAGACCAAGGAACGCGTCACCTTGGGGCGCGAAGAATTCCTGCATGCCCTGCGGCGAGCTGAGATCATGACCAGCGAGAAACAGAATTCGGTGAAACTTAGTTTCACCAAGAACAACCTCGCCATCACGGCCAACAGCCCGGACGTTGGAGAAGCCAGGGAAAGTCTGGCCATCAATTACAAGGGCAAAGAAATGGCCATCGCGTTCAATCCGGGCTACGTCATCGAACCTCTCACCGCGTTGACGACGGACGAGGTTTATCTGGAGTTGATTGACGAACTGTCTCCCGGGGTTCTGAAGATTAACGGGTCTTTCCTGTACGTGGTGATGCCCATGCGCCTGAGCTGAGGACAGGACGGGGAATTCATCAGTGTGCGAAGCTTCCAAGATACACCGCCTACTGTAGCGGCGGTCTGTGACCGCCGTTCATTCTACCCATGAACCTGACCTTCGGGAACTCGAAACTCTTGGCCTTCTCACCCCTCACCCCGACCCTCTCCCCGTTGAGGGGAGAGGGAGCAGTTCAAGGCCCCAATGTGCGTCCGAAATTTCGGAGGTCGAAGCTACCCATG
>DATLUX010000591.1:0-2608 GCA_035577805.1 Verrucomicrobiia bacterium
ATTGATGGTGATCACCACATCGCGCGCCATGTCATCACGCACCACGATGTTGATCATTACCGCCGGCGGTCGCTCATCAGCACGACCCTTTGCATATGTCAGGGGGTCGGGGTGGATAGGGCGGGAGGGGTTCGACATGACCTGGCCGCCGTTCAACGTATAGGGGAGCCAAACACCGCAATTCCGAGTATGCCGATCAGGATGAATATGACCAGCCAGGAGCCGAACGGCGCCCACGGCTGACCTGCCGGCCGCCACGGGTTGATGCCCCAGACGCCGAAGATCAACGTGAAAACGTAGAGGATCCAGAACCAGATATTCGCACCCATGATCGCCTCCCTAGTAGCGTCTCACGCCGCAGCGCTGCGCTTCCAGCATCGTCCGCGCCAGCTGGCGACACTGCGTCTCCGCGTTGATCGCATCAACCTCCGGGCGCGTATAGAGGTCCGGTGGCCGCACAGTGATTTCGTCCCGCCTGCCCCACCATCCGCCGCCATAGGAACAGCCCGACAGCAACAGTGTGAGCAGGACGGCGCGGATCATGGCGGCTGCATTCCCGCGCTGACCTTGCCCTCGAGCTCTGTGACGCGCGCGCGCAGCGCCTTGAGTTCCTGCAGCAACACGGGCACATATTTGCTGTAGTCGATGAACCAGCGATCGGCTTCCTTGTCGTAGAATGTCGGCGTTGCGTAGACGTCCTTGGCCTGCTGCGCGATCACGCCGTAGCCGCGCTCGTCCAGGTCTTTCCATTTGAAGTCATAGACCATCGTGTCATCGATGATGTTTCCCGCATCGAATGATTTAAGATCTTCCTTCAGGCGCGCGTCTGAGGTTGTGTTATAAGCCGTACCCGCGCCACTGATGGCAATGCTTCCGACATTATTCCCTGCAAGATACCATCCCATCAAGATGCCGGCGGAGTTGATATTGAAATATCCACAAACGGGACCGGTACGACTGCATAGAATAGCACCATCCGGATACATACTGATGCCGGTAACCATATTTCCCAATCCCGGCGTTGCGCCTGGGGTGGTCCCGACAGCCAGATAGTTTCCGAATGCGCTGGCTCCAGTGACCCCAATGCCTCCGGCCACGGAGAGTGCGCCATTGGACGACCCGGTGGAGGCGGTAGCATTGTCAACGACAACCATACCGGAAAAGCGCGCCAATCCGCCTGAATTGGAGTTGAAAACCAAAGGGTTGGCGTCGATATAGCCCGGAGAGTGGTCAGAAAGGGCATCATTAGCGGACATCAAAGTCATCTTCCCGTTGACGTCCAATACGCGCCAGCTCATGTTCGGGACGGAGCTATTGAGCTTTATCTCTCCGGTTTGTCGGCTGATTTTGATCGGATCGGTAGGATAAACATTTCCAACATCGTCATAGCGGCGAACCACAAAGCTAGACCCGACGTTCAATCCGGTTTCTGCATCCGTATATCCGAGAAACATGCCCCAGCGCGGGATGGAGTTGAGAAACCCATAAACGGAATTGCCGCCAGTCGTCACGCTGGTTTTTGAAAGGGTAAGGGCTGGATTAGCGTTATTAATTGTCAAATTTCCGCTCATCGTGCCGCCGGTCGTCGTGACAAATTCGTGCGTCCATGCTCCCCACGTTCCGAGATGCTTGATGCGAACCCATACCGGCCCCGGACTAGGGCTACCTATTTGTCTGGCGTGAACTGCCACGGTGTTGTTGTCGTTAAGAATATAGCAGATGCCAAAATAATAACCGACGGACGGAGCACCAGTAGCTCCATCCGCAGACCAAAAAGACCCGCTTTCCCAGTTGTGCGTGTCATAATTGGTGACCTGCGCCCCGGCCCGTTCGGCGTCGAGATTGTCGCGCGCCGTCGTGGCATTGTTCGCGCCGGTGCCGCCTGCCACGATCGGCCGCGGCGTGTTCAGGTCGGTTTCGATGTCGGCAATCTCGCCATTGTGCACGGTGCTCTCGATCGTCGTATCGCTGATCACGTCAGGATACGGCTTGGTATAGATGCCGGTTCCGGGATTGCGGGGCATGGTTCATTTCCTCTTAGGGCGTCAGACCTTGCTGGCGCAATAACTCGATCGTCAGAGCATCGCGTGTACTTGCCGCGGCTCCGCCACCAGGTGGCGGTGCCATCGGTGCGGCAGCGAGCCGTTCCTGGTAAAGCGGCGCACGCTCGCGCACCATGTTGCCCAGACCCTGCATCTGCTGGGTGGCGCGCCGATTGCCCAGCAGACGCAGTCCGAGCCCTGCAGCCGGAATACCAACACCGGCGATCGAACCCCAGGTCGGGTCGTCCTTGAAATACTGCCCGACAGCGCCGCCGCCGACACCGCCCGCCGCTATGGCGCCAAGACCACCGCCCCCACCGAACAGGCGATCCATGTAACGCAACGTCGCATCGCCGCGCGGAACGCGGGCGAATTCGGTCAGCCGGGCAATCTCTTCCGGACTGTAATGCGCCTTGGAGAAGGCCGATTGCCCCTTGTCGTTCTGGCGCAAACCGCCGGTCACGACCTGGCGCAACCGGTTTTGTACGTTGAGCCCTGAGTTGGCCGATCCCGCACTGGTCAAGGCGTTTTCGGTAAGGCTGTCCCACAATTGGCTGCGCCGGTAT
>DATLUX010000592.1:0-16888 GCA_035577805.1 Verrucomicrobiia bacterium
TCTCTTCGCGCCGGAGAGCAGAGAGGCCGCTGGTCGGATGATTGCCGAGCGGTGTGGTGCTGACCTTCCGCTATCCACGCACATGGGACCTGATCCTTCCGGGTTCGACCGCATTCGCTTCGCAGTCCTGAAGCTGTCACAAGACCTTGAGCGGCTCAGACGAGAGATAGACGGCGCGCACTTCGCCAGCATCCCAAGAAGTCTCGCGGCTGGATTCAACAACGCTATTTTAGCGCCGACGAACCCGGTCGATTCTCCACGCGCACTCAGGACCAAGAGGGCAAGACTCGGTGGAAGAAGGTCTATGCTGTCGCGCGGACAGTGATTCAACGCCACATCAAGGTGAGAGGGCCAGCCCATCCCTATCATCCGGACTATGTGGACTACTTCAAAAAGCGGCGCTGCTTTGCCTGGCGGACATATCCGCTGGGAAAAGCCTGTCAAATCGCCGCGTCCCGCTATCATCTCCGCATGAAAACACACAAACACCCGATGGCCGAATTACCTCGGCAGAGGCTAATCTTAGAAAGGCTCGAGCCGTATGAGGGGAAACTCTCACGTACGGTTCTTAGGGGGGCCTGAGCGGGCGACCGCCTCAGGCCTACCCGGTGCCGTTTCACACGTCATGGCAGTTCGTCCACCAGACTTTGAGGCAGAGGTTCGGTTTCTTACGCCCGAGGAGGGCGGGCGCACTGGGCAATACGGGCCACCGAGACAGGGCTATCGTCCAGACATCCATTACGACGATGACCAGACCGACGGCATCTGGATGATCTGGCCACGCTTTCTCGACGAGAGCGGTCAGGAGCTTCCGAAGGACACACTGATTCCACAGATTTCCAGAGCGCACTTCTACATCATCAATGACGAGTTGCGGCGCACAGTTCATCGTGAGCGGTTGCGAGAAGGTGTGCGCTTCCATATTTGCGAGGGAGCGCATAGAGTTGCAGCGTGTCGAGTCACCAAGATTTTGGCTTTGCATGACGACGCCGCCTAACCCGCCGGCTGATCGTTAGGCCGATGAACATTCTCGCCGCACTTCTATGCTTCTCGATTGGAGTCGTGGTTCAGAGCTTGGTGATTTGGGTCGCCACCAAAGTTGTGCGGCTCATTTGCACATTCCGGCAAGCGTTGCTCATTTCGGCTATTTGCAATCTCCTGGTCTTCATTCCATTCGTCGGGATTTTTGTTTCTGTCATCACGTTCTTCGTTCTGTTAAGCAAGTGGCTGGAGGCAGACGCGGTTGACGCGATGCTCGTGGCACTGGTCACGCTTGGGCTTCAGTTTCTGATTGGATTTGGTCTCAGGTGATATGAGTATTTCGAGACATCGGCCTAACAAGAACGCTGGAGACGAATCCCGACTCCGCTTCGCTTCGTCGGGATCGTTCAGCTGCGTTCGGCGGCAGCGGCGAGCATCACGACAAGCCATGAAAGATTCAGCAGAGACCCACGTTTAACATCAGAAACGACATTGCCCTATGAATCGAGGCACCCTCACGCTTCTACTTGGCTGTGCCTGCCTGACGCATTGTTTCGCGGCGGCGACCTTCGATGGCAGCCCCGGCACTTCCGCTCCGCCTGGCACGCTCGGTTCGTATTCGATGACGCCGTTCGCTTTGAATAGCGCCGACTCTCCACCAGGTTCGTCATCTCTCACTTCTATTTCGTCTCCGCTGGGCGGTCTGAGGTCTGTTGGGGTCGGATCCAGATCCGACCCCAAATCCCAAATCCTTCGACCAATGAAGCCGCCTAACCTGACGCGATCGCGGCACCCCGATTCGATCTCTGACCTCCTCCTCATTCCGACCCGAATCCTCGCGGATCACCCTCTGTGGTTGCTGCCGCGCAGATGGTCGAACCCCTGCTGCGGTGAACGCGCCGATTGCGTTCAGGTTCCAATTCTGGCAGTCTTGGCGGCGCGTCACTGAGCAGCGATGTTCGACGGCTCTTATGATTGCACGACTTACTCTCACTGCATCTATCCTCCGTGGCTGTGCTTCCGCGCCTCCTCAGACAAACGCTGACCAGCTACGAGCCGAGCAGATTGCACGTTTGTATGCCGTTCAGTCGCTCGGACTTTCCGAGTCGCAAGTTGCGAGGATGAATGCGGAGCATCACGCTTTCACTCGTGATGACGAGCGAGAGGTGACAATTCAGTTTTATGATCCAAAGGTCATCCACCCTAACAAGGATGGAAGCATTTGGGCGATGGACGGCGGCTTCCCGAGCTATTTTCGGATTACTGTGGATACTCAAACGTGGAAGGTAGTTCACCGGTATGCTTCGCCAGAGTAGGTCGCCGAACACGGCAGATGCACCGAACCCGGCGATGACGTCCCTGTTTCAATGCGGACGCCAACGAACGCCGGGTCGGTGATCTGCGACGTTGGTCGAATACGCCATCGCGCTCCGGACACCTGTGAAACCACAACCTCGCATCTCAATTCGACGCATCGCTCTGCTCACTCTACCGTTTTTGCTTTTCCTGCTGATTGCGTATGCGGCGGTCCAGCCTGACCCGAATCTTACACGGCGTGGCGTCGGAATCCTTGATTTACCGCTTGAGTATCTGTTGGCTATGTTCCTGCCGACTTACACAGCCGCATTCGTCGTCGTGGCTGTCCTTTGGCTCCGGTCTCGCCACCGTCAAGGAGAGAGGCTTTCTTGTTCGTGGATTGCCGTTACGAGAGGCATCGGCTGCTTTGTGGGCTCAGGCCTGTGTCTCATTGCTGGATACGCTCTGGCCACCGGCCATGTCTTAACGGGAAGTCGTTAGGGGGACGCTGGTGCCATCGGGACGTTGGGAATTTTGCTGACATTACCTTGGCGAGTGGTTTCGGTGAGTTGGATCTGGTGGAGTTGCTTCGTATTGTTGAGCGTTTACTTCTTTCTTCCCACCGCATTTCTCACCTGGCTTTCGTACTGCAATCTGAGCTCGACGAGCACGCAGCCCGGACCTTGGGGTTGGCTTTGCGGTTTGTAGGCAGTCGTTGCTTTCATCGGTATTCAGGTATTTGCCGTGTGGCGAGTGAGAAAGAAATGTATGCGGCTGGCGGTCCGCGCCTGACTTCCCGCCGGTCACGGATATCTTAAACGATAGTAGCGTTGTGGCAGTGCCGGCGCGTTGGTGTCGGTGAAGAGGTAGCGCGGCGTGGCCGGACCGAGGTAATACCAGTTCACCAGGTTTGTGGAGTATTGGATGCTGTAGGCGCCGAGCACAGAATTGGAGAGGGAGAACGTCACATTCGTGCCGCCGAGTCCGGCCATGTTCGTCATGTAGAGCCACGGGCTGTTCGTCACGTAGTTGGCGTACACCTGATCGAGTTCCGACAGGCTCACGACGCCGTTGCCGTCGCTGTCGCCGAGGATGCCCGACACACCGCCGCCAGGCGTGCCCACGGTCACCGTTTGATCGGGGCTGTAGGTTGTGCCGAAATAATTGACGGCCACCCAGCGGTAATGCCACGTCAACCCCGGCGCGAGATTTGTCAATGGCCGGCTTAGCGGCACGTAGCTGATGCCTGCGTTCAGGGCGAGCGGCGTGGTAGTCACGCCGTACGCGGTTGAGACCCCATACTGCACCCAGACCGTGGCCGGAGCATCGATCGCGTTCGGGTTCACGCTCGCGCTGATAGTCAAGCTGCCCAGGCGAGTGGTTGGATCGAGCAAGAGACTGCCTGCGCTCAGCGATGTGATGCTGGGAGCGGAATCACCGTTGCCGAATTCAAACGCGCCGATGTCCACGTTGAGGAAGTTCGCGCGGGGATACCCCGCCCCGCGCTGGTCGCTAGCCAGGATGGCGGTGACGGAATTATCGCCGGCATCCATGGCTGGGCTGCCAAACTGCAAGGCCATTGTGAGTGTAGGGCCGCCGTAGGTGCCCAGCGGGCTGAGCATGGGATTGAGCGGAGCGGCCGTGGTGCCTGCGAGGTCGCCGTTGCTGCCGGCGACGATGCCCTGGCTGCCGTTGATTGTGCCGATCAGATTGTAGCCGAGCGAGGTAAAGGAGCCGGACAAGTCGGGGCTGCCCCCACCGGTGTTCTGAGCAATCAGAGAGTTGTGCAGGGTGGCATTGGTCGTGGTGGTGTAAATGCCTCCACCGTTACTAGCGCCATTGGGGCCGGGGCCGGTTCCAGGGTTGCTACAGCAACTGCCGGAGCCTCCCGTGGCGGAGTTGCCGGACAGAGTACAGTTAACCAGCGTCGCTGGGCCCACGGTGGCGATGCCACCGCCGTTGGCATCGCCTCCGGCGCCAGCAAGATAGCCACCCGGGCCGCCGTTGCCGCCAGTGTCCGTGTTACCTGCGAGAGTGCAATTGTTGAGTGTAATGGTGCTCATGTTAAAAAGACCTGCGCCATTGGCGCTTCCGCCATCACCCGCGTTGCCGCTGCTCGATGACACGCTATAAGCGCTGCCGCCAATACCGCCGGTGTTTGAGTTGCCGGAGAGAGTGCAGCCACTTAGCGTCGCCGGGCCCGCGTTATAAAGGCCGCCGCCGCTAGCGTTGCCGCCGTCGCCTCCATCTCTCATTTGGTTTGGGTTATGAGTGGAGTTGCCGCCGCGGGTCGAGTTACCGGAGAGGGAGGACTCGTCGAGGGTCAGTGTGCCCGCGTTGTAAATGCCGCCGCCAGCAGCGTTACCGCCGGAGGCTCTATCCGTTTGTTGCGGAACGTCGCCGCCATAGGCCTGATTAGTTACGATTGAGGATTGGTGGAGCGCGAGGGTGCCCAGGTTGTAGATGCCACCACCCCACCCGGCACCTTGGCGAGTAGGAGCACCGAGGCGGTCGCCAAGCGCTGAGTTGCCCGACAGGGTGCTCTGGTTGAGAGTCAGTGTGCCCGCGTTGTAAATGCCGCCTCCTCCGAAGGAGGAGCCCTCTCCCGCGTAGGGCGCAGCCAGGGCGGCGGCGGTATTGCCGGAGAGCAAGCAGCGGGTGAGGGTCAGGTTGCAATTGGTACTGTTGTAAATCCCACCGCCGAAGTTCGTCACTATGCCCAGCGACAAGTCACGCGTAGCCAGCCCGTTGGCAATGGTGAGGGATTTCAGAACCAGAACTGCATTGTTCGTCACCAGGAGAACGCGGGAGGCGTTGTTGCCGGAAATGATGGGGGGACTCGCCAGCGAGGAGGCGTCAATGGTCAGAACGTTGGTCGCCAGGAGTTGGCCAGTGGTCAGCGTGATGGTCTGGCCGGAGAGGTTGGGGGCAAAGTAGATGAAACCGCCGGGCGGCGTGGTGTTGATGGCCTCGCGCAAGGAGCCAGCACCGGCATCGCTCGTGTTGGTCACCAGGGAGGAAGGGGGAGTTGAGCCTGGCACCCACCCCGGGCTGTTGACCAGGGTGCCGTTGTAGGCCGCGCCGGTGGCCGTGGCGCTGTTCGTGGCCACGGTGCCGCTGGCGCTGTCGAACTTGTAGTAGAGCAGCAGACCGGCTTCATTGCCCACGAGCGGCGAGCTGCGACTGGCCTGAATCTGCGTCGGCGAGCGGGCCACGGACCAGATGCGAAATTCATCAATGATGGCGTTGGCGTAGGGGTCTGGCCAGTTGCTGCGCCCGATGAAGTTGTTCGTGCGCGTGACGATCGGCGGAGCGGTCATCGGGCCGCTGGCGGCCAAATCGCCATTGATGAAAATTCTCCCGTTGGTGCCGTCGTAGGTAAAGGCCAGATGCGTCCAGGCGTTGAGCGGCAGCGGTGACGGTGAAATGAGATCAGCCAGCGCTCCGCCCGAGCCGTTCCAAAATGAGAACCGCGGTTGGCCGCTCACTTCCGAACTCAACGCGCAGACAATATTGTCTGTTCCCGGTCCGTTGCCGAAATCCATGAGGCGCGACCAACTCGCATAAGCGCGCACATAAACCCACGCCTCGATGGTCAGCGGGCTGTTCACCGCGCTGCCCGCCGCCGTGGGCACGGAGACATATTGGTTGACGCCGTCCAAACTGACGGCGTTGCCAAAGGGCGACTGCGCGCGGGCGGTGGAGAGTTGAGAATTTAAGGCGCAGAGGAAAGGCAGCGCTAGGACGGCAATCAGTTTGGTTTTCATGGTTTCTCCAGCCGTGGGAACACCGAGTTAATACCGGTGTCACAAGTTTGGAGGCTCACGGCTTGAAACCAGAAAATCAAGTGACTGAAGAAATCCTAAATCAATCGCGGGGGTAAACAACTGTAAAGTGGCTTTGTTTTGCATTACGGGGCCATTGAAGTCGTCAGTCCGCAGAGGTCTGTTGGGGTCGGATCTGGGTCGGATCTCGACATTCGACATTTTGTGCAAAGTTAATGGCGCGCGACAAAACCCGCGAGATTTGATTAAGTGAGTAGTCAAATTCGTAGGGCTTTGAAACAATCGAAATGTCGAATGTCGAGATCCGACCCCAAATCCAACGCGCACCGAGGACACTGTTGGCGGGAGCTGAGGCCAGAACTTCTTACGGCCCAGAATTCGCCCCAAAAAGGAACTCTAAGGCCCAATAATCAACCGTCCTTAGGCGCAGGTTCTTTAAGGTCAGCGCGATTCTCAGGCGACACCAGCCAACATCCCGGGTATCGTTGCGGCATGAAGTTTCAGGAAATTGAGCAGGAAGCCGACCGGGCTCGGGCCGAACTGGTATTGGCGCTGATGCGTACGCTGAGAGAGTCTGGGCCGGAGGTCACAGACGAGGAGGTGTTTCGACGCGCTGGCGAGCGGGAGGCTGGCAGTGTCGAGCGAATGCTGTCCAGCAGAACCGCGGCGGGCCGCTGACACGCCAGGATGGCCTAGCCAGGACCGGCATGAGGCATGAACGGCGAAGAGCGACATCAATTGGAGGCAGCACTGAGCAGAAGCCAGGCTGGGTTGTCGGCTTTGACGGAAACCATCCCGGCCCTGATCCTGATTCATCAAGGCGGACGATGCCTGTGTGCCAACGCGGCGACGGAAACGATTCTCGGTTATCCTCGCGCGGAGATTTTCAAGCGACAGGTCTGGGAATTTGTCCGGCCGGATTACCGGGACCTGGTGCGGGAACGGGCCTTGCAGCGGGAAGCGGGCAGGGAACTGCCGGCCCGGTATGAATTCCCGATCCTGACGGACAGCGGGCAGCTTCGATGGCTGGATTGTTCCGCGCGCCGGGTGGAATTCGAGGGCCAGCCCGCCGTGCTGGTGTGCGCGCTGGACGTCACGGAACGCAAGGAGGCGGAGGACAAGCTGCGGGTCAGCGAGGAGCGGTTTCGGCAGGTCGTGGAGCACATACGAGAAGTGTTCTGGATGGCGGACCCGCGCATGAGCCAGATCCTTTACATCAGCCCCGGCTACGAAGAGATCTGGGGCCGCACTTGCGCCAGCCTCTACGCGTCGCCCCGCGACTGGCTGGCGGCGGTTCATCCCGATGACCGCGAGCGGGTGTTGGAGGCCGCGCTGACCAAGCAGGTTCAGGGACCCTATCATCAGGAGTACCGGATCCTGCGGCCCGACGGTTCCGTGCGCTGGATCGAAGACCGCGCCTTCCCGGTTCGCAATGCGGCGGGGGAAGTGTATCGGTTCGCGGGCATTGCTGAAGACATCACGCTGCGCAAACAGGCCGCCGAGCGGGGCGATGTCTTCGCCAAACTCGGGCTGCGCTTGAGCAGCGCCGCGACTGCGCGCGAGGCGGCCGATGTCATCGTCGGGATTGCCGGGGACTTGTTCGGTTGGGATGCCTGTTACCTCCACCTTTACACGTCGGAACGAAATCTGATTCTGCCGGTGCTGACCAGGGATACCATCGACGGCCGCAAGGTGGATGTGCCCGAGAGCAGTTTCACCCTGGATCCCAGTTCGTTGATGCTGCGCGTCATGCGGGATGGGGCCCAGTTGATGAACCGGGAAACGCCCTCGGCGCCCCAAGAAACGCACACGTCGCTGATTCGTTTTGGGGACAAAGCCCGGCCATCAGCCTCCATGATGTACGTGCCCATCCGCTACGGCTCAAAAACCCTCGGCATTCTGTCGATCCAGAGCTACACGCCCCTGACCTACCAGCAACAGGACTTGGAGACCTTGCAAGCCCTGGCCGACCACTGCGGCGGCGCGCTGGCCCGCATCCACGCGGCCATGGACCTCCAACGCCTGGAACGGCAGATGGATCTCTTGAATCGGCAGGGTCGGATCTAAACATCTACATCTTTCTCACCCCTGAAGATTGGAGCTGACCAGCGCGTTTCTGACGTTAAGAACCAGAATGAACCTGAATCAAGTCACTGTCGCCTCCGCTGACGTAATCCGTGCTATCGAGTTTTATGCAAAGCTCGGCTTGAAGCTCATCGTCAAGAGCCCTCCCAAGTACGCTCGTTTCGAGTGTCCTGAAGGTCACGGCACCTTCTCCGTGCATAGGGTCGAACAGATGGCTCCTTCACAAACGGTGGTCTATTTCGAATGCGCGGACCTGGACGAAACGGTTAGACGCCTTCAGCACCTTGGCATCAGCTTCACGTCGTTGCCTCGCGACGAGTCATGGCTTTGGCGAGAAGCGCGGCTGCAAGACCCGGATGGCAATAAGATCTGTCTGTTTTATGCAGGCCCCAATCGGCTCAATCCACCGTGGCGAGTTGCCTGACAATAAAGGGTGCATGATATGAATTAGGGCGTTGCGGCCGTGACAACGCCGTCATGGTCCAATGCAGAGTAGGCATCGCTGGGCTTCAACCCGAGCCACGGATCGGATTTTGGGGTGAGAAACAGTTCCGTGTAGACCTTCTCGTTCAATACGGCCAGGTCCCGCGCCTGAGGAAGTGCTAGCGCAAACCACTCGTGGATCTTTGTGTGGAAGAGATATTCATTCCGCACCGTGTCTTCAGACATCGAGCGCTCAAATTGACGCGCAGCGCGCACTAACGGGTCTTCCACGATCATCTTACTCAACGCCCGTTTGTCGGCAGCCAATGCGTCCGGATTTTTCTTGGCCATGAGCGTGCGGCTGCCCTGGTCTAAGCGTGCATCTTCGGAATGGAGCGCAGCGATCTTCGCCCAGGTGGCATCGTCCATTCTCGCTTCGAGTTCACCCGGGTTGGCCGTGCCCATCGCCTCCAGAACCGGAAGCTCAATCCGCCGCTTGCCTTGAGTAATCTTGGCGGCTGCCTGCGCTGCTGACGGATCGTTTACTGACAGCGTCGCGGATGAAAGGGAGGAGGTTGTGGCCGGACTTGGGCCAACTTTCGTTAAGTCGTTGTTCCATTCGGCTTTGATGGCAGCAAGCCGCTCCTGGTGGTAGGCGCGGAGGAAATCTTCGCGCTCATCCGTCGCCAAGGCGGCGAAGTGTTTGGCGGTGGCCTCCGCTCGCAGCAACCCGCGCAAGAAAGCCTTTGGCCCATAGAGGCCGGGCAACGCATCGATGGGGCGGCCGTCGGCAGTGAGCACGTAATGGATACTGTTGCCGGTGATAGTGCGCTCCAGCTTCCGACCATCGCCGAAGTCGATCGTAATCTTCGGAACCGGACGAACAGACTGCCAGTGCAGAACAAAATGTTCTCGTAGCGCCAACGAAACCTCTTGATTTGCATAGAGCGCCGTACGAAAGAAACGGCTATTGGCGCAACTCAACTCCTCATCAAGTCGTCCCAGCAGCCGCAGCGAGAGAATCGGCTTGCCGCTCGCAGAGGCGGCAGCTTTCGCTTCTTCCAAATCGGTGTGCCAGAAAAGACGCGAAGCAGCGCAATCGCGTTGTCCACTGATCGTGTCGAGAGCTTTGCTCAACCGTTCCCAGCGCGCATCAATCGTTCGGTTTGTCCGCACCAGAGAAAAATCTGGGGGGGCCGCGACATGGCGCTGAATCTCCTCTTGGTGCACGGCAAGAAAAGCCGCCAGCCCTGGAGCTCCCCTGGCTCGTAAGGCACTGATAGCTGGCGTCGCTTCAGCTGGATTTCCAGAGACCGCCCGTTCAGCCAGGTTCTTCAGGTCGATTTGGTTGAGGTACGAGCCACAAGCCTGCGCTGGGGCTGTGACCAGTAACGACGCTGCCAACGTGAAGACCAGCGTGAATGGTGTGAAGGTTGCAAACGTTGTCTGTTCACCACAAGGAAGGCTTGTTTTCATGCTTCTATCATCGCCGAATTGCCAAGCTGGTGGGTAAAGGGCCTGTAAAGCAAAAGAGACGGAGTCGGGGCTCTACCCAGTCCCCGGCCGAGTAGTTTCCCGGTCTTGAGCCTGGCGACTCTTGTGAGATAGTGCAGGCAATCAATATGGAAGTCCTCAAGCGCATTTTTGACTTATTTGGGTTATTTCGTTTTTCGTCGTCAGCGAGCGACGAGGAGCTTCGGGCCGCTTTGGAAGGGTTCGATTGGTATAGCCAGTATCTCATGAAGGCCGTTGACCCGCAGTGGGACCCCTCCACGAGAATCCGCAACATCGAGTATTGCGCTTTCCTCTACGGGGCGACCTTGGCGATTGTGCGAGGCTACGGGCGAGAGGACGCCGATTCGGCCGGGGTCCTGCGCCGCTACCTGTCCCGCTTCGTGGATTGGGAATTTTCTGTGGGCTGGCTGCTTAATTGCGAGGCGGAATTGAGCTGCTCCCCGCGCCTGCAAAGCGTGCAAGCAGCCGGCGGCAATACGGCCCAAGCGGTGCTGCTGGCAAGCCGCGAGCAATCGGATGTGCTCAGGCATCCACAGAATCTCCAGCTTTTGATGGAGATTTTCTCTGAGGTTCGCAAATTAATGGATGATCGAGCGACGCCTGGCGAGTGCCTCTTTGCGGCGAGCAATAGGCTCGCGATTCAGTGGTAGGTGGCAGCGAGCTCGCGTTGGTTATGTGATTTCTACTGGGCGGTGGTGCGGTCGAATAATCAAAGTTCGGCCTTCCGCCGCCTCAACCAGACAGCGAGG
Organism: Verrucomicrobiia bacterium; assembly: GCA_035577805.1. Taxonomy (GTDB): domain Bacteria; phylum Verrucomicrobiota; class Verrucomicrobiia; order Limisphaerales; family JADJPG01; genus DATLUX01. The sequence continues at coordinate 10,835 of DATLUX010000592.1, forward strand.
CATGCTGTCAGGACCCCGAAGGTCCACGCCGATGGTTCCGGGACTAAGGCGAACGCCCGCAGGTTCTCCATCAGGTAAGGGCAATCAGAGCAGGAGGGACTTGGCGGCTGATAGAGGAACGGACTGGATGCGCCGTATTCACCTGCTGCCAAAGCCTGCGCGAAATCTGCATACTTATTTTCGTCCCAAACGCGCACCTGCAGGACGGCCGTCTCGCCGCCCGGCACGCCATCCAACGCGAACAAAGAGCTCACGCCGCGCGGGGTCACCCAAACCCCTGGCAGGATTGTCGTGATGGGACGAAAATGTGATGTGAGGCCTGCCTGTCTACCAGCGCTCAGATCCGCTAACAGAGCCAGGTCTGTTCCTCCGGTGTACCACAGTCCTACTGCGTAGTTGGGTCCCACCAGTTTAGTGCCACCTACAAAATCAGCGTAGACAAGCCGGTCAGCATCCGTAGCGAAAGTGAGCCCGCCGTTGCGAAAGTCGACTATGCCCTGGGCGACCGCTGAGCTGTGCTCGGTGCCGAGGCAGAGGAGCGCTGACAAGAATACACAGCGTTTCAGGGGAGACATGCCGAGCATGCTACGGAGTTTGCAGGGAGCGGCATGGGAAGGCAATCTCTACCGATCCGTCCGGGCAGATTCCATGATTGCATCCTCCGGTCGCGTTTCAGCTTGAGGCGAGTGCTCTTGTAAGCGGGTGGGGTTCAGGAAAACTGTTGTTGGCACCTGCAGAGGATTGGATGATTGATCACCAAGCCAACAGTCGAAGGTCGAGACACGGCCCCCAGACCCCCCCGCTCGCATAGGTTCCGCCGCAGTTCCGCCGCAGAATCCCGCTTGCCTTTTCGTTCACATTCGACACGACTACGGGGAGTCACAAGAAGGCAACCCTATGAAAACACTGATCGCATTAGCTACCCTTGGACAACTCCTATGACGCTGCAATTGTCGGCGGCGGTGAAGTCGGTGTGTCGGCTCCATTTTAACTACATGGTACCGGCTGCCGGTTCCACACCCGACAAGTACTACATGGACAACCTCCGCGCGTTCGTCATCCATGTCCCCGAGCCTTCCGCGATTGCTCTGGGTCTCTTCTGCGTAGCAAGGGTAATGTCTGGTCGCCTTGAGTTGTTGCCGGGGTTCCAGTTGTTGCCGGGGTTTGTTTGGCAAAGGAATTTTGCGCAAGGGAATTAAATTCCCGTTGCAGGCCGGCTCTCGACATTGAGATTGGATTTTCCTGAAAGGAAGCGGCTGAGGATCGACGAACCCTCCGGCAGGGATCGGCACGGCAGCCCACCGGCACAGCCCACCGGCACACTTTGCAAAGTGTGCCGATTCAAGCGATGCTCGCCAACCAGAAGTGGTGAATGCTCATTTCACAAGCCGTTGGTCAGGCCCATTCGGAAGAAGCGCTGCGCCACATTTGTATCCACCGAGAGATCCAAGACCATCGGGCTGTTCGTGAGGGTCATGGTTGCCCACGGGAGCCATTGATCGGTCAAGCTTAGGCTGGTTCGATATTCGATTACATAGCGGCCGCGATTGGAGCCCAGCAAACTTACTTGCCAATGGTCTCGAAATTCTAATTCCCCTGGCCATCTCACGTAACGCAGTTTCAAACTGGCGACTTCCCCAATGTCTACCCGCACTTGCCGTCCCATGGGCGCGATAAAGGCGGGAGCAGCCCTGAATTCGACATCGTAGTCCACTCCGCCTGTCAACGGGTAGGTGAGCGTTGCGTTGGTCACCCAGGTCTTGTCGCTGTTTTGGCGGATCCGCCAACCTGCTCCCGCCGCTCGCGCCGCTTCCGGCACAAGTTCAAAAGTCAGCAGCCCAGTGCCCGTGGGCTGCTTGGTTACTCCGGGGATAAACGGGTCGAAACCGCCTCCCGGATGGTTTGGTCCGCTGCGGCGCAGCTCTTCTACGCGGTTGATATAGTCTACGACCAGCCCATCTATTGCTCTGACCAAACTCTGGCCGGACGTCGTCTGGCCCACGTACACCCCGGCTGGGTAGTATCGTCCTCCGCCTTCGGCTTCCACGTACATCGGTCCACCGCTGTTGCCCGGAAGGCCCCGAACCTGCCCGGCTACATACACGCTCTTGTCCGGGTAGAGCAGTTGGAAGGGGAGATTGGCCGCCACCGTCGCGTGAGGTTTGCCTTGGTTGATCTCTGGCACGCCGTCCTTGGGATAGCCCACCAGCATCTTGCGCCGGCTGCTCAGGAGGTGCTCATTCGGATCCTCCGAAACCATGAAGCCACCGAAGCCGCCTCGGCCAGCCGGTTCCAGGAAAAACAGCAACGCCACATCCAGATTCTGCGAGTTGGGCGTCGACACTCCCGGCACGAGTCCCAGGTCCCGCATATCGTTGGTGCGCTGCGCCGCATATCCGGCCAGGATCACGGTTCCATAGGGCCGCTGAGCCACCGGCTCGTGTTGGCCCCGGTAACGCTGGAACAGCCACTGGATGTCCAAGGCATCCACCCACTCCAGGTTCTTGTCGTCGAAGACCAAGTGGGCCGCGGTCAGCACCACTCCTTCCTTCACCACCACTCCGCTTCCCACTCCCACGCGGCTCTTGATCTGGCCGTTGTAACAAAATGGTTCCACTTCAGTGGCCTGGGTGAATGTTAAAACCTGCGGCTCGACGCTCCCGCTGCCGGTTGCGGGCAAGTACCGAGCGTAGTTGGTCCGGGTTCGTTCGGCGCTGACCCAGACCACAGGCTCGAGGATGTGCACAAAATAGTTGCTGAGCGGCTTGAGCGTAACCTCGTGAAACCCAGAGCTCAGGTTTGCCGCTACCTCCCCGCTACGCCGCCACGCTCCATCACTTTCTCCGGCCAGACGCCACCGAGGAGCGCTCGTGGGGTCCGGGTTCCCGGCTATTTCGGGCGGATCGATAATCACGGTCAGCGCACCAACCTCTTCGGAGGGCTGGCGTCCGCCATACTCGTTGGTGACGTAGTTAATCTGACCGATGGCGATGGGGATGGTTTGCGTGTCGGGATGGGCGTAGCCGGACAAGGGCTTGAATTCCACTTGGTAGTTGGTCGCGATCAAACCCGAGACCATCTCGCCGCTAGCATGCCAATCCCATTCACCCGTCAATCGCCAGGCCCCCACGTCGCTCTTGAGATACACCGCCAAGATGCCCGTGGAGTGCGGCGGAGCGGTGGGTTGTTGCCTAGCGAGGAACGACCCGTTCGGACCGAATCGGTCGTCGTCGACGATGACCACCCGTGCGCGCGCGGGATAACCCAAGCGCGCCCCGGGGCTGGGCTCGCTCAACGTCACATAAAACACTTCGTCGCCTTCGAAAATCTCATCCCGAACCAAGGAGATTTGAAAATCATATTTTGTCCCCGCCAGCATGATTCTCCCACTACCCCCTTGATAGTCGCCCGGCTCGGGGAAGTGGGACACGCTTGCGGTTCCGTCCGAGGTCGAAACCCGGACACTGCCAGGACCCAATCCCTGCTTGAGAACCGTCAGCGTCACGGAATCATTGGCCTCGCTGAACCGATACTCTTCCTGGGAAAAGCTAAACACCGGCACCAAAGCCGACTGAAGATCGAGTGTGGCTGCGGCGCTTCCAGCCCCGGGCGGCGTTGGGCTCACCGCCGACACGGCGGTTACACTCGGTGAGCCGGCTCCGGGAAGAAAGCGCAGGCCGGCTTGACCGTCTGCCACCGTCACGAAGTCGCCGGACAGCACAAGCGTCGAGTCGGAAATCCGCTGGAGCACACCTCCGTTGAGGGCGACAATCCGGAAGTGGGTCACCTCGGGGCCGTCGTCCGGATTGCGCAAGATGGTGACCAGATCGGGTGCGCTCTCGAACAAAGCAGGCGCACCAGGAGTAGCCAGTAAGGCAAGGGCGAAGCGCGTGTCGTCCCCGAAACGGCCGAACCTGCCTCCGACATAGAGATTGTGGCCGTCCGCGAACAGGCTGCGCACGCCAAATGGGATGTCGGAGCCTGTGTTCCAGAGGGCATTGATTGCCCCCGTCTCCGAGTCCAAACGCGCCAGCATCGTCTTGCCATTCCCCCCCACGGGAGGCACCGGTGCGCCGATAGGCCAAAACGTGCCCCCCACAAACAGATCCGTCCCGACAACAGCCAGTGCTTCGATCCCCTGCACGAGTCCAGAGCTGCGGTCGGGCTTCGAGAAGACGTCGGGGACCTGCCATCCGGGGCTGGGCAGATCGCTGCCCGAAAGCGGGAATTTGAAGACACGATCGGACGTGGCAATGAATACGTTCGAGCCAGAGACCGCCAACCGAGCACCAAAAAAGTCGCCCTGGACTGAAGGATTCCAATTGGGATCGAAAGCAAACGGAGGCTGAGGGTCGACACGAACCAACTCGTAACCTCGGCCCGGGTGCAGGCCGAACCCGGCGACGATCAATTGTCCGTCCGGCCCTGGCGTTAGGGCCAAGGCATCGCCTTCGAACTTTCTGGCGATGGCACCCGTAGCCCGGTCGCGTACCACCAAGCTGCTGCTGCTTTCGTTGTCGTCGAATTCGAGTTCGAAAAGCCATTCACCGCTCGTCGCCAAATGCGTGGCCGGCAAGGGCATTGGTTCCAACGCACTTGGCCAGGCCGGATCGGGACGATCATTGGCATAATCAAATCTCACCAGGTGGCCTTTGTCGGACCCCTTGACGCTGGTAAAGACGCCGCCTACGAAGAGGTTCGACTCCGTCGCCAACACTGTGCGGACGGTTCCATTGGGGTTAGGAAACCAGGTTGGATCGAGGACTCCATCGGCATTGAAGCGAATCAGGTTGGCCCGTGGCAAATCATCCACCGTGTCAAACTCCCCACCTACAACCAGCTTTCCATCCGGCTGTCGGGCCATCGCCAACACTCGTCCGGGGCGCTGGACAAAGACGTTGAACGAAGGATCGAGCTCGCCCGTCACCGGATCGATGGCCGCCAAGCCCAAGGCTGGCGCTCCGTTGACTACGTTGAAAAAGCCGCCGATCAGCACGCGGTTCGCTCTCGTGGTCAAGGCGTTGAGCTGGGCCGCATTGTAGAAAGAAAAAACCGCACGAAGGCCCTGTTGGAAGACCGGTGCCTGCCAGGGAGAGGCAGCGAGCGTCAGGTCTGGAAAGTTGAGCCGAAACACCGTCGCGCCGGCATCATCGTTGTTCCGGATTACGACCAGACCCCCTTCGGTCAACGTCATCGCCTGGAACGTGATGCTTGTGTCGCGGGGCGGCATGACGGGCTGGCCCGTGATCCCGATACCCTCTAAACCTACGGTTGTGATGTTGGCGTCAAAGCCTGTGAAGTAGCCCACGATCAGATTTGATCCATGGACCAGGACCTGTTGAACGATGGCGCCTGATCCGGGCAACACAGGATTCCAAATAGTATCGAGATCATCCGATCGAGTAAGCGAAAGCTTGACGAGCCCTCGCCGCGGCAACCCGTTGATGCGATCGAAGCCGCCTCCGATCACCAACTTGTCTTCTACGACCGCTAAAGCCATGACGACTGGCTCCGACATGTGTTCAACGGTGAGGCGCGGATTCCAGTCGGGATCCGCGAGGCCCGTTCCCTGAATGGCGATCTTGGCCAAGCCTGTGCGCCGTGCTTCCCCGATCGCCCTGAAATCACCGCTCACGTAGATGAAATCTCCGACCGCGAGTAACGCATAGAATCGTTTCTGCCATTCCGCAAAAATGTGCCCCGTGCTCTCGGGGTTGGGATTCCAAATTTCATCTAGCTGGCCGTCGCTGGACTGAACCTTGGCCAGACCAGCCCGCCCGACGCCATTTACTTTCGAAAATGCGCCACCAAGAAACACGCTGTCCCCGCGCATGAGGATGACGTCGACGGGGCCATCGACAGCCACATTCCACGTCAAGTCCAGGCTCCCGTTCGCGTTCAAACGAGCAAGGTTCTGCCGCGGCTGCCCGTTTACGGCCGAAAAGGTTCCGCCAATGATGACCTTGCCGTCCGGTTGCGTGTGGACGGCGGTAAGGATCCCTGCCAGGGAGAACAGGGCTTTGGGAAGCTGGGCTGGGGATTGCCCGGTCGGAG
>DATLUX010000593.1:0-11945 GCA_035577805.1 Verrucomicrobiia bacterium
ACCGCGTTCCATGCGTTTGATTTGAGCGATTTGTTGGGACAATTGAGTCAAGTTCATGGCTTAATATCTAGTTACATAGATATTAAATCACGAAAAATCTCAGCAATCAACTCACTTTTCAGAAATTTGTCTCACACCCCTGGGGGTCAGGCAATGGGTGGTCGTGGTCGTGCAGGGGCAGACATGCCTGCGCCGATTAGCTTGATCCTCCGACGAAGGGCAAGCTCCCTCCGGTTTGCGTTCATCCCCTTACCCGGCAGCGTCATGCGTGATTTCGGGCACTAAACGCGTGACAATCGGGTGAGGTCCTCATCTAATTGTGGTCTTGCGGCGAACAAATTGTGGTTTTGCGGCGAACTTTTTTGTCGCAAGAACGTTCCTTTAGAATATGCAGGTAGCGGGTTTAGTCTGGGAGAAGTCGTTTTGTCGGTGCTGCCGCAGGCAAGGGGCCTGACGGGTGGCCGATGAACGCCAGGAGAAGGATGATAATTATGAGTTTGAAACCAATGAGATGGATGGTGGGTTGCGTCTTTGTGGGTCTGTCGTTGGGTACCCTGTGGTCTGCGGAGGATAAACCGGCTCGAACCAACGCTCCTGGGGGGGGCGCAGGCGAGGACCTGTTTACCGAACCCAAGGTTCATTCGATCCGCATTGAATTGAGCGATTCGGCGCAGGACGCGTTGCGCAACGAACCCAAACATTATGTCAAAGCGACCGTTACCGAGGGGAGCAAGGTTTATTCCGACGTTGGTGTGCGCCTGAAAGGGGGCGGAACCAATGCCCCGGCGCTCGACAAGAAGCCGGGCTGGTCGATTAAGTTCAACGAATTCGTCAAAGGCCAGTCGTTCCACGGGCACACCCGCATTCTGCTGGATCATTCCCGTTCGGACCCCACGTACCTGGCGGAGATGATCGGCGGCGAGATCTTTCGCGCTGCGGGCGTGCCGGCGCCGCGCAATTCCTTCGCTCGCGTGGAACTCAATGGCAAGGACGTGGGGCTTTATGTCATCGCCGAGGCTGTGAACCGCGATTTTCTCTCCCGTTATTTCAAGAAATCCAAAGGAAACCTTTACGAAGGCAACAACGTGGATGTGAATGAAAAACTGGAGAAGGACGGCGGCGATAATTCCGAGGATCAAACGGATGTCCGCGCCCTGGCCCGCGCCACCAAAGAAGCGGACCCGGCGCAACGCTGGAAAAAGCTGGCTCCGCTCCTGGATCTGGACCGGTTCATCTCCTTTGCGGCCGTGGAAGTGTTGATCTGGCACCGGGACGGTTATGTGCTCAATCGCGATAATTACCGGCTGTATCACGACCCGGCCTCCGAGCAGATCGTTTTTCTGCCCCATGATTTCGGCCAGTTATGCAGCAAGGCCGATGGCCCGATCCTTCCAGAGTGGCAAGGACTGGTGGCCAAAGCCGTGCTCTCGGTCCCTCAAGGCCAACAACAGTACCTGCAAACCCTTGGCAAATTACTCGGCTCGGCCTTCAAGACCGAAGCGCTCAACGCCCGCATCGATGCGCTCGCTCAGTTAGTCCGTCCTTCGTTGGCTTCCCGCGGAGATAGTAGTCTCAAGGCCTTCGACGAAGCCCTGACTCAACTGCGCGAACATCTCAGTCAACGGCTGGCTTTCGTCCAGAAGGAATTGAAGAATCAGGCCGGGCACTAGCACTAGCCAGGTTGGGCTATCACCGCGAGGTTACCAGGCGATAACAGCGATTGTTCACGCCCGGGATATCTTCAATCGCGGCCTCGTGATCGGCCGGTTGCGCGTCCACTTCCTGCAGGGTTGTCCAAGGGCCGCCCGGACTATTGGCGTATTGCACGGTATAAAATCGGTTGGCTCGGGCGAAGAAGGTCAAACGCACCGGACCGGGTCCAGGTCCGGGCGCGGAGATGCTCTCGATGCGCAAATAACTCCGCGCATCCAACGGATCCGTCCCGGCGATGTATTCCGTGAGGTTCGTCACACCGTCCCCGTCCGGATCCCCCGTTGCTCCATTCCGGCCGTTGGGATCGTGGGGGTCAAAGCCATACTGCAATTCCCAGGCGTCCGGCAGGCCGTCTGCGTCAGCGTCCTGGCACGCTGCGGGTGCGGGTCCGCCGGGCGTTGGGGTTGTGGCGCACCAGTTCCCGGGTTCCTGTGGATCACCTGGATGCAGGCGATGTAACGAATCGCCGCCACCATCCGCGCGGCGCGGCCATGGAGCATGATCGTTGTAAGTGAAGCTGAAGACGGTCGTTCCGAGCGGATGAGTGAGCGTGAGGGTTTCTCCTTCATTGGCGAGTTTGCCCGTGTAGAGAAAAGGTGACGGAGCGTTGGGAAACCGCGCTGCGAACGCGGTCGCATTTCGGGCCAGGACGAGGTAGGCGCCGGGAGCGAGAGCCGTATTATTCGAGAAGACAAAATTGATCCCGGCGTGGAAGGCAAGTCCGCTCAAGTCAAGCGAGACGTTTCCTTCATTATGCAATTCCACAAACTCGAATTCATCGCCATCGAGGCCCGGAGCGGCCGTGTCGGCCGGTGGATGATAGTAAAGTTCGCTGACGACCAGGTTGGTGAGGGCTTGAATGGGGCAATAAAGCGCAACCAGGGGGGCGCTCCAATTCACGCCGTCATGGACGCGGGCACGCAAGCGGGTGAGTCCGGAGATACTGAGCGGGGCCGCGTAAGGTTGAGCGGTCGCGGACGGGGCGCCGTTAACGGCGCGGGGGTCGGAATCATCGAGGGTGAACCAGATGGCGCCGGAGAGATTCGTATGGGTGAGGGCGAGCAGGAAGCTGTTAGTGAAATAGGAGCTATCCACGCTGGGGGCGGGCGGGGCCAGGGTCGGCCAAAGGTTCACGCGCCGGAACCGTTCGATGACCCGGGTGTGGTTGGAGGCCCAATAAGACGAGACCCATTGCATTTCGGGCAGCCAGTTGGCTTCGCGCGTAAAAGGAGGTTCGTGGCGGGCATCGCCCCAACGGGCGGACTCCGCGACGATGGCCTGATCGATCTCGTTTTGCCGGGCGCGCCAGCGGGCGGCGTTCTGGGCGGGTGTTAATGGGCCATGGCCGGTCAGCACTTGCCACACGCGATCGCGGAAGAACTGGCGGAAGCTCGAACTGGTGTTGCGCAGCCGGTCGTAAAAGTAAGAGGGCCGATTAAAAGTGTTTACTTCTTCAAACCGTTGGCCAAATACATTCAGCTCGCGGGTCAACGATTCATTGCTGATTTCTTGATCCCACGCGCAGAAATGGAAACCGGCGCTGGACGGCCCGCGCCGCCGGCAACACCACCAGTTGTTGAAATCCCAGTCCTCGGCTCCGGCCAGGATGTGAACGATCATGTAATCCACCAGATTGCTCACGTTGAGATAGACAGGGTAGGCGGGATTCAGCGTGCCGTCGGCATTCCGGCCTTGGATCTGTTGATAGTCAGTTTCGCTGGCGAACCCCGCGGTGGCCAGGGCCGTGGCCGCATCCCAGGCTTGCTGGTCCCCATGATCAACGAGCAGGTAATCCTTGATCACGTCGTAGTCTTCCTTGTCTCCGCCGAAATGTTCGGCCGCCCAACCGTTCCCCAAGGCTTCGGTGAGATTGTAGAGCCCCCAATAGAGGCCATTGATCCACAAATGCACGTAACGGCCATGGGCGGTGGCTTGGCCCAGATCACGCATGGCGTCGCGCATCCATTGATCGCGCAGGTAGGTGGCGCGGCGCGCTTCCCAGCGGGTGCCGCCTTCCACAATCGGGTAGGAATCGGTGGAGCAGGCCCGCAGCACGAGCTGATCGAAGTCGTTCTCGTCCATGTCGGGGAACAAAGGAAAATGCAATTTCGCCGGCCCGTACCGATCGCGAAAGGACACCCGCAACGAGTGTTTCAACGTGTTGCTATGAGCGCGGCTCGTATATCCATGGATGCGCAGTCCCGCCTCGCACTGGAATCCGGCCGAACCGTCGGGGAAAATCAGTTCGATGCTGGCCTCGCGCTCGTAGGCATCCCCCTGGGCCAAGGAATCCGCGTAAATGCCTCCCGCGGCTCCGAACAAATCACCCATCGGCGCGACGAGACTGACGGCGGGCAACGCCCGCAAGGCGCTGGCCAGGTCATGGCCAGCCACCGTGTTGGTCACCACTTGCGCGTCCATCCCGTAGTCGGCGGCAAAGCAGCCATCGGCGCTGCACCAGGTCGGCGGCAGTCCGGGAGGATTGGCGGGTTGCTTCGCCGTCGAGGCGACCGACAAATAGGTGTGGGTGTCGACATCGGTCGGCGCGTAGCCGGCCAGGAACGCCCGGGCCCGTAGCGTGGCGGTGTTCGAAAGGATCAAAGGCAACGCATAACGCGTCGATCCTGCCGCGCCGGGCCTGGGCAGGCTGCCGTCGCGCGTTACCCAGATCTCGGCGTTCAACGTCGCGCTCGTGATAGTCAAGGTTACCGAGTTCGTGAAAAAGCCGCGGTTCGGATTGAACTTGGTATCGGCGACGAAGCCAAACACGCCCGGACCATTCGAGGCTCCCGGCGTCAACGCGAGCATAAACAGGTTGGTTCCACCGGTGAGGCCAAAGCTGACGTCCTTCTTCTGCGGCCCAAAGGTCAGTTCGTGCGCAATGGAACCGTCCGGCCGAATTAACGCGAGCGATTCGCCGTCCCCATCCAGGCGAAAGTTAGTGTGCAACTCCGCGCCGGCTTCGCGCCGATCCTTGCCCGACGCGAAGACGACGATGAATTGGCCCGGCGCCAGCGCCGTTTCCGGAAAGGTCCACGGCGCGTCCGGTTTGGGGGGATCGGTGGCACGGGCATCCCTTAATTGCCAGCCCGCCAGGTCGACCGGAAATGGACTTTGATTCTGCAACTCGATCCAGTCCGAATGCGCCCCGTCTTGGTCGGTCAGCCCCACGGTGTTTTCGGCCACCAGTTCGGTGATAAACACGGCGGGTTGACGGGCAGTGAACCCGATCGAACCGCCCACCAGAGCATTGGCGCGGGCGGACTCGTCCACCACGCCGTTTACGGTGAGAGTGTAGAACGTTCCCTCCGTGAGTGCGGGGCTTATGGTCAGGCGCAGTTTAGTGTGGCTGGAGTCCAACACCGCGTCTGTTACTTGCAGCAAACCGTTCGGAGCGCTCAGGCTGTAATGAGCCGGCACCGTCGCGCTGGCGGGATCGACGCCTTCCGAGAATTTGACCTGCAAGGCGCCCAATCCCACCGAGTCCGCGCTGACCAACGCCGGTGGAGTGGTGTCCGCGATCACAGTCAGCGTGGCCACGGTGCTGGTAACGCTATAGGTCAGGTTAGATATGATGTTGGCGGCCACCACCTTGAACTGCGCGTCCTGATCCAGCCAGCGCGCCCGAGCGATCGTGTAGCTACGGTTCGTTTCGCCTTCGAGGGGAGTGTCGTCTCTGAACCATTGATACGTTGGCGGTGGATTGCCTCCTGCGCCGACCTCGAACGTCGCGGAACCCAATTCCAACACGGTTTGGCTTCGGGGTTGGTTGGTGATAACGACCGGAACGGACGTCAGTGCACCGGGCGCAACCACGATCGTAGGCAGTCCAGTCGCCTGAACCAGATAGTAGTCGACATCCAATTCGCTGTAATCGGTGGGACCACCGGCGGTGCTGCCGGCCATCACGCCGGCGTAACCACTGCGCACGCTGCGCGCCGGAGTGTAGTCCCAGGTAAGTTGCCAGTTCGTCGGCTCAGCCACCGTGCCGTCGGCCAACCAGATCTTGGCGAAGACGTCATTGGCCCCTCCCTGGCTGATGGCGTCGGGTTCCTGGCGCAGGCGGAGCCAATACCAGGTATTGGTTTGCCAGACGAAGTTCAGCACGGGTCCCCACTCGCGATAATCATCCAACAACGCCATATGCCGGCCCGGATGGCCGGCGCCGTCGTTATCGCGGAAGGTGAAATTGATGCCCTGGCTGGTCGAGCGATCGACGCTTAGCCCGATGCCGCCGCGGGCGTAGGGGCCGTTGCCGAACCGAGTCACTCGCACCCGGGCCAGGATTTCCTGGACGACTCCGGCGTAGCTAGCGCCCGCGTAAAGCAGATGATTGGGATCACCGCCCGCCTGGCCGACATGCAGAACACCGTTGGCCACTGAATAAACACTGGCTCCGGCCACGACCCAGCTCGCTGCTGGCGCCAACCCCGGGAAGTCGTCTTGGAAGCCGTGGACGGTCGTCCCGACATCAGGTGGTGCGAAGGGTTGGGCCACGGCGCGTCCAACAGCGCTCAGGGCCAGCGCTGCAGTGAGCAGCGGCCCGAACCGCCATCGCATGATGTTCATTATGTGACCTGACACGGTGGGAAAACCGCATCCTATCTGGAATAGGAGCTGAACGGCAACCAACAACCGCTCTACACTTCGAGCTTCTCCTGCGGCAGGCCAGGGCATATCCTGGTCAATCATGGGCGATTCCTCCCCAGTTTCGGATTCCCAGGTAGGAGGTTCACCGGTTTTCGCCACGACGGAGTGGAGCGTGGTGCTGCACGCGGCGGACGGAGAATCGACGCAGGCCGATCAAGCCTTGGAACGGCTGTGCCGGACCTATTGGTATCCTCTCTACGCCTATGTGCGCCGGCGCGGCTACAATCCTCATGAGGCCCAGGATCTGACGCAGGCGTTCTTCGAGCGCATGCTCGAGAAGAGCTTTCTGCGTGCGGTCGATCGCAGCAAAGGCAAATTCCGTTCATTTTTGATTGCCGCCTTGGAACATTTTCTGGCCAAAGACTGGCGACGGGCTCACGCCCAGAAACGTGGTGGCCACGCGAAATTCCTGTCGCTCGATGACGAGTCGCCAGAGCAACAGTATTTGGAGGTGTCGACCTCGGCCTTAACTCCAGAGCAGGTCTACGATCAGCAGTGGGTCATCACGTTGTTGGAACAGGTGCTCCAGAAACTCAGCGCCGAATTTGACGCCGCGGGCAAAGCCGCCTCGTTTGCGGAGATGAAGATCTTTCTGACCGGCGAGAAGCGCGCCGCGTCCTACGGCGCATTGGCGGAGAAGCTTGGCACCACCGAAGCCGCGTTGAAGATGGCGGTGAGCCGAATGCGGCAGCGCTATGGGGAATTACTGCGGGCGGAGATCGCGCAGACCGTTTCCGGCCCGGACGAGGTGGAGGAAGAATTGCGAGCGCTCTTCACGGCCTTGAGCCTGTAGTTTTTTTCTGTGGTTCCACCTTATACAGCTGAATTGGGACGATGAACCGACAACGGAAAAGAGCCCTCACCCGGCCTTGCGGCCACCCGCTCCGATCCGACCCTGGCTACGCCGGAGGCTTCGCCGAGGCGAGTGGGAGAGCGCTGGGGGCGAGGGTAGATTTCCGCATTCCGCATTTCAAAGTGAGCCTCCTGATGTCGGTTGCTACGGGAGGGTCGATGCATGCGTTACCTTTTGGCTCGTGACGGTCTGTACAGGTCACAGGGTGGGAGCCGATGGGTCCGGATCATGAGCCATTGTGTCTGAACAAACGTGCCAGGAATGTGGAGCGGAACTCCCGGCGAAAGCGCCGCAGGGGTTGTGTCCGCGTTGTTTGGTGGGCATGGGCCTGAACCTGCTTCCGGAGCAAGCGCCGGCGGCGGACACGTCCGACAGCCTGGCCGGTTTCTTTCGGATTGTGGAGCGACCCGGCGATCAGCTGGGACGCTATCGGTTGGTGGAAAGCCTCGGGGAAGGCGGCGGTGGCGCGGTTTACGTGGCGGAACAGGAGGAACCCGTGCGGCGCCAGGTGGCGCTCAAGATCATCAAGCTCGGCATGGACACTCGGCGGGTGATCAGCCGCTTTGAGGCCGAGCGCCAGACTCTGGCGATGATGGATCATCCGCACATCGCCAAAGTCTACGATGCGGGTGCCACCGAGACCGGGCGCCCGTATTTCGTGATGGAACTGGTCCGCGGGATGCACCTGACGCGTTACTGCGACCATTACCGTCTGGCCACGACGCAGCGGCTGGGTTTGTTCGTCCAGGTTTGCCGGGCCATTCATCACGCTCATCAAAAGGGCATCATTCATCGGGATATCAAGCCTTCCAACATTTTGGTCACGCGGATGGAAGCCGAACAAACCGGGATCCTCAAGGTGATCGATTTCGGGATCGCCAAGGCCACGGAAGAAGCTGCTCGCGGCGACACTGCGACCGGGCCCAATCAACCCTTGGGCACACCGGCTTATATGAGCCCCGAACAGGCCGCTGGAACCGATCTGGATACCCGCAGCGACATTTACGCTCTGGGCGTTGTGCTTTATGAATTGCTCAGCGGCCGGCTTCCGTTCGATTCCGACCGGACGCTTGCAGGCGGGAGCGAAGCATTGCGTCGGCAGATTCGGGAAGAGGAGCCCCCACGTCCTTCCACTCGGCTGAGCACGCTCACCGCCGCCGACATCACGCGCATAGCGCAACAGCGCAATACCGACGCGGCTCGGCTGGCTGGCCTGCTCCGTGGCGACCTGGACTGGATCGTGATGAAAGCGCTGGAGAAGGATCGCGGCCGCCGCTACGAAAGCGCCGCCGGCCTGGCCGATGACATCCAGCGCCATCTCCAGCACGAACCCGTCGTGGCCTGTCCGCCCACCAAGCTCTACCAGTTCCGCAAGTTCACCCGGCGCCATCGCGCCGCCTTTCTGGCCGCCAGCGGCGTGGCGGCCGCGCTCGTGGCCGGGGTTTTGGTGAGCACGATCCTGGCCGTTCGCGCCACTCGCGCCGAACGCGCGCAGCGAACCTTGCGTGAGCAAGCCGAGCAAGCTCGGGCGGGCGAATCGCGGCAACGCCAAAGAAGCGATCAGGTGGCCCATTTCCTGGAGGAAATGCTGAAGGGCGTGGGACCTTCGGTCGCCTTGGGACGCGACACGCAGATGTTGCGCGAGATCCTGGACAAAACCGTGGTCAACCTGCCGGTGGAACTGAAAAACCAGCCGGACGTCGAAGCGGATCTGCGACAGACGATCGGCGACGTCTACGAGGCGCTCGGGCAGTTGGAGCAAGCGGAGGCCATGCAACGGACGGCCCTGCGGTTGCGTCGGTTGGTTTTTGGCCTGGAACATCCCGAGGTGGCGGACTCCCTCAATTCCCTGGGGGTTGTGCTCCTGGCGCGGAGCAAAAAAGATGAAGCTGAACCGGTTTGCCGGGAAACGCTGAGAATGTTCCGGCATTTCTATGGCAATGAGCACCACAAAATCGTGGCCGCACTGAACAATTTGGGTTCCGCATTAATGGAGCGGGATCCGGCGGCGGCGGAGCAAACGTTGCGCGAAGCGCTCGCCCTGAGCCGCAAAGTACACGGGGACACCGATCAAGGTTCGCCCAGTGTGCTCTATAGCCTGGGCTTGCTGCTGAAGGAACGGGGCCGGCTGGATGAAGCCGAACTGTTGTTGACCGAAGCGCTCGCCAAACGACGCCAGTTGCTCAACGGGAAACATCCTGACATCGCCAAGACCCTCAACGCCCTGGGGAATCTCCAACGCGAGCGCGGGCGGTTGGCTCAGGCCGAAACCAACCTGATGGAAGCGTTGACCATGCAACGGGAAGTCCTGGAGAAGTTTCATCCGGGCATCGCCACTTCCCTGGGCAATCTCGCGCTGCTCCTGGAACGCCGCGGCAAATATGAGGAAGCCGAAGCAATGTGCCGCGAGTCCCTCGAGATTTACCGGAAGCTGTTCGGAGACGAGGATCTGCATGTGGCCACCTCCCTCAATAACCTGGGCATGATTCTCAGTCGGCGCGGCGATTTGCCCGCGGCCACTCGCGTCTACCGCGAAGCCCTCGAACTCCGCCAGAAACTCCTCGGTCCCGAACACCCAAGCATGGTGGTGCTCATGAACAACCTCGGCGCGATTCTTCGCCAGCAAAATCAGCTCGATGCAGCCGAAGCACTCCATTCCCAGGCGCTGGCTTTGGCCCAAAAAATCCTGCATCCCACCCATGCCGATATCGGATTCTCCTGGAGTTATCTCGGCGCGGTCCGCAAAGCCCGTGGCGAATTTGCTGGCGCCGCGGAGGCTTTCGGGGCGGCCGTTCCGTTCATGAAGGAACTCTACGGGCCTGAGCATCTGAACAGTGCCTCCGCCGTGCGCGACTGGGCCGATGCCTTGCTGGCGGCCGGCGATGTCCCCGCCGCGGCGCCCTTATTCCGCGAAATCCTCCTGATTTATCGCAAGCGCTTGCCGGCTGACTCGACCCGATTGGAGAACCACATCTACGAAGGCGCCGACGTGCTTTATCAAGATCGACACTACGCCGAAGCCGAAGCGCTCTATCGCGAAGTGCTGCAAAAACGACAGGAGCGCCTGGCGCTAGAGGACGAACTGGTCATGGGCCCGATGGCCAGCTTGGCCCGGTTGCTGAGCGATTGGGCGTGGAATGAACGAACCCAATTGGCCACCCTCCAAGCAGCCACCAGCACGCCCGCGCCCCCCGCTGCGGTCACCGCCCCACCCTCGGCACTGGTGGCCGCCGCAGGCGGCCCCGCCGCGCGTGCCCGCGAAGCGGTCCGTCTGCTCCGGGAATGCCTGGCTACCCGCACCCGCACCCTGGCGGCCGATGACCCGCGTATTCTCGAAACGAAAAGCCGGCTGGGTGGAGCGCTCGTCGCCATGGCCGTGACCGACCGCGAACTCAATTTGAGCGAGCGCCTGGCTTGGTTGACAGAAGCGGAGCAGCTCCTGCTGGCGAAGGTCGCGTCCAACGAGGCGCGCACCGCGACCGAACGACGTCTGCGTCGCGACGCGCTGCAGCGCTTGGTGCGCCTGTATGAAAGCTGGGATGCGGCCGCTCCCAACACCGGCAAGGCCGCGCAGGCGATGCGCTGGCAGTCGGCCCTGCAGGAGATCGATCAAATCGCCGCCGAACAGAAGAACCCCGCATCCGCTGCGAAGTGATTCTGGCGAGGGGACAGTAGAACACGCTAAACAAGTAACAGAGTTCGCCCTCCTCGTGATTTTACTCCTCCACGAAGAACCGCCAGTCGGCGATTTCGTGGGCGTTGCGGATGAAGGCCGACACCGGCAATTCCTTGGGGGCACGCGGCACGGCGAGCAAACGCAACCCGGCTTCATGCGGGAGGCGGTTGCCCTTGCGGGCGTTGATGGCCTTGCTGGACCAGACAAGGTTTTCCCAAGCGTCCTTGCCGCCGCGCGAGCGGGGCAACACGTGGTCCAGGCTGCCTTGGTCCGGCTTCAACAATTCGCCCGTGTACTGGCAGCGATTGCCGTCGCGTTCGCGGATCGTCTTGCCGCAGAGTCTCGGGCGCTTCTTGGGCACCTTGGCGAAATTCACAGCCACGATGACGGTTGGGATGCGGATGGCTCCGCGCACGGTCTGCACCGCGTTGTCTTGCGGACGCACCGGGAGCGTAATCCACTCCTCCCAGGTCACCGGGCGGATCTGATCGTCCCCGTTAATCTCGAGCCCGGTGGCCACATTGGTGGCCATCATGCAGAAGGCTTCCGGCGGAGTGCGCACGTGGATGGCCTGCCAATTGCGGTTCAGGACCAGCACAATCGACTTGTTCAAAATGTCGCTCATAACGTGTTCGAATCGGCTCCGGTGTTTGTTCTTTGTTGAATTGAATGGAATTGAGATGGCCCGGCCGTCATCAGCGTCCCACAACCTTGTTTAAGCATGGTCGCCCGGGAGGGAATTGCACCCCCCAATTCTGTTTGTAGGACAGATATGATCCTATTTCATCACCGGGCGGATGGCTTGGCCATTGGTTTTGGCGATCGGTTTTTGGCTATTGACCATTATTGACCATTGACCATTGGCCATTGGCTATTGCCTTGCTGGCTGCGGGAGATGGATTCGCACCATCGACTTCGCTTTCAAAGAGCGACGAGTTGCTGATTACTCCATCCCGCAGGCGGAAAGTGAACGCCTCCCGAAGGTCAGGTTCATGGAGAGTTTCCGCCTGCTGATGCACGCGCATTGAGACCATGAATCCAACCCAATTTCAC
>DATLUX010000594.1:0-5981 GCA_035577805.1 Verrucomicrobiia bacterium
ATATCCATCTCCGGCCAGGCTCGCGACGGATGGGGCGACCCAAGCAAGGCACCTGACGAATTAGCCATCGCAATCAATGATCTGCCGAAAGATATTCTGGCGGCGATCCGGCCTGCCCGCTCTCCCCAAGAAGGCGAAACATCCCATGGCTGAGCATTTTCAAGAGGTCGTCGATTACGTCATGGGCAACGACGAAAGCGAATTGGCCAAGACCAGGGCTGAGCTGGCTTATGCGCTGCACTCTCTCGAAAGAGAGATTTCAATTTGTGCGATGACACAGACCCGCTTGGATCAAGCCGAGGCTAACCGCGACAGCTACAAAGAGCAAATGATCCGCGCTCACCTTGACCTGTACGACGCCAAGAAGGCGCTGGAAAACATCGCGGTTTATGGTTGCGGGATGCTTAGCCAGCCGCCTGCGATGAACAGTCCCGAAGAAGCATGGCTGCGAATGCGGATCGCAGAATACGAACGCTGCGCCCGTGAGGCTTTAGCTCTTGTGGGAAAGGCGCGGATCCGTGAGTGAAACACCCCACCAATCCCTCCTGGCGCCAGCCGAGAATAAATTCCACGTCGGCAACGGTGACGACGGGAAACATTATTGGCTGACGCCGCCCGGCCTGTACGCCGAGCTGGATGCACAATTCCGCTTCACGTTCGATCCATGCCCGCACCCGCTGCCTGAGGGTTTCGATGGTCTCACATGCGAGTGGGGCAAATCGAACTACGTCAACCCGCCGTTCGGATCGATTGTTCATCAGGGCAAAAAGAAGGGCATGACGGCCTGGGTGCGGAAGGCCATCGCGGAGCACGCCAAGGGCAAGCGCGTGGTGATGGTCTACCCGCTCGATAAATGGGTGTTGATGCTCGTCAAGGCGATCTTCGGAGAGCACTCCCGGATCCGAAACCTTGGCGACGTTCGCTGGCTCGCAACTGAGGATGGATCCGCAGGAAAGGGCACCGGCCGACACATTGCCTGCTTTATTTTGGAGCCTGACGGATCCGCGCATTCCTCCACCGAGCGGGGAGGCTCTTGATGTTCGGCCGCCTTGTAAAGATCGACGGGAAGGAAGTTTTCGTTTTCTGCACGCCGCAGACGCCATACAGCGAGATTTGCCGACACGCCGCTGAGATTCTGCGGCTTGAAGAGGCGGAAGAAAAGAAAGCGCGGGCCGAAGCCTTGGGATATGCCCGCGCGCTCCCTTCGGCAGATCGGGGAAGCGCATGAGCAACCCGAACGACAACCCCGTCCCTCGTGAAACACGCCAGCTCAATGCTGCTCGTGAGGTGGTGCAGGCCATGCGCGCGCTTGAGAGAGCCCAAAAGAAACTGTTCGCAGCGTTTGCGGATGAAAAGGTGAACGCAGTTGAGCGGGAGCTAACCGCGGCCATGCACGAACCAACGCGCGAGGCATCGCTAAGCGAATGCTCTGATGCGGCGCTACGCCACGAAGTCATTCGGCGGGGTTTAATATGACCAATATTTCACACCAACCAGCGGAGCGTGAGACATGAGCGCGGTTATTTCCGATTGCACGCTTTATCGCTATCGGCTGGAGCGCCGGTGGTATGGCTATTCAACATTGATGTTCGTCATGGTCAATCCATCAACCGCCGATGCCGTTGAGGACGATCAAACCATCAAGAAGTGCATCGGATTCGCCAAGAGAGCCGGGTATGGTCGGATTTTGGTCGGCAATAAGTTTGCATTCCGGGCAACCGATGTGAACAAACTGCGCGAGCAACATGATCCTATCGGGCCAGACAACGACGCACACCTGCGCGAGATGATGTGCGAGGCGGATTGCGTCGTGGCAGGGTGGGGCCAACTGGCGAAGCTGCCTGAGAGCCTACGCAAGCGCTGGTACACGGTAGTCAGACTTGCCGACCAGGAAGGCAAGGCGCTTCACTGCATCGGCGTCAATGCCGACAAACACCCCAAGCATCCTCAGATGACCGGCTACGATGTACCGATCGCGCCTTGGGACGTACCGTTTTTCATCGGGCGCAATCGTCCGCTCTCTGCTGGGGAGCGCAAGACGCCATGAGCAATACTTGCGAGAGCTGCATATTTTGGGAACGGATGCCGGATTATCCCGACAACGGGAAATGCCACTTCTTTCCGCCGCGCCCCATCTATCAGGTTGCGCTCGACGGGTCGGGTAATTCCTACGGCGACAATCTTTGGCCCTACACCGCAAAATATGATTGGTGCGGGCAATGGGCATTGTCCACGCAAAACGGCCATGTGTATCCCCGCCCTGTCGCGGTCGCAGCGGGGGTGCCGGGAAGCACCGAATCGCTCAACAAAATCAGTCATTCACAAACCAACAAGCCGGGAGCAGAATAATCTCGTGAGCACGCCCGCCCCTGAAACACTTGAACGCGAGAAGGATAAGCTTTGGGTCCTGGACTCCGAGCTGATCCGCCGCATGGGCGCGCCGGAAAAGATAGCACGAGAGGCAATCCGCATGCTGGAAACGAAAGGCGGCTTCCCCAAGAAGCAGAAACTTTGGGGGGATAGAAGGTACTGGCCGGACGTAAAAGCCTATTTGGATCGGTATTATGGGTCTAATCTTGATCTCCCGCAGCGGAGACAACGATCATGAGCCGCATCCACCCAAAGGTTGAAAACGCACCTGGGCTGATCTGGCGCCCATATCAGAAGGGCTGGGAAGCCCGCTGGCAGGCCCGCACCGATCTGGTCAATAAGGGCTTCGCGCCCAAGAGCCAGCGCCTATGGACCGGCGAACAGCCGACAGAGACCGAGGCGGCCTACATTTCGGATAGCTGTCAGCGCCTGCAAACCGAAATGCTTCTATTCAGCCGCGGCGGAATTCCGGTCGCCATCAACGTGTTCGATGGCACGATCCGGTCCCTGGTCAATTGCTATCAGACCGATCCACATTCGAGATATCACAAGAAACGATATTCGACCCGCCGAAACCACGACACGATGCTGCGGCGGATCGCGGTGCGGCACGGCCCCGAGGAGCTACGGGACATCAAGGGCCGCACGCTTCTCGCATGGTGCGCTGAATGGAGCGATGGCGGCCGGATGCTGGCGACGTGGCAATCCGTCAGGGGGTTGCTTCGCGTCATGTTCAGCTTTGGCTTCGCGATCCTTGAAGATCCCGAGTGCGAGCGGCTGTGCGCGCTTATGAGCAGCGACGCGATGGAAATCGAGCACTCGCCGCCCCGTACCCAGAGCATCACGGCAGAGTGGGCAACGGCGATCCGTGTGACGGCACGGGAGCACTTTGACTGGCCCTGCATGGCGCTCGCCCAAGCCCTGCAATTTGAACTGACGTTGCGCCAGAAGGATGTAATCGGGGAGTGGGTGCCGATCTCGGAACCTGGGACTTCGGACATCACCTGGCGAAAGCAGAAATGGCTTCGCGGGCTTCGCTGGTCTGAGGTCGATGCCAATTTCGTCTTGAAACACGTCACGAGCAAGCGTCAGAAGGAAATCGAGGTCAACCTGATGCTGGCCCCGATGGTGCTTGAAGAACTAGCCCTGATGGCTGGGGTAAGTCCGGCCATGCTCAGGCGGGATATGTTCCCGACCACGGGTCCGATCGTCAAAAACCGGCTCACGAACTGGCCCTACAACGATAGCGAGTTCCGGCGGAAGTGGCGCAAGGTCGCCAACGTGGCGGGCATTCCGAGGAACGTATTCAACATGGATAGCCGAGCCGGCGCGATCTCGGAGGCCGTCCGGGCTGGCGCCCCGCTTACGCTAATCCGCCACGCGGCGACGCACAGCGACATCGCCATGACCCAGAAGTACGACCGGCAGGCGGCCGAGGCGACTGCGACCGTCATGACGATGCGAATTGAAAAGCGGAACAAACCAAAAACCGAATGAACCGGGAACCGATGACTGACGAATCGCTGCATTATGACTGACGGCAAAAACAGACTGGAATTTAATTAGGAAAACCAACTGCTTGAGAGCAGCTATTTTGGGGCCAATCTCAATGAATGATAGCGAACCCGTTGTAAATAAAGGTCTGGGTCAGCGAGACGTACCGTAGCGAGCCGCACAGGGCGGCAGGAGGACGAGAAGATGAAATGCGTGGGCCCGTTTCTGAGGCAACGACCGTCAACCAGCACGACGTTCATAGACTGGTGCTGGTGCTACTTATATCTCGACAGTTCGGGGCAGGTAGCCGCGATTGAATGGATACCGTCGATCTAGCGAGCCTTTTGAAGGAGTGAAAGATGGCAATCGAGCGATACTGTTCCGAGAAGGGCTGTGCCGGCGACGACGCCTGTAAGCATGGCCGCACAGGTGGGCGATGCGTCTTTGAGTACGTCGCCCAGGAATATGAGCCCCAATATCGCTGGTTAGGCGACGGGCCGCCGCCCGCACGATGGATGGCTGGCGGGACCATGGTCTATCGATCATTCGCCGACTATTGCGACTAAACGGTCGATGCAGAGGAGTTGTGATGGTTCCAGGATATTCAAACGGGCTGACACAGGGCCAGCAGATGCCGACTACCGGCACGGCTGCGGATTGCGGCTGCCTCGTCTGTTGGCGGCGCTTTACGCATCGATATTGGAGCTGCGACACTGGCGGAAAGTCATCGGGCCCCTATTGCGCCGAACACTTCCCAGCACCCCAAGCACAGGAACGGTGAGCCAATGAGCGACCCTGAAATCGGAAATGCGATCATTGCCGGCATAGCCAGTGGCGACGGCCCGCTTGAGCAAATGTCCGAGATCGTGACGCACCTGGAACGGGCGGGATTTGTGATTGTCCCGCGGGAGCCGACGGCTGACATGATTGAGCGCGGCTTAATGGCACTTGCCAATGCCGGGTGCGGTTCACCTATACGCGGCTGGGCAGCCGGAGATTGTTTTAGGGCCATGATCGCTGCCGCAAGCGCCAGTCATCAGTAGGGATCAAAACATGCGATACTGGCCGGGATGTACTACCGATCCGAAATGGATGGACGAGTTCAAAGAGAGTGTTCAGAAATATTGGCACGGGACGGCTTGGGGCTGCCGTCATTCGCCATCCGGCCTCTGCAACTTAGCAAAATGCCAATGGGCGAGGTCGTGCGTCCTATCACCGGTCACGAATGGGGTGCGAGCGGATGACAAGTAAATATGATCCAAAACGAAAGCCGAGTAAGCCCAGGCTTGTCAAATCCGATAAGCTTTGCGGGCATCTGGCAAGAATTGCCGCCTTTAATCTGAGCGAATGGCCGGCCGCCCAAGCAAAGGTCTATGCGGCAATCAAACAATTGCAACAATTAGACGCCGCCGCGATTGAAGCCGGGCTTAAACTGCGCCGCTCCTGACCGAACATCGAGGATGACCATGAAAAAGAAAGCCTACGAACACCAGTACCAAGCTGTCCCCGGCGTCAAGGGCACGCTCACGGGCATCATGGCCAGCTCAGTCAACGGTATCCTGACGGCACTCAAGACCTATCGCGCCGTTTCGGACGCTGGCGACCATGGCTCTATCATGGTGTACCGCGACGACGAAGGGCGGTATCGATGCCTTTTCATGGTGTGGGGAAGCACGCGCGAGCAGAAAATCTGCCAGACACAGCGCGAGGTCCGGGAATGGCTGAAAAAGTGGATGCCGGCGCAACGCCAGCAGGTTGCATAGGGTGCAACGTTCTTGGCCAAGGGACACGCTAGGTCATGCTACCTACAATGAAACAACGTATCTGCGTCTCCCCATAGACCGTCCTGAAAGGCCAGACGATGGTTCTGCCGTCCAGGTTTGGTTCCTTGATGACTGCGGAATCATCAACCACAATCCATGTCTCGTTTAATCGTACCTCGTAATGACCGTCTTTGGATTGCCAGTCTACATCGGCTAGGGCTGTTCCATCTGTTGTAGAGCAGCACGGGCCCTTCGCGGATTGCAGGCTGTCAAACCATTTGTTCAACTCAGGTCTGGCGTGGTCATGGGCGAGTGCGGAAGTGCAGAGCAACGCTAAAACCAAAATTGATCTTA
>DATLUX010000595.1:0-5473 GCA_035577805.1 Verrucomicrobiia bacterium
CGCCGACCAACGGTGACACGGCGAAGAACCGAGCGGCCAAAAACGCGCGCGTGGGATCAGCCGGATTATTTTTGCTCTCCCAAACCACCGCGATCTTATCTCCCCGCCAGGCCACGCGGGGCCGCTGCGAAGTCTGTTGAGCCGCCGTGGGCGTTTCCACATCGCTGACATAGAAGGTGCCTCCCAGAGCCGAGCCGGTCCGGCCGAACAGACGGCCGCGAATGATCTTAGCCGCGTTCACCGAGCCGCCGGCATCTTCGTAGACGGCAATGGCGCGGCCCCCACCGTCAATGGCGCCATCGACTCGGGAGGTGGCCAGCAGATCGGCGTCATCCGTCACCGCTCGCGAATAACGCAGCGTGCCGTTGTGGTTGAACACGGTGATGAAGGCTTTGCGGATCCCATCGCCTGGATCGGTCGCGGAATTCACGTTGACGAACGCGTCCACCCCGTTGCCATGGAAACCGGTTTCGTCACCGCGTCCGCCCTGCGCAATCAATGGGTTGCCGGCCAGCGCGCCCAAATCGAGGTTGCCCGTGACCGGGTTGCCGTCGTTGTCGAAGATGCGCACTTTGGCGCCGCCTTGGTCAAAACGAATGGCAAATCGGCCCTGAGTCGCGCCGGCCCCGTGCCACATGCTGTTCTGAACGGCGTCCGCGCTGGCCAGAGTCAGCCCCTTCACCTGGGTGCCGTCGGGCTTGACGATGCGGAAGACCACGTGCTGACCGGCCGTGGAACCGCCGAAACGGTTGACCAAATCAGAGGCCTGCCGATTTTCGGTGACGATCAAGATGTTGCCGTTGGAGAGATATTCCCAATCGCCGATGCGGGCGCCGCCGTCCGGCTGAGCATCTGCATCGGTGAAGCCGCTGAGAATGTTGGCGGCTTTTGTGCCATCGTTGTTCAACAATTGCACGATGGCAAAAGAGTTCGCGTTGAGGCCAAACAACGGATCCGGCGGGCTGTCGTCCATGTTGATCGCCGCGAGTTCAGGGAACTCGAGCAGGGCATAATCGGTGGTGCCGCCGACGCCAATGCCAGGGCCGAAGAGGTTGGCTTTAACCTTGATCATCTCCATCACATCTCCCGGGGCGAGCGAACCATCCGCGCGATAGAGCGCCAGAAACTTGGTGTCGATGGACGAGGGGGAGAACACGCCGGGAGGCGCGATGCTGGTAACGGTTTGGGTGGCCGTTAAGGAGTTGCCGTTGATGTCGTATAAGGTCCAAACTCCACGCTGCAGGCCCACCAGCGTAAGCGGACTCGTCTGGACCGCGTCGCCCCAGCCGATGATGACGTTGCCGTCGTTGCCGATGGCAACGCCCGCGGACCCCACGGCGTTGTTGTTGATCGTGCTGTCGGCGGGGTTGACGTAGATGGTGGCGGAGCGGGGGATCAACCCGTTGGCCTCAGGAGCTCCAGGAGCTCCGGCATGCACCAGCGGCGCGATAGCCAGGGAATTCAGGGCAATAGCCGTGAGGAATACTGCAGGCGTTTTCATCAGGTCAGTGGGTTTGGATTCAGGTGGGCGCGCGCGTTTTTTCCGACCTTGGCCAGCCAACCGAGCTCGCCAAGCCACACGCGTGTTCGCGGACAGAAACGCGACATATCTTGAAACAACTCTTGAAACAGCTCTTGAACTACTTTCGTGCAGGGAATGTACGAATACTCATACGAAAAGTGTTCGGGAATGTCAAAGTAAAAGAGGGATGCATCGGGTTGTGGCGGATTATTTTCACGCGTCCAAACAATTCAACACGCCCCCGGACGCTTCCAAAGCCATCCGCGAACACCACACCATCGCGGAAGCGTTCGCCCGGGAAGACCTCGAGACGGCCCGCAGCATCCTGCGCGCGCACCTGCGGACGACGCTGGTGGTTTAGGGTCGAGCGCGGGGGGCGTGTTCCCTCTCCCCTCAATGGGGAGGGTTAGGGTGGGGTGAGACGTCGGAGCGTGTTTGTTTCCCGAAAAGGGTGTCGACGGAGGAGATTCGTGTCGAGCCGTGCAGTGTGAGTTTTTCTTTTGCTTTATTCTCGCACTCAGAAGAGCACAAAAGCCACCCCAGGACTCAAGACCCAAGTCGGAGCAGGCAGCCATGGGCTCTTCCCACCCCAGCCCTCTCCCCGTTGAGGGGAGAGGGAGTGCGCTACGGCGTGGTGTAGCTAATCTCCACGTTGCCGCCGACCAGATTAATCGTCATGCGATAGGGCGTGTTGGCTAGCAGCCGATAGAACCGATGTTCGCCATTGGCTGGGACGGTGAACTTCTTCTGCGCGACGTCCAACGTGGCGTTGGGATCCTTGGTGTAAGGGCCGGTCACCTCGGCGGAGGACTGCAGTTGCACTTGAATGACGTCCACGTAAGCCTTGATGGCGCTGTCGGAGGCTGGGTCATTGATCAGCGTGCGCGCCGCGGTGGCCCGATCGACGGAGAACAGCTCGCCGTAGGCGGAGCCGCCGCGTTCATACCACATGAAACGGAACGGGTAGAGGCCGGGCTCGGTGACGACGAAGTCGAAGGTTTCATTGGCCGGCCCGCCGTTGTGGAAGGCGATCACCGCGGCCGAACTGGCGTCATGCAGCTGAGCGCCGGCGGAGGCTTTATACCCATCGTCGGTGATCGCGCCGAAGGTGTAGATGCCTGCGGCCAGGTCGAGGTACGCCACCATCTCGACGGCAAAATCGTTGTCGCCATTGCCGAAGCTGTTCAACGAATCATCGTAGAGTCCCGGTACTGGATAATCATCCGGGAAACTGCCGGCGCTGCCGGCAGTGGCTTTATTCTGGTTGATGGTCTGGACGATTGTGTTGGTGTCCATGAAGGCCGGGTAAGGCGACGGCACGGCCAATTGATCCTCAGCGCGAGCCAGTGAATTGTCGAGCGCCGGTCCGGCGGGGGCCTGGACCATGCGCAAGGCGAAACCGCGGGCGCCGGGCGCGCCCTGCAGCCGGTTGGCGGGATTCAGGCTCTTGTAAGTGACGGTGAAACTCCAGGAGTTGGTTTGTTTGACCTGGAAATTATCGGTGAAGATCACTTGCGCCGTGTTCAACGCGCCGGCTGGCGGCAAGGGCGACAGATCGTAGGCGACGGTGGCTCCCGCTGCGGTCGGCGTGACGGTGGCGGGCACCGTGTTGCCATTGACCTTGAGCAAAATCGAATCCGTCTGCACCTCGGTGTCGAAGTTTTGGATCGTGACATTGATCGTGGGAGTCACGGTGTTGACGGTGGCGCCATCGCCGGGTGACACCGACACCACCCGGCAGCGTTGTAAGCCGGGATCAGCCGTGGGCACGAACACCAGATAATTTTGCGAAATCAACGCGTCACCGGCCTCGGTGGTGCCCTGGTGCAACCGCAGCGTTTCAATATCCGTCAGCCGGACGATGACGGGATTGCCGGAGGCATCGGAGAGGGGCACGTTACGGTATTGGAAGCCGCTGACCCGCCCGAGGAAAGAGCCGAGCGGAACGGTGGCTTGATCGGGCAGGAAGGGATCGCCGGTGACTTTCTCGAGCGAAGCTTCAGCCTGGGCCTGGTTGACGATCGATTGGCGAAGGTAAACCAGATAGGAACCTGGCGTGACGATGCGCGAGTAGTTCAGCCATTCGCCCGCCACGATGTCGCCGACATCATAATCAAACACGTTGGCCGCGGCCCCTCCAGCGTCGGTGTACTTCTGTCGCGCCACATCAAACGTGTGCTGCATGCGGACGCTGTCTCCGTTGCGATATTTGGTGGTGTTGAAGTCGGGCGTCGCGCGCGTGTCGGTATAATCGATCCCGGGCGTGCCGGTTTGATTGTTGTAGGAGCCGTCCTGGGGGCCCAGTCCTTCCGCGATCGGAACCGGGGCGTCGAAAAAGCCGCCGGAGCCGAAGTTGAAGTCTTCGATCTCGATCACCAGGTTGGCGTCGCTAAAGGTGTCGAGATGGAGGGTCACGCGATTGCTCACGTTATCGCTGTCGACGACCTGCAGGACGGCGGTGTAATCGGTATCGGCTTTGAGGCCGCCCAAAGACACATTGCGGGTATTGCCGGACCCGGTCAGGGTCAGCCCGTTGCCGGAGTTGAAGAGGGTCCCATTGAGCGTGACCGAGATGCCAGCGTCGGCCAGCGGTTTATCATCCTGCGCCTTGAAGGTGATCAGGGTCGTGGCCGGCAAAAAGTTGGCTGCTTCCAAAGGAGTCACATCCGAGATCTGCGGCGGCTGATTGGCCGTCAAGGCGGGGGCGAGCACGGAGGCATTGTCGTAAATGACTTGGTAAACGGCTTGGGGCGCGTTCCGGTCGAAGTCTTCGTAGCACAACAGCGAGAAATGCCCGGTGGTGATATAAGGGGCGGCCGGGTCATCGGTGCCATCGGCCAGGACATCGGCATCGGGGGTGTCGACCACCAGTTGTTCCCAGAGCACGGCGTTATTAGCGTCTTTGTCGAGGACCTGGCCCTTGATGAAGACGGTGGTGTTGTTGGAGACCGTCAGGTCCAGGACCAGCGTCACGTTGTCGTTCTTGATCGGGGTGGACGGGTCCTCGTTATAGAAATATTTTCCGATGCCTTTGGTGAGGAGGATGTCGGTGGTCGATTTGGACAGGCCATAACCGGCCAATGTTCCCAGCGAGTTGGCTTCAGGAATAAAGGCCAGGACCGCGAACGAGTCCTTGCCTTCGCCGTGCACCAGATCGACGCGGAACTGGAGATGTCCGCACTCGCGCAGGTCGAAAGCGCGCGAGGTTTTGCGGCTGCCGGTGAAGAGAGCCTGGCCGGCCGGCGGCAGGGTAAACTCAAACTGCTGGTTCTGTTCGACCGGCAGACCTAGTCCGGGCACAAACGTGAAATCGCTCCAGTCCGTTTTGGTGTTGTCGTCGAAATCGTCGAGCACAGCCTCGTCCAGCACGCAGGTTTCGGCGTTGTCGTAAATGACCTTGTATTCGGCCTGAGGGGCGTTGCGGTCGAAGTCTTCGTAACAGAACAGGGCGAAATGGCCGCTCGTCAAGTAAGGGGCCGCCGGATCATCCGTTCCGTCGGCCAGCACATCCGCGGCCGGCGTATCGGTCACGGTTTGTTCCCAGAGGACCGCGTTGCCGTTGTCTTTGTCGAGCACCTGACCTTTGATGGTCACGGTTCCGTCTTTGGCCCTGAGGGCGAGGACCAGCGTGACGTTCTCGTTCTTGATGGGCGTGGACGGGTTCTCGTTATAGAAATATTTTCCGATCCCTTTGGTCAGCAGGATGTCGGTGGTGGATTTGGACAGGCCGTATCCGGCCAAAGTGCCGAGCGAATTGGCCGTGGGGATAAACCCCAACACGGCGAAGCTGTCTTTGCCCACCCCTTCGATCAAATCAACTTTAAACTCGATGGTGCGCCCGTTCTTGAGTTCGAACTCTTCGGAGGTCTTGCGGCTGCCGGTAAAAATGGCTTGGCCGGCCGGCGGCAGCAGGAACTGGAACTGGCCGCCCAAGCCATTTTTACCGGCAGC
>DATLUX010000596.1:0-3198 GCA_035577805.1 Verrucomicrobiia bacterium
TCGCTCGCAAAGCATCTTTAGCAGGTAAGGGATACCGTTGGAGCCAATTTGCCGAATCGCGCGTCTAGCGTCTTCGCGCAAGGCCAACTTTTCTGGATCATTGCCCGCCCCTCTGTTAAACAGGTACTGATCCAACCAGAAGCTCAACGACTTACCTTGGAACGAGGGTTGACGCTCCCCCCTGGTGTGCTGGCCAATTACGATGCTGGTTATGACAAGCAGGGCGCCAAGGAGGAGGCGAATCTGGTTCTTCTTAACTTTCACGCGGTAAGCGGTGTGAAGGTGCGAAGATCACCCGATTTCGGGGTCAGGCCATGGTAATGCATATTTTCATTTTCGGTTTTTTCCATAACGATAGAGCAGCCAGGTTAAGAGCCTGTTTCAAAATTGTAGCAGCCGAGCGCGAGTCGAAGAGCGAACGCTCCGAGTGAATATGAGAATGGCAATGGACATGCTATATCTACCTCTTCGCCTGATTCAGTCCGCACTGGACCAGAAGGTGGAGGTTAAACCGTGGGGCCTAGCCCTGCGGGAACGCAGCCAGGGCCGTGCAGTGATGCGCGGTCACGAAGTGGCCTGCCTCCCCGGCGGGATGGAGTTGCCTTTGGGCTGGAGTCAAAAACGAGCCACCTCGGCTGTGGCGAAGTTTGACCGGTCGGCCTCTTTTGCGACCGGTCGAGACGCCGCGCAGGCGGTTAGCGGCGCGCTCATGTCTCCAGTGGCACCAGCGACTACGTCTTGCATAGGGAACGTTCGTTTCACCGATGAAGTCCCACGGCGTCCTGTCCTCTCTGGGCGGGTAAGCCCCGGCTATAAGAGCCCTACGAAAGGCTGGGGTCACGCGTCGGAGGCGGGAACGGGTTTTCTCCGTCTTCGTCTTAAGGGATGTCAGCAGCGCCAGAGTAGAGGCTGGCGAGCGCCCGCCGTGGGCGGAAGGCTCGCTGGCTCTGAAAGGCAAAACCTCAGAGTGCCGTCGGGACCACTCCGGTTCATGGGACCAGTTAGCCCGGTGATTGCCGCCACCAAATGGCGCGGCGGGACCTCCTCCTGCCAAATCGCTGGCCTGCTAAGCAACAGTCCCCAACAGCCGGAGCCGGGACGGGCGGCGGTTCGTCCACGTTAGGAAAAATCAGCATGGCCTTATTTCCCATCGCTCAAATAAAAGTTCACTCCCTCACCGGGAGGATTAACCAAACAGTGCTGCACGCGGCCTTTAAAGCAGTCCAACGCAATCGCGGCAGCGCGGGCATCGACAAGGTGAGCCTCAAAATGTTTGAAGCCAACCTTGCCCAGAACCTCTACGCCCTGGAACACGAACTCAAGAACGGCTCTTTCCAGCCGCTCCCTTTACGTCGTAAGTACCTTGATAAAGGCGGAGGTAAATTGCGCCCGCTCGGTATCCCCGCGGTCCGCGACCGGGTCGCCCAAGAGGTCTTGCGCCGCTTGCTGCACCCGATCTTCGAGCCGCGGTTCCACGACGCGTCCTTTGGCTTCCGCCCAGGACGCAACTGTCATCAAGCCCTGGAGTTGCTTATTCAATACCATCAGGAAGGCTTCCGAGTCGTCCTCGATGCCGATATTGTTGGCTGCTATGATAATCTTCCCCAGGCGCTCATCAAGGAAGCAGTCGCGGCTCAGGTGGCCGACGGCAACCTCCTCAATCTGGTCGAGAAATTCCTTCGCGCAGGCGTGATGGAACAGGGCGTCTTCAAGCCGACCACCGTCGGCACCCCCCAAGGGGGCGTCGCCAGCCCGTTGCTGGCGAACATCGTCCTGAACTATCTGGACTGGCAACTCCACAAGCTGGGCTACCGCTTCGTGCGTTACGCCGATGATTTCGTGGTGCTCTGCCGGACCCAAGCCCAAGCTGAGGAGGCTAAGACTCAGGTCACGCGCATCCTCAATCAGCTCGGACTCCAGTTGAGTCCGGAGAAAACTCGCATCACCACCTACGGGCGGGGTTATTCCTTCCTGGGGTTCGTGATGTCGAGCCGGTCACGGCGGATGCGCCCCAAGTCGGTGCAGAGATTTCAAGACAAAGTGCGGGAACTGACCGTCCGTTCGCGCAACCTGGACGCGCAAGTCATTGTGGAACTCAACCGAGTCATTCGAGGCACAGCCAACTACTTCACCCCGCGCTGGTCCACCAACCGGTGGGTCCTTCGCAAACTGGATGAATGGATTCGGCGGCGCTTGCGCTGCATGAAATTCAAACGATTCAGCTATCATCACAACCACCGGATGCGCCTGAAGGAGTTTGTGCGACTCGGCCTATGGAGCTTGGAGAGCTTTTGCCAAGCGTGAGAAAAGGTCTCGGACCAGCCATGTCAAAGAACGAGAGACGGACTCCCACGGGGGGTTCACTCTGTCCAAAATCGGAGCGAGTCAGGGGGCCATCCTGACTCGCGGGGGTCGCCCGGAGTTGGAAAGCAACACGCCGGTAAATATAGAGAATTGACTCTATCGCGACAACGGGGAGAGGGTGGCGGCAACGCCACTCTCTTACCCACTCGTGAGGAGGCTCCATTTTAAAAAAGACGCTGCTTTACAGGCAGGAGAGATCAGAGTTTGTCGCGAAAAAACCAGAACCATTCCCCGGAAACACCGGCTCCCGGGTCATTTGCGGCGCCAGCGCCTCAGGCAGCCACACCTCACCCAGGTCCGTCGCCCGGTCCTGTTCGTGCAAACCACGGAGCCGATCCCGGTGCGCCAGCAACCGCTCCACCAGCATTTCCGGCAACACCGTCACGCGATCCTTGTCCCCCTTTCCGCCCCTCACTATCACCTGCAAGCGGGCCAGCTCCACATCTTTGACCCGCAGCCGCAGCAATTCCATCAAACGTAGCCCGCTGCCGTACATCAGCTCCGCCATCAAGCGCGCTGTGCCCTCCATGGCGTCGAACAAGCGCTGGCACTCCTTCCTGGTTAGGACCGTGGGCATCTGCGGCCCGCGCCGCGAGGTCTGAAAGCCACCCAGGTCTCCCGCCTCGCGCCCCAGGGCTTCGCGAAACAGGAACACCAGCGCGTTGATCGCCTGCTTCTGTGTGCTCCGGCTCACTCGCCCTTTGACCGCCAGCTCGCTGAGAAAAGCTTTAATGTCTTCACCCGTCGCGCTCTCCAGTTCCCGCGGCCGCACAAAGTCCGCCAGCCGCCATCCCCACTCACGGTAACTCTGCTCGGTACGCCACGCATAGTGTT
>DATLUX010000597.1:0-3304 GCA_035577805.1 Verrucomicrobiia bacterium
CAAGGTTGATGAACCGATTCGAAGCGAAGTTGACCGAGGCGGGCCTGACGTTGCGGCGGACTTTCCTCGAAACGCTTCAGCTCAATGTGGGCCGCAAATGCAACCAGGCTTGCCGCCATTGTCATGTCGATGCCGCCCCCTGGCGCACCGAGATGATGGGCGAAACGACGGCCCAGCGAATCGGTGCTTGGATCCAGCAGTTCCAGCCCCCAATCGTTGACCTCACTGGCGGCGCTCCGGAACTCAACGCCTTCTTCCCGTTCCTGGTGCAAACGGCCCGCGGCGCCGGTTGTCATGTCATCGATCGCAATAACCTGACCATCCTGGAAGAACCGGGTTTTGCTTGGTTGCCCGAGTTTCTCGCCGGTCACGAGGTTGAAGTGGTGGCTTCGTTGCCTTGTTATCTTCCCGAGAACGTGACCAAACAACGCGGCGCCGGCGTCTACGAGAAAAGCATTCGCGCGTTGCGGAAACTCAACGCGGTCGGCTACGGCACCAAGCATACGCTCAATCTGGTCTACAATCCGGTTGGGGCGACGTTGCCGGGCCCACAAGCCGAGCTTGAGGCCGATTACAAGGAAGCGCTGCAACGGGATCATGGGATCATCTTTCATCATCTCTATACGATCACCAACCAACCCATCGCGCGATTCGCAGAGGATCTGCGTGCGCACGGATTTTGGGAGGATTATCTGGAACTCCTGGCCCACAGTTTTAATCCCACGACGGTCGATGGCCTGATGTGCCGCAGCACCTTGAGTGTGGATCACGAAGGCAGGCTGTATGACTGCGATTTCAACCAGATGCTGGCCATGCATCTCACGCGGACGGAAGAGAAATCAAAAAGCCAACAGCCCTTGTATCTCTGGGACATTCAACCAGCCGATCTCAATGGGCGTTCGATTGAGACCGGAGTCCACTGCCTGGCTTGCACGGCCGGTTGCGGGAGCAGCTGCACCGGTGCCTTGGAGAGATAAGCCAGTGCGCAGTGCTCGGTGCTCAGTGCTCAGTGCTCAGGCCCCACTCGCACTCCGCACTGGGAACTGGGATTGCGCACGAGCGTTGCTCACAACAACGAAGCACTGCCCAACTGAAAACTGAGGACCGATGACTGAGGACCGATGACTGAGGACTGAGGACTGAGGACTGAGGACTGAGGACTGAACTCAAGGCAGTTCCTGAGTCGCGACGATGCGGCCGCCTTTGACGGAATCCAACGTGACGGTGAACTGGCCGCGGCCACTGACCACAAACTGAACGCGCACGGCGTCCAGCCCCGGGATGGTCGAGATCTCGACGCGTTCGGGGCGGCGTTCGACGGGTTCAACCCGCCGGAAATAACGGTCGATCACCCGGCCGGCGGAGAGCACTTTCACGTTGGCACCTTCCAAGGAAATAATGTCCGGCGAGTTAATGTGATTGAGAACGTCCTGCTCCGTCCGGGTCGGAATCAGCCGCCGATTTTCCGCTTCCACCCAGACGCGGAACAGCCCGTCATCAATCTTTTCCAGTTTGACTTCGCTCAGGCGCAGAAACGGCATTTGGTCCGCGTGATAAAGGGTAAAGGCCATGTTGCGATGGCACTCTTCCTCCAACAGAAAGGAAGGCGGCGTGCGGCTCCATTGTTTTTTGGTGCCGCCAATCTCAATGGCGCCAAAGGTAGGGTGATTGAACGGATGCCATTTAACGGCGCCATCGTTCATGAGCACGTATTTAAGGAAGGCGACACCGTCCTCGGGCGAGGGCGCGCCGGCGCCGCGATCGAGGTTGCGCATATTCCAAAGCTCATTGGAGAAAGAGACGATGCCCAACGCGCCGTAGGTCCAGTCGAATTCACCTCCCCAAACGGTGTAGAGATCCTTCCACACGACCATGGAGCGATAAAACGGGAGCATCTTTTCCCCGCGTTGGGCCAGCGCCTGGTGCACTCGCTCGTCACCGCCGCGCATGACGCCCCCCTCGCGGCCCGGAGCGCGCAGAATCATCCCGCCCGCGTTATGATAAGTCTGCAGGGCTGCGATGTTCCGCCGGGCTTCGATGAACTCGGACAACGCGCGCGTTTCCGGCAGGGAAAAGGGATAATCGTGGGAACCGAACTGCACGTAGTTCGGCTGCCAATCAAACGCCCAATTGCGGTTCATGTCGTAGCCGCCGGCCGCATCCTCGTTCACCTGGCCGTCCCCATCGTTGTCGTATCCTTCCAACCCCAGCAGCGAGTATTCGCCAGCTTCGTCGGGGGCCGCCATCACCATCAGGTATTCCGGAAACTGCGGATGCGGTTTCCAGCGGCCGTGCGGATCCTTGATCCGCATCATCGTGATCGACCCGTCCCCGTCGAGATCATCCACGTCATCTTCGTCCGCCACTCCGTCGCGGTCCGAATCGACCGGCTTCAAACCGGACCGGGAGGTACTGGCGGTTTGAGCGCTATGCAGCCAACGATCGCGTCCATCAGGATTGATCGTGGGAATCAGATAAAAGACGCAGCGATCGAGCAGTTCGGTGACTTGATCCAGGCGTCCGTATTGATGACAGAGATACCAGGCGGTGTAGGCCACGACCTCGCCACCCTGCACCTCGTTGCCGTGAATGTTGCCGTCGATATACATGCCCGGCTTGCGCCGCGGGTCGCCGCCCTGCTCACTGGTAAGTTCCAGGCACCACAGGTCGCGGCCTTCCACGGATTTGCCCACCGAATAAAGTTTGGTGAGTTTGGGAAAGGCCGAATGTAGCCGCGCCAGGATGGCGCCCAGTCCGGCCGTGTCGTAGAAGCGATTCCATTCCACCGACACCTTGCGTTGGGGGGCGCTGCCCAGGGCCGGGAAGGCATGCTCGGCCGGATCATCCGCTTTGGGTTTGCGAGTGAGATCCTCCGCCGCCCCCAGGCCCAGCAGACCGTTGAGCATGAAAACTACCAACCCGGCCGCCGCCGACGCTCTGGCGTAGCAGCCATACAAGGGAACGAGGTACACCCTGAGCCTGTCGAAGGGCTCTGATCTTTTCCTCGACGGACGCATTGGGATAGAGTGAGCCCCTTCGGCGGGCTCAGGGCAGGCTTCCTGACGTCGGTTCCTACTTGGTGAGGGTCGGTTCATGGGAAGCTTCGA
Source organism: Verrucomicrobiia bacterium (assembly GCA_035577805.1). Lineage (GTDB taxonomy): Bacteria > Verrucomicrobiota > Verrucomicrobiia > Limisphaerales > JADJPG01 > DATLUX01. The sequence continues at coordinate 3,108 of DATLUX010000597.1, forward strand.
CCTCCGAAATTTCGGACGCGCATTGGACCCATGAACCCAACCCAACCTCACGTAGCAGCCGAGGTAACGAGGCTCTGATCTTTTTCCCGGAGAACGCGTTGGGGTAGAGTGAGCCCCTTCGGCGGGCTCAGGGCAGGCCTCCTGACGTCGGCTGCTACCAGAGGGTCGGTGCATGGGAAGCGAAATGTGCATTAGCG
>DATLUX010000598.1:0-4062 GCA_035577805.1 Verrucomicrobiia bacterium
AGAGTTTATCCAGTCCGGCCGGCCGTTCTTGGGCATTTGCGTCGGCTATCAGGCTTTGTTCGAAAGAAGCGAAGAGTTTAACAGTTGCGCGGCCGGCTTGGGCGTTTTTCGTGGAAAAGTGGTCCGGTTCCCTCGTCAGCCCGGCCTCAAGGTGCCGCAGATTGGCTGGAACCAAATCCAACTCACACAGCCGGCTTGTCCAATCTTCCAGGAGATTAAGGACGGGAGTTACGTGTATTTTGTGCACAGCTTTTATCCGGAACCTGTGGATTCATCGATCGCGGCAACCTGGACGGAATACGGCGGGCGGTTTGCGTCTTCGATCTGGCACCAAAATGTCGTGGCGACCCAGTTTCATCCGGAGAAAAGCCAGGCCGTCGGGCTGCAATTACTCAGGAATTTTGTGCGCTGGGCCAGCGACAAGAGGTGAGGCCAGGCCAAGCAGGAAACGTCGCGGCTCACTCACAGTTCGTCTTCGCGGTCCCCGTAAAACAAGCGATGCGCGCGGGCATAGTCCGCGAGAGCGACGGACACTTTAGCCGGCCGGTTCAGGTCTTCCTCATCCTCCGACGCGGCGGGGTTTTCCAGTTCCTGCACGGCTTGGATCCCATGTTTCTCGAGCATCGCCACCAGCAGTTCGGCGTTTACGATCGGCCCGGTGTAAAACAGTTTTAACTCAGCCACGGCGAAGAGGGAAAGAACCGGAAAATCTCACGAGCGCTCCTTCCAGTAGGAGCGTTCCCGGATTCGTTTACGCGCTTCCTGCAGCAGCTCTTCCCGAAAATGACTCCGGGGCGCGCGGGCATGGTCCATCCACAGAGTGATCCGATGCGCGTGCAGGTGACGCACCATCGCGCTGAAGATGGAGGATGCCCCTGCCGCCGGACGGCGCCCACACCACCAGCCGGCCAGGAAACAAATCAGGCCGACCGCCAGCAACAGCCCGGCGTCCTTCCACTTCGGCCACTCGGCAAGTTTGCCAGAAAACCAGTCCATCCGAGTCTGAGCCAAGCAGAAGGGACAACAGGTGTCGAGGCGATTCATCCCGCACATTCCACGCGCAGGCCGTCATAGGCCAGGAATACCGCCTGCGGCAATTCGGCCTGGGCGACATCATGATCGTAATCATGAGTCAGATGGGTCAGGTAAGTCCGTTGCGGGGCAATCCGGCGCGCCGTGGTCAACGCTTCATCCAAACACATGTGGGTGGGATGCGTCGAATACCGGAGCGCATCCAGGACCGCCACTTCCACACCCCGGATCTGTTCGATCACGGGCGGCGGCACTTCCTTGCAATCGCTCAGGTAAGCCAGCTTCTTGCGGCCACGATGAGAAAAAAGAAATCCATTGGTGTCGGTTTTGCCATGGGGCAACGCCAGGGGGGTGAGGCGCAGATCTCCCAGGTCGAACGGCCCGTTGAACACGCGTGGGTCAGGGATGAAATAGCCTTTGGGCCAGGGGCCATCGTGGAACGCATAGGCAAACACTCGTTTCAAGGCGGTCATGGTCTCCGCGCTGGCGTAAACGGGCAACGCCTGGTGACCGCGCAAGTCACAGAACCGCCGGCAATCATCCAGCCCCATGATGTGATCCGCGTGGGCATGCGTAAATAACACCGCGTCCAGCCGATTGATCTTCTCCCGCAATATCTGGATCCTAAATTCTGGCGTGGTGTCCACCACCACCTTGACTTCATCGGTCGCCACATAAATCGATGGACGAGTGCGATGATTCTTCGGGTTGGCCAGAAAACTCTCCGGATATTCCGCGCCGATGATCGGCACGCCCTGCGATGTTCCACTGCCCAAAAAAATAAATGAAAATGACATGATCACTTCGCCTCGATCTGGGTGTTCTGCTGTCCCCCGAGCGCGTTCCTAAACAAGGGTTGCGCCAGCCTAACAGCTTGGCCAAAGTCAGGGCCAACGATTTCTGCCATGCTCAGCACGCTTCGCATCAAGAATCTGGCCCTCGTGGCCGATCTCTCACTGGAGCTGCAACCAGGCCTGAACGTCATCACCGGCGAAACCGGTGCCGGCAAATCCATCCTCATCGGCGCCCTCAATCTGCTCCTGGGCGAACGGGCCGACCGGACCCTCCTCCGCAGTGGTTCAGACCACTGCACCGTCGAAGCCGTCTTTGACCTCCGCCAATTCCTCAAGGACTCTTCCAGCTTGTCCGATTTCCTCGCCGAAAATGGCCTCGAGCCATGCGAAGACGCACAGCTCGTGCTCAAACGATCCTTCACCGCGGCCGGAGCCAACCGCCAATTCATCAACGGCTCACCGGCTGCCCTCCAAACCTTGTGTCGGCTCGGAGAATTCCTCGTCGACATTCACGGACCCCACGACCATCAGTCCCTCCTCCACCCTTCGCGCCAGCTCGCCATCGTCGATGCCTTCGGCGCTTTAGGCGATGTCCGCGAAGCCTTCACCGCCCTGGTCCGCAAACGCGGCCAACTTGAAGCCGAAAAGGCCGCGCTGGTGGTGGACGAAAAAACCTACGCCCAACAGCTGGACCTGCTGCGCTTCCAGGTGCGCGAGATCGCCGAGGCCAAACTTCGCCCCGACGAAGCCGCCGACCTCGACCTCGAATATCAGCGCGCCCGCAATTCCGCCCGGCTCCTCGAATTGATCCAGGCTGCCCAAAATCTGCTTAACGATGACGACGCCGCGCTCCTGACTCAGGCCGGCGCCCTCGGACGAGTCCTGCAGGACTTGCAGAAAGTCGACGCCGCCTCTCCTCTGCTCCAACTCCACGAACAGGCCGTCGCCGGCTGGCGCGAGCTCCAAGGCGCCCTCTCTCATTACGCTGACCGCGTCGAAATCGAACCGGATCGCCTGCACGAACTTGAAGACCGGCTCAATCTGCTGCAATCCCTCAAACGCAAATACGGCTCGACCCTCCCGGAAGTAATCGCCTTTGGCCAACAAGCGCAGCACAAACTCCAAAGCTTGGAACAACGAGACCAGGAACTCGGCCGGATCAACGCGGCTCTGACTGCCCTCGACACCGAGATCAACGCCGCCGCTCACCTCCTTTCCGGCCGCCGCCGCAAACTCATCCCCCAACTCGCCAAGGCCGTCGTCCGCCAACTCGCCGCCCTCGGGTTCAAACAAAGCCGCTTCGAAATCGCCATCGAAACCACCCCGGCCGGCCCCAACCCCGCCTTGTCCGGATGCGACATCATCGAGTTCCAATTCGCCCCCAACCCGGGCGAACCGCCCCGGCCTCTGCGTGCCATCGCTTCCTCAGGCGAGATGGCTCGAGTGATGTTAGCCATCAAGACCGTTCTGGCTGACCAGGACGAAATCCCAGTGCTCGTTTTCGACGAAGTGGACGCCAACGTCGGCGGCGCCACCGCCACGGCGGTGGGAGAGAAGATGAAACAGATCGCGCGTCAACGGCAGGTGCTCTGCATCACGCACTTAGCTCCCGTAGCCGCTTTCGCCGATGCGCACTATGTGGTCGCCAAACAGGTGCGCACAGGGCGCACGATCTCTGAAATCCGCCTGCTGGATCCGGAGGCGCGGGTGGATGAAGTGGCACGCATGTTGGGTGGCGCTGGCGTGGCCGCCCGCCGGCATGCCGAGGCGCTGCTCGGTTGCTAACAGCACAAAGAACAAGGTGGAAGAGGGCTAGTGATGTGAGACACATCACTAAAAAGCGTCTCGCGTCCGAGCGTGGAAGCGGCGGTCGAAAAGAACTGAAACAACCATAAACAACTTATAATAAGCCTCTAATGGAACAGATTCGATTAACATAATAATTCCGATTGACTTAATGTACAATTTCGTTAGCATTTGGTCCGTTCGAAATGCAAATGCTATGAGCAGTCGCCATCCTGACCCAGCCGCGTCCGAGCCATTGCCCCTGGCGGATTCCCCATCCCTGAGTTCGTGGCTGGACCTCGTGCAGGACCAGGTCGCTTCGCTCAAGTTTGGCACCGTATCGATCACCGTCCACGATCGGAGAGTTGTTCAGGTCGAAAGAAATGAACGATTTCGTTTGAGCAGTCCCATTGTCGGTCACTCCAACCCGCCCACCAGACTTTCTGGAGGC
>DATLUX010000599.1:0-3791 GCA_035577805.1 Verrucomicrobiia bacterium
CGACGACAACGATCCATGCACGACAGATACCGTGGACCCGGTGCTGGGTTGCGTGCATACGCCGATCAACTGCGACGACAACGATCCTGACACGACGGACACTTGCGAGCCGGCGACCGGTTGCATCCATACGCCGATCGCTCCAGCGCCGCGGCTGTTCAACGCTGCGCTGGCCGGAGATGTCTTCACGGTGTCCGTAGCCACCGTCAGCGGCAAAGATTATGTGCTGCAGTTCAAAGACGCGCTGACAGAAAGCACCTGGAACGAATTGCCGTCCGTCAGAGGGGATGGGACAGTGAAAACTCTGACCGACGCTGCGGCGAGCGCGGCGCAAAGGTTTTACCGGGCCCGTGTCCGATAGGTAACGGAGCGGGGACGGCCGTCAGCGCACCGCGAAGCTCCGCATCGGCCAAGGTGCGAATTGCCGCCAGGGCGCGACTCTGAGAAATGGAAGAATCTTGTCGTGCGCCCGGTGTCGGTGTATCGGTGGCGGGAGGAAAAAAATGGTTGCATTCACGGTGAATTTCGCGAGCATAAACGCAGTATGCACTCGAGTCATGTTTCATTGGCCAGGAGAATTGGGATGCAGCTCGGGGCGCTCCTAGGCCTGAGCTTGACGCTCGGCATGGTGTTCAACTCTTCGAATCCCATTGGCGTGCGTTGGTCAAAGCAGCCGGAGCAATCCTCGACAGCGACGCCACCAAACGGAGTGACCGCCTCCAGACTCTCCGCCGCGCCGCCGGGGGCAACTCGACACGAGCTACCCGCGAGCGAAGCGAGCTCGGCGCATTCTTCTGGCGTTGTTAGCTCGATTCATTGGCCTCAGGTCCAGCCTTTGTTCGAAGGAGGGCAAATCGTGCTGGTGGATGCCAGGCCGAAAAAGACTTTCGAACTCTATCGCATCCCCGGAGCTGTTTCGCTGCCTTTTGACAGCACCGAAGAAGAGCTGAGCGCGTTCCGGCAGAAGTACGACACAAACACACACTTGGTTGTTTATTGCGCCGGCGGCTCCTGTGCCGCCTCAACCATATTGACGGCCAAGTTGCTCGAGCTCGGCTACAAGAGGGTTCAAATTATGGACGAAGGTTACTTTGGCTGGCTGGCTCAAACCCGGCAGGCGACGAATGCGGCCGCTGCCGCTGCCCAGGTAACACCGCCGTATGGGACCTCCAACCTCTCTCCTCTGACCGAGGCAGTCCCCTCTGAGCATGCGCCGGATCCCCCGATCGCGGCCCCGGGTGATGCGAGTGCGCCGAATCCTTCGCCGACCACTTGGGCACTCACCAAGCCGCTCCTCGCCGCCGGGCAAGTCGTGCTGGTGGATGCACGGTCCGTGCCGACTTTTAAGGCCGGTCATATTCCTGGGGCGGTTAACTTGCCTGAATCAAGCGCGAAGGCTGGAGATTATCTCGCGTTTCGTACTAAATATGGAACGGACGTGCCGGTCGTCGTCTACTGCTCGAGCATTACCTGTTCGGTCTCCAAGCGGGTCGCTCTAAAGTTGGTCACAGAATACGGGTGTCGCAACGTCCGCTACATGACCGGAGGCTTTCAAGAATGGCAAGCGGCTGAGTTCTCTGCCGCCAAACCCAACCCCCAACCATGATGAAGTCCAGGATTCAAAAAGTGTCAGGGATCTTGCGATGCCTGTTGGGGCTGTTGTTCCTCTGGGCATCGGCCTCAAAACTGGCCAACCCGCTGGAGTTTCTGGCGTCGATCTACGCATACCAAGTGCCCTTTCCAGAGCCCCTCATGAAGCTGGTGGCGATCGGTTTGCCGTGGGCTGAACTGATGTGTGGCTTGTTGCTCTTGGCGAATCTGTGGGCCGACTCAGCCCTGGTCGCGGCAACTGGCCTGTTAGTCGTTTTCCTGCTGTTCACCGGCCAGGCCTGGATTCGCGGTCTGAACATTTCCTGCGGCTGCTTCAATTTGAGCATCTTCGGGATCAGCGAAACGAATCCAAACCTCGTGAAGTTTGTGGAATCCGTCGGGTTCGCTTTTTTCCGTAACATTGTGTTGGCTTCGATTTGTTTTTTCCTGCTGAGAAGCCGTTGGGTTGACCTGAAGGCCGCTGCTTCGCTCCAGCAGGCCGCTGCTTCGCTCCAGCAACCGGCGTTGAAACGTTCCAAGGGCTTGGCGGTTGCCCAACGAGAACCAACTCGACTGCGATGAACAAAAACCCCGAAAAGCTAACTGGCACTCCGCGATGCGCCACGCGGCCGGACTCCAGCCACAAGTTCTGGCGCTGGGTTACCTGCGCTGTGGGGATTGTGGCAGGTGTATCGCTTCTCGTCTACCAGAAGCAGGGCCGGAAGGCTGAGCGTTCCGCCGCGGCGGAGTCCCGTCCAACTCAAGTCGGTTCGCCCCGAGAGTCTGCTGCGGGTGCGGCAATGTCAGCGGGGGACGAGGAACAGGCGCGTCGGCCCAGGGGGCGCCCGGCCAGGCTTAGCCCGCGACCTGCTTCGGAGCCGGTTGCCGCTGGCCAGGGACAGTCCGGGAATGTGGGCTCACTTGCCGCGGCCCAGCAATTGATTGATCGACTGGCGCAATTGGATGTGAGCAAGGGCCTGCTTACGCCCGAAGATAGCCAGCGACTCAACAAAATCTTTAAGGAGCTGGTCGCGCAAGGTCCGGCCGGCATTCCGGCAATTCGTGCCTTCCTGGAACGAAATGAGGATTTGAACTTCAGCGATCTGAAAGGCGGTGATTTAGCGGACTACAGGAGCTTGCGGATGGGACTTCTTGATGCGTTGAAGCAGGTCGGTGGACCCGAAGCGATGGCGGTCTCACTCCAAACTCTCCAGCACACAGCCGATCCATGGGAAGTAGCCGTTCTGGCACGAGACTTGGAACAACAAGCACCCGGGCAGTTCCGTCAAGAGGCCCTGACTGCAGTGCGCGAGTCTCTTGCCCAGGCTGTGGAAGGCAAGTTAGGCGAACGCGATGTCGCGCCGTTGTTCCAAGTGCTCCAAAGTTACGCCGACGCGAGCATCGTCGCTGATCTGGAGAAGATACCGCCCCAATGGAGCTACTATGCTGCAATCACGCTGGCGAACCTTTCGGGAGGAGAGGGCATTCCAGCCCTGATTCGTCAGGTCCAGGATCCAACGGCGATGTCCAGTGGGCAAAGTGACATCGCCCTGCGATGCTTGGCTCAAGCGTCTGTGGAGCATCCGCAGGCCAGCGAAGCACTTGCCGAGATGGCGCGCTCGAGTCAGATCAGTGACACCGCCTGGTCTGCGATCGCCTCCGCCTTGGCCGGCTACAACCTCGAGATAGGGAAGCCGTTGGTGAACAACTCGTCGGGTTCCATTGCCGGGCCGGGACTCGAGGCCTACCACCTGGAGGATGGGGGGCAGAATCTTTTCAGCACGCCGGTCACGGCGAGTTGGCTGGATGAGACGATCGATTCGCGCCTGGCCATCATTGATCGACTGCTGTCCGCAAATCCGAGCCCGACTGCCGCCGCCCTCCTCCAGCAGGCACGCGCTTCACTCGCCAGCAAGGCGGTGGCCCTTACGATAGTGCCTCATTAAGCCCTGTTCGTTCCTAGGCTTCGCGGTTGTCCCCCCATGGGAGCGTGGGAGCATGAAACTACTCGCTTGCCCCGTGCATCGTGCGAGTAATTTGACACTCCTGCTTCCTTTCCCCGTAAGCGGTAAAGGGGCGACCTCCTATCCAAGGCAAGGAAGGAGTGGTAGGACGCCTGGCGATGAAGCCAAACTTACCACTGGAACTAACCCGACGTCGTAATCGAACACTGCCGGCCCGTCGCCGCCAACTGCTGACGG
>DATLUX010000600.1:0-2799 GCA_035577805.1 Verrucomicrobiia bacterium
GCCGGGGATGAGGACGCCCAGACGTTGGTATCGGTGGTATAGGCCGTGGCCAGGTTGAGGACCTCTCTTCCCACCGGGCCCGAGATGGTGCTTAAGCGTAACCGGCGGCTGGTCACATTGTAATTAAGCTCCAGGCTGTCCACGTCGACCAAGTGCATCAATTCCAGATCCGGATCATACGTTACGGCCGGCATCATGGTGAACCCAATGGTCGACCCATCTCGCAAGAGAGTGAACTGGCGCCCGTTGGCGTAGAGGTTGGTCCTGTTGAACGCGTAGATGTTCACTCCCGAAAAGTCGAACCCTTGCCCCTGCAAGATCGGAAACATGTTCACCGTGACCACAACCCAATTCTTGTTGAACGCGACGGCGGGGAAATCAGCCCACGTCAAATTGTTCTGATCCGCGTCCACCCGCGACAGCATCCAGCCGCCGGTCGGATCGCCGGTCTGCGATACGGCAACCAGCACCGAAGACCGCGGGGTCATAGCATCACCCCCGGCCGTGAAAATGAAACGGTCCGCGTAAGGGTCGTAGAGCGCCCGGGGATCAAACGCATTTGGGGAACCCAACGATTGCCAGAATGTGTTTAAGGAAACCGTGCTGATCACGTTCCCGTTGCGGTCCTGGATGCGGACCTGCGAATTCAAGACGGTCATCACATGGTTCAACCCCACGGCCCCGTGTGTATCGGGTGGGGTGGTGGTAAGATCGTCAGTCAAAGCCGGGAAAGTGCTGGTCGGCGCGGGGGACGCCAGCGGAGGGACAGCGGCCGCTTCGAAGGGCCCGCCACCACCGCCACCGCCCGGACCCAGGGCCGCGCCCGCCCCGCCTCCTCCGTCACCGACATTGTTGGTTCCGACCTGATGCGGCATGAGGGGAGGGTTGGTCTTATAATGGAACGGACGACTCATTCGTTGCTCCATGAGGGCCAGGGCACGAAAATTCACCACGGAATGATAATCCGCCTCTCGCACTTCTCCGTGAATAGTCTGGGCCGCCTGGGCCGCCGGCATTGCACCCCACGCCAGCAAGGTCAGCCCTCCGATGGCCACCAACGCCGACCCGGCGCGCCCCAGCGCCCTCCAGCTCACCGGCGCCCGATTGGAGCCGTGCGATTTAGAACCGCGGGACCCATGGCCCGACGGGAGAAGGGCAGAATCATCTCTAAAGCTAATTCTCGTCATAGGAAAAATTCTTGCATTAAGGAGTTCCAGTCCGGACCCGGAAGAAGCCTGCAGAGGCATTGGGATTGACTGGAACGAGAAACTCACCGGTGCCTGGTCCGTTGGTCATGATGGCGCTCCAGCTGATCAGATCCGGACTCCACTCCAAGACACAACTTTGCGGCGGGCTGCTGCTGTTGCGCGTGCTCAGTCTCAGCATCGAGCCGCTCACCGACACAGCCGCAAAGGCCAACGGCGCTGGACCGATCGCGCTGCCTCGGATCCGGGCCACACCTTGCCGGGAGAGTCCGCCAACCTCGGTGAAGTCGCCGGCGATCAAAATGTTGTCATCCGCCAGCACCACGAGCGAGAACACGGTGTTATTAGCGCCTCGACCCGGATCGAAGGCCGAATCGAGTGACCCATCGAGGTTCAGTCGGGCGAACCGGTTGCGGTTGGTGCCATTAATGGAAGTGAAATCACCGGCGACGACGGCCTGGCCGCTCGACTGCAAGCCCACCGCGTAAACTGTCGCATTGGCGCCCGCGCCCGAGTTGAACGTGAGGTCCAACGTGCCGTCTGGGTTGAGCCGGGCCAGCCGGGTCCGGTTGGTGGCAGCGGACGTCTGGAAGTCCCCGCCGGCCACGATTTTGCCATCCGCCTGGATGGCCAGGCCAAAGACGGTCCCATCGACGATGGCCCCCGTCCCAAAGCTGGTGTCGACCAGCCCACCGGAAGTCAACTTGGCCACGCGGCCGCGTGGTTCACCGTTTACCGAGGTAAACGCTCCGCCGAGGAACAGGCTGCCATCGGCCGCCTCGATCACGGTATGAACCGCGCCATCGACGCCCGATCCCACATTCAACGACGAATCGACGTTACCATTTTCAAACAAACGCCCAACCCCGCGCGTGGGGAGGCTGAAGGCGCCGCCGAAGAGCACGCGGCCATTGGTTTGGACGTTCAACGTGTAAATGGAAGCGTTCAAGGTCACGAACCGGTTGAAGGTCTGGTCAGGCGTGCCGTCATCGTTTAGTTGCGCGATGCGATTGAAGCTCACGCCGTCCACGGCATCGAAGGCGCCGCCGATCAGGACTTTGCCGTTGGGCCCGGAGGCCACGCCGGAAACGAGCGCATTGGGGCCAGCGCCGGGGTCAAACCCGGCATCGAGTGAGCCGTCGGCGTTCAAGCGCACGATATGATTGCGATTAGTGCCATCGAACCGAGTGAAGGCACCGCCTAAGACCACTTTGCTCGTCGGCTGAACCGCCAGCGTCCGGACCAAGCCATCCGTGCCCCGGCCCGGATTGAAGGTTCGGTCCACACTGCCTGGTCCGAACTCTTCATCGAGGATAATGACAGTCGCATTGGTGCTGCCGACGATGGTGGCGCCGCCGCCGGGGTTGGCAATGGTGACGAAGAAGGATTCGTCGCCTTCCACCAAAGTGTCATCCAGAATGGCGATCGAGATGGTAATGCTGGTCTGGCCTTCCACCATGCTGAGCGTGCCGGCTTGGGCAACGAAATCGGTGCCGGCCAGAGCCGTGCCGGCGATGACCGCGTAATCGAACGTGATCGCCCCGGTGGTTCCGTTGGTGCGCAGGATCGTGACGTCCACGCTGCCCGCGCTTTC
>DATLUX010000601.1:0-6457 GCA_035577805.1 Verrucomicrobiia bacterium
GCTTGGTCCCGAGTTATCTGAGACCCATTTCGCGCAGGGTTACCTGCTCTGGTATCGACCTGATGGCAAGGGCTGGCAGCATGAACCAGCGATCGCTTCCTTCAGGCGCGTATTAGAGGCGAATCCGCACCTGGCACAAGAGAACCCGATGCTGGCCGCCGAAACCCACCAGAAACTCGCAGGGGTCTACCTGCACATGGGATTGATGGACGAATCGTTAGAGGAAGCGAAAAAGGCGCTAGAGATTGACTCGGTTCAAAGCCGGTTTCATTACAGCAGAGGATTGATCGCGCAGCACCGCGGGGATTACCAGCAAGCGGAAGAGGAGTTGCGGCGAGGTGACATTATGGATGTCGGACGCAACTACGCGGAGCTTGCGCTGGCTTGTTTGAAGCAGGACAAAGCGAAGGAAGCAAAGAACGTCATTGAAAATGGCCTGAAGGACTCGCCCACAGATCCCGGGGGTCAATTCGCCAGCGTCGAAGCCATGCTGTTCGCTCGCGTCGGCGAATTCACCCAGGCGAAGGAGGCCATCCAAAAGGCGGAACAAAGAGGGAAGGGGTTCGGCCACTTTCATCACACGGCCTACAACATTGGTTGCGCGTACGGCCTGATGAACCAACCCGAGGATGCCGTGCGCTGGCTGCGAACCGCCGCGGACACGGGGTTTCCTTGTTATCCGGCGTTCCACAACGATCCCACTTTGGCGAACATCAGAAGCGACTCGGAGTTCCAGAGGTTTTTGGACGAACAAAGAAACCTGTTGATGGGGCACAAAGAATTTCAAAGGCAGCTTGTCGCCAAATCTCGGATGTAGAACTCATCGGCATGGCTGAAGCGGCGGTTGTAAACCGCCGCTTCAGCCGTATTCGCCCGGCGGACAAAGTTACCTCGGCCTAGTCCCTTATTTTGAGGCCTTGCTTCGCAGGCTTGATGTAGTATCGAAGATTGAAGGCGCCCGTCTTGTTCTTGCCAATCACTTCCTCGATCACCTCACCGGTAGTGCCGCTAAACACGCCCGTGCCGCCAACGATTGCATGCGCGACGGGAATACTTCCCGGAAAACGGTGTGCATTGAATCCTTGGGTGATGAGGCCCGCTGTCTCGAGATTTGGCATCGCGAAGTAATACGTGACGGCGGCGTTTCGTGGAGCCGGAAGAGCTCCGCGGCTATTAACGCAGACCCAATCGCCCATCCTTTCGGGCACGTCAAGATCGAACCCATTGTCTCCTGGGGGAATGGTGCCCGCCGGAAAAATGAAGCCATTGACGATGCCGACGTCTCCCCGTCCCGCAGGGGTGGTGGCGCTGGGGTCCACTCGATTCAGCGCGCCGGTGCGCCCATCGCAGGCAACTTCCAGTATCAAAGTCTCCTGTGCGTTCTCCGCCTGAACTACCGAGACCCCTAGCTTAGGAATTACTATAGAACCAATTCCCACCAGCCCTAAGGCCAATAGTAAAAGAAGCCGCTTGTTCATGCTCAGACCCGTGATGGAATGGTTGAATAATTTAATCATACGATTTGTTTTTGCTTTGTTGTTTTGTGGTCCCTCACGTATCAGCAGATACTGTCCGCCGACTTACAGCGAGGGTCCTATCTCCTGTGGGCGAGGGAGCCGGTGATCTAACAAGAATTCTTCGCTCGTGATCGGGCAACGCAACCTGCACTGCTTCTAATCCCCAATGTTGGATCAAATGCAGGTTTCATCTGCATTCAGTTTTGGTGAGAGTGCCGTTGGTCTTACGGAACGAGCGAGCTTGCGGCGCGGTAGTATTTTTGGGGGCTGGTGGCGGTGTTCGTGGTGGCGATCCAGCCATCGAACGCAAGCGATGGGCCGCCCGATTCGTCGGTGAACGCCACGCTGAGATTCGTGGTGGACTGCAACTGGTAGTAGAAGCCGCGCAGTGTGTAATAGGTCACTTCACATTGCGCAGGACCCAGGCGACGCACAGTGAGAGAGATCGGGACATTGGTTACGGAGCCGTCGAAATATTTTTGCGCCAGTGCCCAGACATTTTTTCCGACCTGCGACCCTACGCGGCGGCCGGCCAGATTATCGATGGGAGGATGGATGCCGCCCCAGATGCGGGAGATCCCGGCCTGGTCGGCGGCGTCGTAATACGTGGCCCACTGCAGGGTCATGGGCACGGACGGGCCGTTTTCAAAGCCCAGCACATAGTTACCATTAGTGCCCAGGCCGCCGGGGAAGAAAGGAGAACCGGTAATCGCGGCCAGGACTTCCGCCGCCGAGCGGCTGAAGGTACTGTGGCCCGAAAAGTAGCCGGGGAAAGCGGGGGTGACAAAGTTCGTCCGTTGATAGGTGCTCCAGGTATCGCCATGGATCCATTTCACGCGGCTGTAGTGGTTGACGGAGTCCGCCGGCGGACCCGGCCAGGCGAGCACCGCGATTTTGCCCGGCGTCAAGCCTGCGTGCCGTCCGGACGCGACCGTGTTCGACGTGACCAGTTCGATCTGGTCGGGGATGAGCGGCAGGCCGTTCGCGTTATAGGACGGGAGGCCTGCGTCGGTGGACTGTCCTAGCCCCGCCAGGTAGCGAACGGCACTGAGGGGACGCCACGCATCATAATAGCGCTTCGCCGCCCAACAAGCGCACGCGGCGTCGTGGACGGCAGCATTGAGGGCGAAGTACATCTTCACGTCCCATTCCAAATCATCCACAACCTGCCCCGTGCCGCCGATTCTTTTTACTAGCAATGGATTGTCGGCCACGTAATTGGCCACCACATTCCAGTGGCCGGGCGGGGTTTCGGAATTGGGACCATCCGCCCAGAACTCGGCCAGAACGCGCGCCGCATCGCCGCGCTTGACCATGTTAGGCGCATACGGTTGGCCGGTGGCGGGGTTATTGGTATAGCCATGTCCATCGTAGAGGTCGAAGTTGCCGTTACCGTAGTGACCTGCAAAATCGAGGCTGTTGTTGCCATAGGAACGCGGAGAAATGTCGATCATGATTCCATCATCGGGGTTCAATTGGCTGTCCGCTGTAATACATGCAACGACTTCCTTCACAAATTGGGTATGAGTCGCCCCGCCAAAAAACGGCGGCGGCCCCGGATCGATCCAAGGTTTCGTCGCATCCGTGCGCGTCAAAGCGAAGGGCCGAACGCCGAGCCACTGCGCGCCGAGATATGGTTGAATGGGACCTTGAGAAAATCCGTTTTGGTCCACAGCGTTGACGACTCTTAGCCGCTGCCAGCGGTTAATGTCCACCACCGTAAGGCCGGGAGCGTTTGAAACAGAGCCATCGTCAATGCCAGACCGGTCGGTGGCCAGCGGCGGGTTGATGTAAAAATACCCGCCTTGGTTGGAAGGATAATCCGGATAAGCGACGGGTGGGTTTGTGCCAGTGAGTGGGTAAGGTATTCCGTTGGTCTGCCGGGCTCCGTCGTTGATAAACCAAGCGGAAACCGCGTCGTAGATGGAGTTCCCAACGCCCGCCGGAGTGGCGGTGTTGCGGGAGACATTGTTTGTGTCGTAGCCTAGCGCCAGCATTTGAAGGTCATCCAACACAAGGGTGTTGCTGGCGGTCCTGGAATACAAGTGGCGCTCCTTGAGGATTCGCCAGGCGGCGTAGCTGATCGCTTCGTTCCGGGCCGCCGCGATATCGGGTGCGGTGTGTTTGCCGCGATAGACGTACCCCACCGCCCCGTTCGTGTCGTAGGCTGCCCAGGCATCATACATACAGACCGAAAGACTGAAGTAATTGCGCGCCTGAGCCGGCGGGTGCGGCGTGTCCTGCCGGATGGCCGCGAGCGCTCGTTCATTCCAAATGCGCGCGACGCTGTTAGTGGCATTGGCCGGGGTGCCAACACTGAGGCTAACGACGAGGAACGAGATAAACTGGAGTGTTTTCATTTTCGCACAGGTGGAGACGATGATTGTTGGAACTCTTCTTCGTTCGCCCGCTCAAGGCTGGCGCGGGGCGATCACACGGTAGAAGCGGCTGGAGTCGCCGGTGTTGGTGTCAGTCATGATCTCCGTCCGGTTGTTGGGACGGGCGAGTACGTCGGCCAGTTTGAACCAAATGCCTTCAGCCGGTTGCGCGCACCATTCCACGGTGTAGGTCTGGTTGGACACCGCGTTGAAACTCACCGTCGCCCGGCCGTTGGCCTGAGTCATAGTCTCGAGTTTGAGCAGGCTCGTCGCGTTGGTGGGGCTGGTGCCGGATCGGTATTCCGCCAGGTTGCTTTGCCCGTCGCCATCGGCATCGGCCAGGGCATCGGAGGCGTCGGCCGGGTTCAGGGCGTGGGCGGTTTCCCAGGCATCGGGCAGGCCGTCGCCATCGGCGTCGGGTAACACGGTGAGGTTCCAACTGGCGTTGACGCTGACGGTGGGCGACGCCGCGGTGGTGATGACGACGCGGTAGAGGCCGGCCTGGTTGGTCTGGACATTGGTCAGCGTGAAGAAGGCCTTCTTCTCCGAGAGCATCATGTTTGTCAGGACGCTTGATCCCTGACGCCATTGGTAAAGGAACGGGGCCGGGTCGCCCGTGATTTCCGTGCTGAAGGTGACGCTGCCACCCGCGACGACACTTTGGCTAAGCGGGGCCTGGACGATGACAGGCTTAATCAGGACGTTGAGCGTGGCGGGCGCGCTGGTGACGGAGCGGATGGCATCAGTGGCCACGACGGTGTAGGCGCCATCGTGGGCCAACTGGACATTGCTGAGCGAGAGGTTTGCTGTCGTCGCGCCACTCACGCTGCCGCCGTTGACCAGGTTCGTTCCGTTGAACTGCCATTGATAGGTGATGGGCAGCGGGCTGAGGGCGGTGACGCGCAAGGTGACGTTGCTGCCGGCGGGGGCGTTGGTGCCGCGCGGATCGCTCGTGATCGTGACGCGGTCCACGACCTGCACAGTGGCGGGGGCGGTGGTGACGACTTCGTAGGCGTTGCTGATGGTGACGCCGTAAGGGCCGCTGTCGTTGAGGGTGAGGTTGCTGAGGGCGAGGGTCGGGCCGGTGGCTCCAGGGAGGTCGGTGCCGTTCAATTGCCACTGGTAAGTCGAGGCGAGATCGGGCGCGTTGGTCAGGCCCAAGATCAGTCCACCGCCGGGGAGCGCAAAGGACTCGCCGGGCACCACGGTTGCGGAATCTCCTACGCTCACTCGGATGTTGTCAAAATACGAATACGCATCGCGCGTCTCTGGAAGTTCCATCAATCGGGCAATGGTGAATCGATCGATGGAAGGGATGGAGCCGGAGCGAAAAAGCAGGTTGGTATGAATCACACTGATCGGTTGTCCTTTTTCGCTCCAGTAGAAATTGAAGTGGTCGTTGGCGAGATCCACCTTTAGCCGCACCGTTTGCCAGACTCCCCTGGGATAGGAGGACATCAGCGTGATATTCTCCAAACTCACGTTTCGCGTGATTAATTCCCCGCTGGAATACCACATCAACTGCGGGCCTCTGTCAGAGGCTATGTTAAGGCCCTTTCCCAGGTGAACAGCACCACCTCCGCGGCCCGGTTCGACGTAAATGTCGAACGAGACATTGAGGATCTCACCGGAGGTCTTGGTCACACTCCTTCCGAGAAAGTTGGGCAAGGCTATGGTGGTGCCAGGGCTTGCAGTGGCGACGATGAAAAGCCGCAGGCAAAGGCCGGTTCCACCCGCCGGCGCCGGAAACACACATATTTGCTCCACAGAAGTTTCTCCCAACGAACCTTGACCTTCTCCCGTCGTCAGGTAATCGGCGGGCCAGAACCAGTGCCCGGCCGGCGTGTTCAAGTCCGGCGCCGAGGACTCCAGAAGAGAATTGAAATCTCCATCCTGCAGAAGGGAGGCGGCACGGGCGCCGTAAAGTCCGGTGCCCAGGAGCAGTGCCGTGAGGATGGCTTTGACCGTGTGGTTTGTTTTCATAACTATCGTTGCGTGTTCGGATGTCTGTCCTGGCCGGGTCCGCGTCGTGGCCGACCGCCAGGGTTCGTCGTGTCACCGTTCCAAGGCGTTTGCCGCCAGCCAATTTTCACGTTTAGCAGATCCTGTCAGCCGACGGCCCGTGAAGTTCCTATCTCCTATGGGCGAGAGAATCCGGTGATCTAACAAAAACTCTGCGCTCGTGATTGTTGTTAGATTGAAAGGTGAATTTGCCCATGATAGAGACGTGGAAAAGCACCGCTGACGAAGGCTCCGAGTCGAGTGGCGAGGGTGCCCGCGTGGATGCGCTGGAACGGGTTTCGGCAACCCTCGACCTTCGACGCCCGGCTTTCGAGTCCATTAGACTATTAAACCATGCGCGACCAGCTCGACCCGTTTCTCCCGACGCGCCAAAGCCTGCTCAGCCGGTTGAAAGCCTGGGATGACCACGAAAGTTGGCGTGACTTTTTCGACACCTATTGGCGGTTGATCTACGGCTTGGCCATCAAATCCGGACTCACCAACGCCGAAGCGGAGGATGTGGTCCAGGAAACGCTGCTTGCCGTGGCCAAAGAGATGCCC
>DATLUX010000602.1:0-21109 GCA_035577805.1 Verrucomicrobiia bacterium
GGAACGTCCCGTCCATCCAGTCGCCGGATCACCCATTCGAACCGATGCGTTTTTTGCGCTTGGATAATGGCGATAATCTCAACCGACTTGTCGACCGACCGTGAGCCATCGGGTTGGAACAGCGGTGACAGCTCGTCCGGCCGCATGTGCAGCAGTTGTTGTTTGCTCTTCGCGCCGATGAGTTTGACTGCCGCCTGGTTGCAGTCCACGAATACGCCAGTCCGCGGATCCAGCAACCAAACCGCGTCAACGCTCCGCCTGAAGAGATTGTCAAACACCTGGTCACTCTGCCCCGGCGACAGGCCGCTCGCACTGGTGCTTTCGTCCCATTCATCCCATTCGTGATTCGCCGACGCGCTCATGCGGGGTGTCACTGGCAGGGTCACAGTGCTCATCTGTTGCCTCCCCCCCGGCCCCGATTCTTGGCCAAAGAAGGCATGATAACTTGATCAATGTGCCCAAACATGACGAACCGCGTCATATCGGCCGGCAGCGTCAGATTGGTCAATTGATTGCCGGAGCCTGGATCAGGGATGGACACTTCCTGCGCCCGACTTGGCGCCACCGGGAAATTCACGAGGCATAGGCAAGCCAGAACCAGCGGACGGAAGCAGGCAACGTTGATTTTCATGCTGTTATGACGTCGACGCCTTGTGTCGTCGATATGCGTGCGCGTTAGATAGTTCGTAAATGCCCCCGGGTTCTTGCATCGGGAAAGAGGTTGGCGCCAAGTTGGCAGGGCACGGCGCGGTTAGAGCCAGGCCAAAACACCTGCAGAACACAAGGGTTGGCTCTCGCCTGGCCAGGGGGGAATCGCAGGAGGGACAGGCAGGGTAAATTTGCGGTTACATCCGCTGGTTTGGCGAAGCCAAACCCTCTAACGAGGCGGGGCCTCAGAGCGGCAAGGCACTCCAAGGCGCCCAATCTAGCAAAGAATCGTCCTCGCCTTGCTGTTCTGAGGCTCTGCCTCGTGAGCCAGATTGCTCCATAGTCCCATTGTCGCAGCGCGCTTCCCGTGGAAAGGATCAGCCGTCTCAATGCTTGGGGCAGATCGATCGAAACGAATTATGAAGAATGTTGCAGACCCATTTGAAACCATCGTGCGCGAGCATTACGACCCGTTGTTCAAGTTCGCGATGAGCCTCACGCGCGTGGATTCCGAAGCGCGGGATTTGACCCAGCAAACGTTTTACGTCTGGGCCACCAAAGGACATCAATTGCGCGACGCGTCCAAGGTCAAGACCTGGCTATTCACCACCCTGCATCGCGCTTTTTTGGGCGCGCGCCGGAGGCAGAGCCGCTTTATTCATCACCAACTGGAGGAGGTCTCGGAGCAGGCCTTGGCTGTTTACCCGCTGCGATCCGACCCGTCGGACTCGGCGCAGGCCCTGTCCGCGTTGGCCAAAGTGGACGAAGTTTATCAAGGGGCCGTCGCCCTCTTCTATTTGCAGGACTGTTCCTACAAAGACATCGCTGCAATTCTCGAGGTGCCTGTCGGCACGGTCAAATCACGCATCGCCCGGGGCATCGGGCAGCTCAGGCAAATCTTGTTGGCGGACAATTCCCGCGCTTCATCCTGCCCTCCGAACGGAGTTGCCGTCCGTGCCATTCCAAGAGAACCCGGCGCGCCGCCGGGCGATGCCTTCGCTTCTGCTCCCGGCCAGGCAGTGTCGGCCGCGGCAGCCGAAGGCCATGACCAAGGCTACGAATGGGACTCAAGCTCCAGTGGCCTCCGGGAACCTTTAACCGCTGCCTGAATCGTAGATTGCCCGCTGCTGTTGTGACCACGGGCGCGATGGAAAATGAAAACCTAGGCACGCGCGGAAGAGTTGCCGTGCGGGCTGAATCACCTCGCAACTCAAACAACAAACGGGAGAAACTTATATGCCGATGTTAAACGTGAAACTGATCGAAGGCGTCTTTACGCCAAAACAAAAACTGGAAATGATCCATCGCCTCACCGAGACGATGGTGGCGATCGAAGGCGAAAACATGCGCCCAGTGACGTGGGTCGTCATCGAAGAGGTTAAGAGTGGAGATTGGGGTGTCGGGGGCAAGTCTCTCAGCACCGCCGATGTGAAGGCCCTCGCCGCCGGCCAATTGGCCAGCTGAGCGGAAAACGGCGCCCGGAGGTTGCTGCTCAGCTCGGAAGGGTGATGCTCAACCGGCGCAGCGATCCCCGCCATCGATGGAGGCCGGGGCGGCCCCCGTGGCGGCCGGGTCGCTGCGCCAACGCCGGCGCCGGCAACGCCGCAAAACGCATATCCAATCATTGCCGTGCTCGAACTACGACCTGCTTGCGAGAACTGCAACACGCCGCTTGCTCCGGATTCAACCGAGGCGATGATCTGCACCTTCGAATGCACGTTCTGCCGTCCGTGCGTCGAAAACATCCTCGATAACGTCTGCCCCAATTGCGGCGGCGGCTTTTGTCCCAGACCGATCCGGCCGAAACACAATTGGAATGACGGCGATTATCTCGGCGCCTATCCGGCCAGCACCAAGGTACGACCTGGTTGAGTGTTGGACGTTGAACGTGTCCTCGGCGAGATGCCGGAGGAAGGCCCTCGAAGGGGGGGCGGGCTGTTGGGCAGTTCCTTCATCCTCGAGCCGACGGACGATGAAGCGGCGTAAACGCCGCGCACCAAACTGCATATTGCGGGGGCAGTGCCTAAAGACGCCGTTTTCCTCGGGCGCATCGGGCGCAAGGTTGAGTTGACCAGCAACCCAGTTCCCGGCATGCTTGCGAGGCAAGTTGGGTAGAGCTCCGCTCCACGACGAAACTGTAGCTGATGTTTCTGCCGCGATTTTTGGGGGGCGAAGTCCGAGGGTTCAAATTCAACCGCAAGGAGAGTCTATGAACGAGGTGAAGGCTGTAAACCGGGACCATCAAGCCCGGGAAACATTTGAACGATCGCATCAAAGCGATTCGGTAGTCATGACGACCACGGGATGGTCCACGGAATTTCCTGCTTATCGCTGCGGACCAAAGGTCGCCGCGTTTTGGTTGGTCCTGGTTTTGGGATGGCTGACATCGTTTCAATGCCTGCTTGGCCAAGATGATCCTTGGACTGGGACCTGGCATAACGTGGATCAATTTACCCGGAGCATCACGAAGCTCTCCTTTGGCGGGGATGCATCGAGTCGGACCATTCACGCGTGGGGCGCCTGTTCTCCCACGGATTGTGATTGGGGTGACACGGCATTCTATCCGCTTCGTGACTTGGCGGATCCGGTCTTGGCGCGTGGCTTCGCTATCTGGGAATTTGGGTTCGTGACGGTCTACCTGTCAGTAAGCGTAGAAGATCACCAGTTGAGGGTTGATACATTTAATTTGTTCCACGACGGCAGCGGAAGGGACTACCACAGCTTCGACCTCTTTGAGCAAACCACGGCGGCGCGAATCCGGTTCAACCAGTTGGGTTCCTTGCCCATCGGTTGTTGTGCCCAGGATATTGTGGTAACCGACCATCTTGCTTACGTGCCTGCGGCAAGTGCAGGCTTTCGGATCCTGGACGTAAATGATCCGGCCAGCCCGAAAAGCGTGGGGGCGCTGCTGGGGACTCAGCAAGAACCAATCAACCTGGCCGTCGTGGGGCATTGGGCTTACCTGGTCGAGGCGACGCGCGATGAGTCGGATTTCAAATGGAAAACCGGACGCTTGGACCTGATTGAGGTGAGCGATCCCACCCAACCAAAGATTCAAGGTGGCGTCGACCTGGCCGGAGGAGCGTGGTGCGTGCAAGTGACAGACACAACCGCGTATGTAGGATGCCGAAGATATCCCGAAGGAGCAGGCCCTGAGGGCATCGGCGGATGGCTCTACACCGTGGATGTGACCGATCCGGCCCATCCCGCCACCCAAGGACAACTCGAATTGTCCGGAGACCCGGCCGCACTGGTGGTCCGTCAAGCGAACGCCTATGTGGCTGAAGTAAAGTTCGACACGACGGGAAATTTCGGTGGAGGCTCGTTCCAGATCGTGGACATCAGTAATCCGCGTCAGCCTTCGCCCAAATCGGAGGTTACCTTTGTCGGGGTTGGTTGGGGTCTAGATGTGGTTGGTTCGACCGCTTATGTGGGCGAATCGCTGGTTGGCTTCGGTGGAACCGGGAGGCTTCGTATCTATGATGTCAGCGATCCGGCCGCGCCCCAATTATTGGGGACGTACGACACCAGCGGTTGGGCAAGCGTGGTGAAGGTGATTGGATCGGTGGCCTATGTGGCAAACCACAACGGCAGTTTGGAATTGGTGGATATCAGCGAGCCGGCCCATCCGCGTTTCCTGGCCTTGAACGCAGTGGGCGATTACATCAGTGGTTTGTCGATCGTGAGCGACAAAGTTTACGTCACCACCGGCGGCCTTGGCCTGTCGATCTATGGCGTTCAATTTCCGGCGTTCACGGTTTCCCAAAACAACGGTCATGGAGTCCTCACCATCACTTGGAACGAAGCAGCCACCGGCATGAAACTGCAGCGCAGCCCCAGCCTCGCCCACCCCGACTGGCAAACGATCGCCGGGACGGAACAAGACAACACCCTGCTCGTCCCAGCCGTAGGGGACGCGGGATTCTTTCGCCTGATCGAGCCGTAGGGGTTTCGTGAGTTCCATTTCTCGCCCCAGAGTTTGTCCGGGACAGGTCGTGGCCGGAAACTGTTCTCGAGAAACTCCAGGCCCAACTCGCCCAACTCCCACGAGCTTGCCCTAAGCTCTCGGCCGGGCGTAAAGTCGGCCGGATACCGCGCGGATCGACACAACCGTCAACCTTGAACCGTGAACCCTGAACCGTGAACCTGCGCCGCCGGTTCCTGGACTGGCTTCAGTGGATCGGCCCCCTCTACATCGCCGCCATGACGGCCGGGCTTGCCTCCATGGTGATGCCGGGACAGGCCGCAGACGCGAATGCAACGGGAACTTCGACCACGAAGAGCAACGGCTTCGTTGACGTGACGCAATCGTCGGGCGTCGCGGACGCGATGGCGCGTCATTACGAGCGGCATCCGCAATGGTGGTTGAGCGGCTTGAACCTCGTGGACCTGGATGGGGATGGGCAACTCGATTTGTTTCTCGCCGCTCATGGCGCGGGCCGCTCCCTGGCGCTGCTCAACGACGGCCACGGCCACTTCAAAGACGCCGACGGGTCGTATCCGCCTTCGGAGATTCATCTAGCGGCTGATGTCAATGAGGACGGCAAACTCGATCTGCAAATGACCTGGCAGGACGGCGGCGGCAAATGGTGGCTCAATGAATCGGTGTCGGGCCGATTGAACTTCCGGGAGTCGAACGTGACCGCCGGCCAGGCGCGCGCCAACGCGCTCATCGATCTGAATCGCGACGGCAAAGTGGATTGGCTGCACGAACGGCCCGGGGTGAGCTTCGAGGTCGGCGATGGCGCGGGAAATTTCCGGGCCGGTGGTCATCTTGAGGTCGCGCCGACCCGCAATGAGATCAACATGCATCCGGCGGATTTCAATGGCGACGGCTTCATTGACCTGGCCGTGCACTGGGGGCGCTATGACTACGAGCGCGGCAAGTCCCGCATCTATCTTAACGATGGGAAGATGAGCTTCGCCGACGCGACCGGCCAGGCCGGTCTGCACGAAGACGGTCTCGCGATCAAGGGCGTGGGCGATGGGAATCAGGACGGGACCCTCGATCTGATCGTGCTGGAGGATGGGCGTCCTGAACTTTACTTGAACGATGGGAAAGGAAGGTTCACGCGCAAGCCCGGGGCGTTCGCTGGCATGGAGGCGGCCAGCAAACCGCGTTACCTCTCGTGGGGGCTCGCCGTCGTGACCGACTTCGACAATGATGGCGTCGCGGATATCCTCTGGAACGGACGCAATTTTCTCTGGGTGCTGCGCGGCCTCGGCGGCGGCAACTTCATCTATATGAACAAGGCGTGGCAGGTCGAAGACAAGTCCGCCGCCTCAGTGGATGACGGGTTGTGCTTTGGTGACATCGATGGCGATGGCGCCCTCGATATTATCGGTTACACGGGCACGCTCGATGGCCACCGGCAGGTCAAGGTATATCGCAACGATTTGCCCGCCCAGAATTGGCTGCGGGTTCGGCTCACCGGCGCCCGCGGAAACCGCACTGCTGCCGGCGCAAAGATTCGGGTCACCGAGCGCGGCCAGCCGGAAAAGCTTCTGTGGTTCGAACAAGTCACCATCCTCGACAGCCAAAGCGCCCACAGCTACTACTCGCTCGCGCCGACCGAACGTCACTTCGGTCTGGGCAGGCGCAGCGCCGTGGATGTGCGCGTGGAATTCTATCCGTCCGGCAAGCACGTCAAGCGCGAGGCCAAGGCGAATTCGACCATCGTCATGTCGGAAACAGAGTGAAGGAAACAATGCGGGCACGTTTGTTCAGTCGAGTGTCGAATAGCCTTCATTGTTCACCCGCCAACGGACGCAGGCCGGAGACAAAGGCGTCGCGCAATGAGGCCAATTCCGCCTCGTTCAGATAGCTGGCTGCTTTTTGCAAGAAATCGTCACGGTCCTGTTCTGGGGCGCGCGAAGGCGACCCAGGTGAACCAACGAAGCGTTCCCTCAAGGTGTTCGCCAGCGAGCTTCTCAGCGCCGCCGCTTTAGTTTCGGACAGAGCTGTCTTGGCTTGAACCCGTCTCAAAAGTCGCTCTGCAATGATGCCAGCTTCTTCCTCGCTGAGTTGGTCCAGCGCGTCAGCCCGGTGCCAGTTTGTGCGGGATTGGAACTGCTTCCGTGCCTGTGCGGACGCAGAGCGCGTGAGTTCGCCTACTGTCAGCTTATGACTTCATTCATATCATGAGCATCGAAGGTTTCCTGAAACTGATTCCAGGCGACGAGCGAACGAATCGATGTTCTCGACAAACTCCAGGCCCAACTCGCCCAACTCGCCCAACTCCCACAAGCTTGCCCTAAGCTCTCGGCCGGGCGTAAAGTCGGCCGGATACCGCAGCGGATCGACTTGGGTCAGCGCGCTCGTAGCTCAGTTGGATAGAGCATCTGCCTTCTAAGCAGACGGTCGTGGGTTCGACTCCCGCCGAGCGCGCCAAGCAACATAAACAGAGGCAGCTCGACTTTCGCATGGGCATGCATCCCTGCCGGCCCTGAACCCCATCCTCGAATCGTTTCGACCGAAAATCATTCCGCCAAGTGGTTTTCCCTAGACTCCGTCCCGGGCAATCCCCAGTTACCGTCAACCGCAACTGCTGCTATGATTCTCGATTGGGACCGGGACTTTGGATCACCCGGTGCTTTCGTGAAGCGGTCAGGCATAGTGACGCATGCTTGGCCGCTTTTCCTTGGTGCGACCGAATGGTGCACACTTTGCAAAGGTTCTTGGAATGCTGGCCGTTAGTCCGTCAGTCGCACGAGCTTGCCCTAAGCTCTCGGCCGGGCGTAAAGTCGGCCGGATACCAAAGACGAGTTAGGTCATTGCATCACACATTCTATGCTCCCGCTGGAAGATCTTGCCGCCTTGCTCGATGCACATCGATCGGCGTCGGCTTGCCGCGTGGAGGAGTTCAGTATTGGGCCGACGCATTTCCCTTTCAATTCGCAGCCGGGGTTGATGGGCGTGATTAATCTGTCAGCCGATTCGTGGTATCGCGAAAGTGTTTGTCTGAGCGCGGAGACGGCGATTCAACGCGGGCGCGCGCTGACGGCGCAAGGGGCGGTGATCATCGATGTGGGCGCGGAATCCAGCCTGGCCCAAGCCGCGCGGCTGGAGGCCGGCGCCCAAAACAGCAAGTTGCTACCGGTGATCCGCGCGCTGCGCGCCGAACAAATCCTCGTTTCGGTTGAAACCTACCAGCCAGCGGTCACCCGCGCTTGCCTGGAAGCAGGCGCCAATGTCCTGAACCTGACCGGAACGGAAGCGACCAAAGATTTGTACCGAATGGTGGCCGATCATAATGCGGCGGTGATCATCTGTTTTGTGGTGGGGCGTAATGTCCGCGAAGTAGGCGATTTCAATCTGACGGCCGATGCTGTGCCGATGATGCACGAGTATTTTGCGCGCGAAATCGAGCGCGCCACCCAGTGCGGAGTCAAACGAATCTTCATCGATCCTGGGCTCGGCTTTTATTATCGCAATTTACAGGACAGCGCCGTCCGGGTGCGTCATCAGATGGCCACATTCCTGAACACGTTCCGGTTACGCGCATTAGGCTGGCCGGTTTGCCACGCCTTGCCGCATGCCTTCGAGTATTTCGGAGAAGAAGTGAGATGTGCCGAACCGTTCTTTGCCGTGCTGGCCGCCCTGGGAAAGACGGACTTGTTCCGAACGCATGAAGTGGCCCGGGTTAAAGCCGTGTTGAAAACGCTGCAAGCCTGGTAGCGGGGTAAAAGCGGAAAGCGGAAACGCCACGTGCCGTAGCCGGTAAAGCCAAAGGCGGGGCCTGCCACGCCGCCTGCCACGCCGTAGCTAAAGGCGAAGGCGGGTAGCCCGCCAGGGCGAAGGCGGGAGCCAGAAGTTCCCTCTCCACGCGTTGACTTGGCGTGGCGGCGCGGGCATAGTGAGTCGATGAACTTCGACATTTCACATCTCCTGGACCAGTGGGAGTACCAGCCTGGCCAAGTGGTGGTAAGGAAATTTGTCGGCAAGGATGGGCAGGAGAAAATTCAACTGCGGGTTGACCTGGGTCTCCTGCAAATGAACGCGCAAGGGCGGCCGGACGGAAAAAAGCCATTTGGACATCCTACGTTATTCGATTTTTATCTGGCGAAGCTGGAGCAGCATCAGTCGTCGCACGACGGTAACGACGAAGGATTCGTGTTGAAGAGCGAAGACTGTGCGCGCCTGCAAATGGAAGCCTTCCAGTATCATCATCGTTACATTTGCCTGCTGCAATTGGAGGATTTCGGCGGTGTGCTCCGCGATACGACCCGCAACCTGCAGGTGTTCGATTTCGTGCAGCAATTTGCGGCCGACGATGACTTGGCCTGGACCCTGCAACAGTTTCGTCCGCAGGTGCTCATGATTCATACCCGGGCCATCGCCACGCAGTACTTGCAAACCGAAGAGTTTGCCGCGGCACTCAAGGAAATCGAAAACGGCATCGAACGGCTGCGGGAGTTTTACGAAGAACACGGCCGGCACGATTTGGTGCCCCAGAGCGCGGAGATCATCGCCCTGCAGCATTGGCTCGAGGAAGTGGATCGCAAACGGCCCTTGACCCGCCGCGAACAATTGGAACGGGACCTCAATGAGGCCGTGAAACAAGAGGACTACGAAAAAGCCGCCAAGGTCCGCGACGCCCTCAAGAAGCTCAAGCCTTCCGATTAAGCCGGTTCCTGCTGCGAACACAGAGAACCAATCCCGCGCAGCACGGCAACGACGTGCGTCGCGCCCTGTGGTCCCCCCCCCACGCTACTGGCTACAGGTTGGATTCACCACGGAGGTCACAGAGAGACAGAGAGGCACAGAGGTCGCGGTTTTATTCCGATCCAAATTGCGGTCTGAAATTCTTCTCTCAGTTTCCAAGGCGTGATCAGTTTACTCTTCGTAGGATGCCGTCTTTGAGGCGTGCCACGTTAAAGTTGATGAGCAACCCAACACCCAACTTTACGCCCGCTCAACCTAAGGTAAGATAGCAATTGGGCTTCGTGAATCGGGGAGACCTCATCGACGGCCTTCAACTCGACAATGACCTCGTCATCCACCAACAAGTCGATTCGGTATCCAACGCCGAGTTGGACATCATCGTAAATCACTGGCAATCCCGCTTGGGTCAAGGCTTTGATCCCCCGTTTGCGTAGTTCGTAAGCAAGGCATGCCTCGTAGGCGGATTCCAAAAGTCCAGGTCCCAGTTTAGTGTGTACTCTCATGTCTTTGCGTCGATCCCAGCTGCAATGCTGCAATGCTGCAATCAGTTCGTTGCAAGGGAGCAAAGAGAAAGCCGCCGGAGAAAGCCGCCGATGCCGTTACAAGGCCGGCGGGTCGCGTCGGATGACCACAAACCAGGATTCGTCGTTATCACGCGTGCCGCCCATGATGCACATGCCCGTCTTAAGCGAGTCCCGGCATTTTCGGCTGAGGACCCCCTGGGTATAGAGGCGGACTTCTGGTTCGGCAGGTTTTCGGAGATCGATTTCCACTTCACGATCGGCGCTCAGCCGGACATGAGCCATGTGACCCGGCTCCACAGTGACATTACTGCGGGCGATTTCCCAATAGGTTTTCCAACGAAAACGGGGGACGAATTGCCGGCTGAGTTTCTCGCCGACGGGTTTCCAAGAAGGTTGCTGGGGTTGGTCCTGGTCGGTGCCCCGGATGAGTTGCAGGTAGAAGGTCCGCGGACCTTCCTGGGCCGGGCAGGACCCATGCAAGACCAAACAAAACAGCAAGGCAGACAGCGTTCTCATACTCGGAGACCCGATTGCGTGCAGGGTCCGACGCTGGTGAGGGGCAGTTCATTGAAGAAAAGTTGGGGCAAACTTAAAAACCACCTCACACGTAAAGGGCGGCCTTCAATTCCACCACCAACACGCTGATGATCGGGTGGCGTTTGTCCGGGTCGCGTTCGAGGGATTTGAGGATGGACTTTTCGACCGCGATTGGGATATCGGGATTGATCTCCCTGGGAGTCGCGAAGCCGGTGCGGTCAAGTTCATTGCGCAGGATCTCCTCGGGCGTATCGCCCGCGAATGGCTTGCGGCCGGTCAGCACTTCATAAGCCGTCACGCCGTAGGCAAAAATGTCGGCCCGATGATCAAATGGCTCGCGCAAGAGCTGTTCGGGGGGCATGTAAGCGGGAGTCCCGGGATTCTTGGAGACTTTTCGGGGTTTGTCTGGACGCGGCTGGGCGAGGTCAAAATCCACCAGACGCACGGCCGCATTACGGGTAATCAAGACATTTTCGGGCTTGAAATCCAGGTGCATGAACCCGCTGTCATGCACGTGTTCGAGCGCGACCGCCATATCGATGAGGATATTCCCAACATTCTCCACCAGGATGGGGTCATTGCGAACCAACACCTGCTTGAGATTCGAACTTTCGACATATTCCATCGCGCAATAAAGCGTGCCGTTGGTCCGGCCATGCTCCAGATACCCGATGACATGCTCGTGATTGTGGATATGGGCCAGGATCTCGCACCCGCGCACGAACCGGCGCCGGGCTAGAAAATTAAACCGCAGATCATCGTGAAGCTTGCGGATGGCACAGGACTTCTGCTCCTGGTCCGTCGCCAGCCAGATATCGGCCATCCCGCCACTGTTGATGAGCTCCTGAAGATAAAACCGCCCAAAAGGTCCCGGCTTGGGTGCCGGACGATCCTGAACAGACTGCTGATCGGATGGCATGAGCGAACTTCGTGCGTTCCCGGATAAACCACACACGGCGCGGTTCCTTTACCACGCGCCTCGCGAGACCGCAAAGGGTTTATCCACGCCGTGGCAGCTGGTTCCTGGTTCCTAGTTCCTGGTTCCTGGGGCTGGAGCCCACTTGGCGCTTGGCAGTTCAGGAGCGGGTTTCTAACGTTGTTTTGTGTTCAGCGTGGCCAACTCCGGGCGTCGTCTGGGGCAAACCCTATCGGACGTCTGGTCGCGCTGCTGGCCCGCCCGTTGGGCGAATCCGTTAATAACCCTTGTTTACCCGGATGTGTGTCAGGTCTGCCAGGCGGAGAAGGCAACCGCGGCGGACGGCTATGTGGGCATGAATTGTCGCAAGGAAATCCGCTTTATCCTGCCGCCGAGCTGCGAGCGGTGCGGGTTGCCATTCGAAGGGGCTGTGATGGACACATTCGAATGCGGCAATTGTCGGGAGATGAACCTGCATTTCAGCCACGCCCGCGCAACGGTGGCGGCGCAGGGGATGGTGCTGGATGTGATTCATCGCTGGAAATACTCGCGGGCACTGTGGTTTGAGCCATTCCTGACCGAGCTGCTCCTGCGCGAAGCCGTCCCAGCTTTGCGCGAAGAGACCTGGGATTTGATCGTCGCAATGCCGTTACATCGGGACAAAGAGAACGAACGCGAATTCAATCAGGCACAACATCTGGCACAAGCGCTGGCGAGGGCTACGGGCCTGCCCGTAGCACGGGACTTGGTCCGGAGAACGGGCGCGACTTATACCCAGACCAAACTGAGCCGGAGCGAGCGGGTGAAGAACATGCAGGGGGCCTTCGAACGGGGGCAGCAGGCCAGGCAGGCGCGGGGATGTAAGATCGTGCTGGTGGACGACGTATTAACGACCGGTTCGACGGCAAGCGCCTGCGCCCAAACACTTAAGCGGGCAGGAGCGGCCAGCGTTTGTGTATGGACGGTGGCACGGGGTTTGTTACACTGAACGTATCTACTCAATATGGCAACGACCTCGTTCACCAAGAAATCACTCGGTTTTGACGTCGAGCCTGCGGTCACGCCACCCCCCGCCACCGCCGCAGAGACGAGCTTTGTCAAAAAACCGAAGCTGGGCGGGGCTAAGTTGCGGAAAAAGGACATTCCAGAGGGCCTTTGGACCAAATGCCCCAAGTGCGACATCATGGTCTTCGACAAGGAACTGGATGAAAACCTGAAGGTTTGTCCCAAATGCAGTCATCATTTCCCCATCGGCGCGCGGGAACGGATTCATTCGCTGGTTGAGACCTGTTCCTTTGAGGAGATGGACGCGGAGATGACGAGCGTGGATGTGCTGCAGTTCAAGGGAGTGGCGTCCTACAAGGAAAAGCTGGAGGCCTATCAGAAAAACACCAAGCTCAAGGACGCTGTGATCACCGGTTTGGGCAAAATCGAGGAGTATCGCGTGGGCTTGGGCGTGATGGATTTTTCGTTTCTGGGCGGGTCGATGGGCTCGGTGGTGGGCGAAAAGCTGACCCGCTTAATCGAGACGGCAACCGATCGCGCACTGCCAGTAGTGATTATCTCCACCAGCGGCGGAGCGCGCATGTACGAAGGAATGTTCAGCTTGATGCAGATGGCCAAGACCTGCGCTGCCCTGGCGTATCACGCCAAGGCGCGTCTGCCTTACATCAGTGTGCTCACGCACCCCACCACCGCGGGCGTCATGGCCAGCTACGCCAGCGTGGGAGACCTCATCCTGGCCGAACCAGCCGCCATGATTGGTTTCGCCGGCCCGCGAGTCATCAAGGACACCACTCAAGCGGAATTACCGCCCGGCTTTCAGACGGCCGAGTTTCTCCTCGAACACGGTCTGATCGACGCCATTGTTCCGCGCGCGGAGATGAAGGATCGGCTGGTCTATTATCTCGAATTCCTCAACAACCGGCAGCGGCAAGCGGAGAATGGGGGCACGTAATTGCCGCTCGCTGGCGCGGTCCGAGGCTCCACGCAATTACCGCAACGGTCGACGGCCGACGATGGGCACGAAACAGCACGCCAGGCGGGGATCACACTTCGGCGCTGCCGTTCGATTCGGCACCGAGCGATGCCTCTTTCGGGGCGGTTTCCCAACTCATTTCTAGGGTGAGAGAATTGCTCGCCGCGTTTTCGTGCACACGACTCCCGAGCAAGCTGCGGGTCTGGAGCACGGGCCCCTTCGAAGTGTCGGTGCGTGCCCAGACGGTCTTGCGCCATTTGCAGCGACCGGACACCGCTGGCGTGGAGGTCCTCAAGCAATCGGCGCGGCGCGCCGTCTTGCGCATCCGCGATTATTCCCCGCAACAAACGTCGCTCATCGTTAAAGGGTTTCCGTTGCCGAAACTGGAGTCGCGGCTCAAATACAAAAGATATGGGCTCAGCGAATTCGTTCATTACCAGGAGGCTCGCCGGCAGCAGATTCCGGCGCCGGCCTGTTATGCGTATTTCGAGATCCGTTCCTGGGGCCTGGTCACGGCCAACGGGGTGCTCATCGAAGATCTGGGGCAGTGGCGCAGCCTCGCTCAATGGCTGGCTGCCGAACCGCAGCGCCAAAGCGAGCGACTGGCGCAAGCGATCCCAGTCCTGTCCCGTCTTTTCGAAACGGGTGTAAACCATATCGATCCGAGTCCGCAAAACATGTTATTGGCCCCGGCAGGTTCTGAGGCTCGCCTGATCGATTGGCAGTATTGTTCGATCGTCGCACCGCGTCAGCCTGCCCAACTTCTTCTGCAAGCCACGCACTTCCTCCATTACGCCAAAGTGCCCGGTGATTCCCCAGTTGGCCGCCACTGGGTGGAGCAACTTTGGACTGCTGCCAACCCGCCGGCTGGCGCGGGGAGCCTGGCTTCCTTCGTCGCCGCCGTTGGCTCCTTGCAACGGCGCGGCCGGGTCAGCGCAAGCGAGCGCCTGGCCTTGACGCTGGATGCGAACACCGCCCGACTGTTGCGTGGTGGGTGTATTTAGACACTGCCCCCGGAGCGAACATTTTCTGCCACTTCTCACCCCTCACCCAGCCCTCTCCCCGTTGAGGGGAGAGGGTATTCTCGCGGTCAGCGTGTTGAATACGTACCGACGTCGCCGCTGCTCCAGGGGCAGGCAGTGCCTGGATACGCCCTTGCACGGTTGGTGGCTGAGATTCACCTCGACATCGCAGGCGCTACTCTTAGAGTTTTTTCATCGCCGCCGACCTGGGCCCGGGCTCCGATACAAATGACGATTAAATTCACAAAAGAACGGTCCATCGCCGTGACCCGCGAGGAGGCGGAACAATTTCGCGATGCCCGTTTTGCGAAGAACGCGAGTTTGGTCCGGCTGGATCAGAACGAGAAGAAGTGCGTGCGTTCACTGCTGCAGTTGGTGCCGGCGGGCAGTCTCCTGCTGGACATCCCGTGCGGCACCGGACGGTTCCACGAGTTACTGCGCCAGCATGGCTGCCGCATCCTGGCGGCCGATATTTCGGAGGAGATGCTCAGCCTGGCCCGGGCGGCCGGGCTGGCGGAGGATTACCTGCTGGGCGATGCCGAGAACCTGAGTTTGCCCGACAAGTCCGTGGATGGCGTGTTTTGCATTCGTTTGTTTCATCACGTCGGCAGTCCACAGACGCGTTTGCGGCTATTTCAGGAATTTGCGCGGGTGACGCGGCGTTGGGTTTTGGTGTCCTTTTATCACAGCCATTGTTTGAAGCGGTTCAAGAAACTGGTGCAAGGCAAGCCCGTGTCCGGCGAACATGTCGGGTTCGCCACCTTGCGGGCGGAGGCGGCGGCCGCCGGGTTGCAGGTGGTGCGCACCGCGGCGGTGGCGCGTTATGTTCGCCCGCAATGGTTCGTGCTTTTCGCCGTCCATGCGTAAGACCGTTCTGTTCATTCTTTCGACTCCTTATGCCGGCTCCCATTATCTGTCGTTGATGCTGGGCAGCCACTCCCAGGCCCTGCATCTGGGCGAAATGAAACGGGTCTGCCTGGCGGAGAATCGCCCCGAATCCCGCGAATGCACTTTTCATCGCGGCAACATCCTGGAAGGTTTGGGAGCCAAGGATACGCCGCACGTTTATGAAACCATCTTTGCACGCGCCGAACCGCAGGTCCAACTGCTCGTCGACAACACCAAGCGTGTCCGTTGGGCCGAACGATTCCTCACTAATCCCGCTTACGATCGGAAGTTCGTCCATTTGATTCGCGACCCACGCGCCATCATCCGGCGCTATCGAATGGGCAGCCATTTCCGCAAACAACTCCGCGAACGCTGGAAACTCTTCCGCAAACTGCCGGAGGTCCGCGCCGCCATTTTTTTTCAGCGTTCCGATTTGGTCTGGCTCTATGCGTGGCTGCGGCAAAATCAGGAGATCACCCGTTTCCTGACCGAGCGCCGGCTCGAACACATCGTTGTGACGTACCGCGATCTGGCGCGTGATCCGGCCGCCGAAATCCGGCGCATCATGGAATGGGCCGGGCTTCCCTTCGAACTGCCCCAACTCGAGTATTGGAACTTTGAACACGTCGGCACCGAAAAACGCGGCTACGAATGGGTGAAAGAAAAGAAAGTCACCTTCATCGATTTGCGTTGGCAAAGCGATCTGCCCGCAGAGATTCGCGAACGGGTGCGCAGAGACCGCCCAACGGCACGTTACCTGTCGACACTAAACCTGCGGATGGTCGACGATGGATTGACGCGTCTGCCGGAGCTAAGGGCTGGCCCCGTTCCGGCAGCTCACACCACCGCTTGAAGGGGGCGCAGATGGACGCGGATGGAGGAAGCAAGCGTAGAAGCGCTCTGGATGCTTACTCTCACCTCCCATTCTTACTCTTGCTCTTACTCCTTACTCTTACTCCTCCCTACTCTTACTCGTACTCTTCCTCTGATTACGTGAATGACGTTCCACCGTACCTACGACGAAAGGGGAGTAAGAGTAAGGAGTAAGGAGTAAGAGGGAGCGCCCCTGCTCTGGCCGCAGCTACGAACGGCTTCCGCGACCCGGCTTAGAGAGTTTTTGGGACAAGCCCCAAATAGCTATCGAAGAAAACCGGGTCAGGAGATGCTATGGAAGGTGCGATCGATCTAAAGATCTTCGCCGCCCGACACCTTGCTGGCTTTATCCCGCGTGAGTTGGCGGACCCAAGCGATCTCATGCGCATGAGACGTCGCGTAAGCCTCGCGTTCGCGACGGAGCCGGGCCAGGTGTTCGTCCAGCGAACCGGGCGTGAGTCGGGCGCCCAGGCCGGGGTGTTCCGCGCCATCCCCAAGGTCCGCCAGCATCCGATCGAGGAGCATCTCTCCCAGCGCCGGCGTGAAATGGCTGTTCTCCAGATACCAGCGCATGCGCGTCTGGCGATCGCCCGCTCGAGGCACTTCCTCGATGACGGGCCCGGCGAATCCGGTAAAGTCCCAGATGGGCACGGGCCGCGCCGAAGGTTCATTGGCGTTTTCTTCGGCCGCCAGACGCGTCAGGTCGCGTTTCCAGCGTTCGAGCGTGTCCCACAGGCCGGCCGCGCGGATGGTCTCCAGTTCGAGGGCGTGGATGGGCGGGATAAAGATGATCAACTCGACCTCGGCGCGGCGACATTGCCGGATCATGCGCCGGACCAGTTCGAGTCGTTCGTTGCTGTAATGATATGCCCCGTATGTTTCCGGTTCGGTCACAAACTTTTTGATGCACCGGGCGAAGGTGTCGCGCTGGCTGGTGCCCGCGCGCAATGATTTGGGGAGAAACCCGCGCTCGACCGCCAGAGGCCGTTCCCGCCGCATCCATTGCCAGAGCAACCGCCACGAATCATCCAAGGCCTGCGCGCCCAGCACATTTTTCAAATGATAATCGAAGATTCTCAGATCCGGATCGAACCGTGAACTTTCAAAGCCGGCCGTGGATTTGCGCGTGTCGGAAAACATGAAGAAATCCGTTCCCAAGATCACCCGCTTGGGCCGTTGCCGGCGCAGGGCGAACTCGAGCACGGTGGCCAGCTCCGGCAGACTCGTCCCGCTGAGACCCAGGTTGCAGACGCGGTTGGTTCCATAGGCCGATGCGCGAACAGGCAGGCCAACCTGGACGCGGGAGCTGCCCAGCAACAGAATCTCGCACGGAGTGCGCAGCAACATCTCTGCTTTCGCCGGGCGGGTCACCAATTGCTGGCGATAGGACCCCAGCGCAGACAACGAAACCCCCGGATACGCGCCGCTCGGATCGACCAGAAGATTCAGAACGCTCACGAGCGCGAGCCCAACCGCGGTGATCGCAGCGAAGAGCCACAAATAAGACCGCGCCATGCGTTCGGAGGGAGCGGCGTTGGATGGGGCACTCGTCATTTCATCTCAGAATTGCCAATAGATGAATTCGCTGATGCGAGACATCTGCGTGAGGGTAAAAACGGTGATCACCGCCACCACAGCCGCCCACAACGTGGTGGGGCGCCATTGCCAGCGGGTTAGCCATGGGATGGCCACGGGATCGCCGTGCGCGAATTTGCTTCCCCCGTGGGGCGGCAGCGCGGGCTCGAACATCGCCAAGATCTCCTGCGTATTGGGCAGGACCCAGACACCTGCCCAAAGGATGATGATGAGCGTCAGCGCAGGTCCCGCATGGAAACTGGAAGTGAAGCCGAACCCATTGCCGCCGGCCATCGAGCTGAGCATGCGCCCGGCCGTGGCAAAATTGGCTGCGCGAAAAAAGACCCAAGCCAGCCCGACCGCCAGAAAGGTCACGGTCCGGCCGGCCCAGACGCCAACGGCGCTGGGGTTGTCCGTCAGTTGACGACGCGCTGCGCGCAGGCTCATCCAGGCGTGGTTGAGCACAAGATAAAGTCCATGCAATGCGCCCCAAAAGAGGAAGGTCCACCCGGCGCCATGCCAGAGGCCGCCCAGCACCATCGTGATCATCAAATTGACGTAACGCCAGGTCGGGCCGCGCCGATTGCCCCCCAGCGGGATGTAAAGATAATCGCGCAGGAAACGCGACAAGGTCATGTGCCAGCGCCGCCAGAAATCCACGATGTTCACCGCTTTGTAAGGCGAATCAAAATTCGCGGGCAGCCGGATGCCAAACATCCGGCCCAATCCCAGGGCCATATCGGAGTAACCGGAAAAATCGAAGTAGAGCTGGAAGGCATAGGCCAGCGCGCCGATCCAGGCCTCCAGGAAAGTGGGATGCCCTCCGGCGGCTGCGGCGGTGAACACGGGCGTGGCGTAAAGGGCCATGCGATCGGCCAGCGCCACTTTTTTGAACAAGCCGCAGACAAATTGCGTGAGGCCCACACTCAGATCCTGCGCGCTGAAGGCCTGCCCGGTGCGCCGCTCAAACTGGGGCACCACTTCGCTGTGATGCACGATCGGCCCCGCGATCAATTGCGGGAAAAACGTCACGAACAAACAGTAATCAATGAAATGATATCCCCGCGTCTGCCCGCGATACGCATCCACCAAATAAGCGATCTTCTGAAAGATGAAGAACGAAATGCCCAGGGGCAGGATGACGCTGGCCGGCGGCCAATGCGCGCCCAGGACGTCATTGCCGATCTGGATGATGAAGTTCGCATACTTATAATAGGCCAACGCCCCCAGGTTCGCGGCCAAACCCAGCACCAACACCACACGCCCTCGAGCCGCGCCTTGATGGCGACAGAGGTAAACTCCCGCCAGATAATTTCCCACCAACAGAATGGATAACAGCAGCAGGTTCTCGGGACGCTCCCATCCATAATAAAAGAGCGACGCTGCCACCAGCCACGCGATGGCGATCCGGCGCGGCATCCGCTTCACCAAAACCACAAACACCAGCAGCGTGACCGGCAGGAATCCGAAAATGAACGTGTATGAATTGAATAACATGTCGGGTTCGTGCTGATCCCGGCCGTGTTCGGTAATGCGGCGGCGACGCTAGAAAAACGGGACCTGACAGTCAAAGCGGAAAGCGGCCTGCTGTTAGGGCAGGAAAATGACTGGCAGAAAGATGGGACCAGCAGAGCGTCAGGGAATAAACAACTAGCAACGAGGCACCAACAACCAATTGGGTTGCATAAACGTTCAACGTCCAACATTCAACCAGGAGCTAAGGAACAAGAACAAGGACCGAGCAACCAGCAACCAGGAACCAGCAACGAGCAATCAAAGGAAATGCGGAAGGTGGTGCGAGCTTTCCATGCCTTCCCCTTCTGGCTACGCTCCCCGCCAACACGCGGTCATGAACGTCGGGTTTTTGCTCTTCGACTATTTCCCGTATGGCGGGCTGCAGCGGGATTGTCTGCGTCTGGCGACCGTCTGCGCGTCGCGCGGGCATCGGGTGAGGATCTTCACCCGCACCTGGCAGGGCGCGCAACCCGCCGGAGTTACGGTTGAGTTATTCGGCCGAAAAGGCCTCAGCAATATTGGGCGCAATCGCGCGTGGCTCAAGCAACTCGCCCTCACGCTGCCGGCGCGAGGACTCGATGCCGTCGTTGGCTTCAACAAGCTGCCCAATCTGGATGTGTATTACGGGTCCGACCCTTGTTATGTCGCCAAGGCGGCCCGCCTTAAACCAGCCTGGTTTCGGTGGCTGCCGCGGTTCCGTCACTTCCAGCACTTGGAGCAATCAGTCTTCGCCGCCGGGAAACCGACGCAGATCCTGCTGCTGACCCGACACGAGATCCCGGTCTACCAGAGATATTATGGAACCGAAGAGGAACGGTTTCATGTGTTGCCGCCAGGGATCGCGCGGCGGGCGGTGACGGTCGCCGAACGAGCGGAAGCGCGGCGGCGTTTGCGGGAGGAACAAGGATTCGCCCAACACGAACATCTGTTGTTGCTGGTCGGCTCCGGGTTTCGCGTGAAGGGGGTGGACCGGGCCATCAACGCGTTGCACGCTCTTCCGCCCTCGTTGCGTCAGCAGACCCGGTTGGTGGTGATCGGCCAGAATCGCAGCCTGGAGTTCATGCAGCAGGCGCGTCGCTTGGGCATGGGTGAACGAGTTCATTTTTTGGGCGGCCGCTTGGATGTGCCGGACTGGCTGCTGGCGGCGGATCTTTATTTTCACCCCGCCTACAGCGAATCCGCCGGGATGATTCTGCTTGAGGCCATGGCGGCCGGGCTGCCGGTGTTAACCACGGATACCTGCGGATACGCCTTCCATGTCCAGAAAGCCGGCGCCGGCCTGGTCTTGCCTTCCCCGTTCGATCCCGCGACCTGCCACCGAACACTGGCGGAAATGCTGACATCAGACCGGCGCGCCGGCTGGAGGGCCAATGGCCTGGATTACGCCGCCCGGGAAGATTTGTATTCGTGT
This sequence comes from Verrucomicrobiia bacterium, assembly GCA_035577805.1. Classification (GTDB taxonomy): domain Bacteria; phylum Verrucomicrobiota; class Verrucomicrobiia; order Limisphaerales; family JADJPG01; genus DATLUX01. The sequence continues at coordinate 20,553 of DATLUX010000602.1, forward strand.
CATGAGCGCGCGGCGGATTTGATCGAAAAAAGTGCGGCCCGTTCGGGCGTAAGACAAAATTCTTCTTAAAGGTGTATTTCGGCGCTTTCTGTTGCGTTGTATATGTGTATAGAATATACACACGAGCAAATGAGCACCAAACTCACTCCAGAATCCGTCCTGCAGGACATCGTCCAGATTCAGCGCATGGACCGAGGCAGCGTTAGCGTTATTCGCCAGGGCCCCGAAGGGGCTTACTACAACCACCAGTGCTACGAAAACGGCCGGAATGTCTCTCGCTACGTGCCGGGGGAACAGGTAGGGGATCTTAAGGAGGCCATCGAGGGCTACCGGCGGTTCCAGCAACTGGTCGAGCAATACGTCCAGCTCATGGTGGAAAAGACTCGAGCCGAGCGACAGGCCGGCTCAAAAAAAAAGACCCCACCCCGCAACTCCTCCTGGCCCAAGAACAGGAAATCCAGCAGTTAATCGCCCGCTTCCAGGCGGCGGAGCCCACGGGAATGGCCGTGCAGCAACTGGAAGTGCTGGTGCGCACTGCGATTTTCAAACCAGCCAAC
>DATLUX010000603.1:0-15474 GCA_035577805.1 Verrucomicrobiia bacterium
TCAAAAGATTCACCGACACGGCTGGCCAATTGGTTCCGGGCCGGTGGAATCTGCGTGCCGCCAGCGACAATGTCGCTTCAAACGTCCCGGCCAATTCAGATTGCGACCGCCTGCTTATCCCTCGCACGGGCTGTTACCAACGACTCAGTGATCCACGTGACCCACCCGCTTGTTCAATCGTCTGAAATTCCCTTGCCCCCAATTCCCTTGCCCCCAATTCCCTTGCCCCTTGGGCTCCGAGTGAGCGCGGGGGCCGGCTCGCCTGCGAGGCTTGGCAAGCCGCTGCAAGTTCCGAAATGCTCGTGCCGGCTGCGTGACGCAGCCAGCCGGATTTGGCAAGGGAATTTAGGGCAAGGGAATTAACGCGAGCGCGGCCGGACTTACAAGCATCGCTCCACGGCCGAAGCAGCCCGCGTCTTTTTTTGCGCCTTCTGCGCCTTTTCGCGGCCAATCAGCAGCCGAGTCAATGTGTGAGTCAGGGAGGAATAGCCGCCAAAAGACGCAAAAAACGCAAAAGTCACGGGGCTATTCACCACGGCGTAGAATTGCGACGCAGTTGGTGAGCAGCGGAACGAGCACGAACATCCGTGTCATCCCGTAATCCGTGTTCCAATTAATTCCCTTGCCCTCAATTCCCTTGCCCAACCGGACTGGCGCGTGGATCACCCAGCCGGCAGGAAAGGATTTCAGAACTTGCGGCCCGCCTTCGCCCTGCGGCCTACGGCGTGGCTGGCAAAGACGTTTGCGGCTGATTGTTGGCCTCGAATCCCCGATGCGACCTCACTCGGAACCAAGGGGGGCAAAGGAATTTGGGGCAAGGGAATTTCGGGCTTCGGCAGGCAACCAATTCTTTCCTAACCCGGCGCTGCGTTCTAAGCTTCGCGCGTTCTGAATACCGATCCTGGACTCGAACCCTCGTCTTTGGCGCCAATGGCCGAAGGCAGACGCGCCTCGATTCGGTGGTGGCCGGCGGGGTTGATCGTCGCGGTGGCAGTGATCGCGTGGAGTGTTCTGCCGTTGTTTCCGCATCGATCTCAGCAGGATCTCCATCTGCAGTTTGGGAAGGTGATCTTCTGTTCCCTGGCCGCGCTGGTGATCTGGTTGCTGTGTTTGTCGCGTCTTCGCTGGAAATGGCGTTTGCTGCTGTTGGCCAGCGGGTGTGGCGGCATCGCCGCGATGGTGGGGATGTTCCGCATTCGGGGCGTTACTGGTAATTTGGTGCCTGTTCTGGAACCTCGTTGGGTTCATCGCAGCCTGCAGAAGCCGGTTCCGGCCAATCCCTCGCCCGTGGGATCCAACCAACTTGCCACCGTCCCTGGCGCGTCGGATTTTCCGCAATTCATGGGGCCGAACCGGAATGGACTCTTATCGGGGCCGCGGCTGGGGACCAATTGGAGCAGCGCGCCGCCGCAGCTGCTGTGGCGCCAGGAAGTAGGCGCGGCGTGGTCAGGATTTGCGGTGTCGGGGCCTTTCGCCGTAACGCAGGAGCAACGAGGAGAAGAAGAGCTGGCCGTGTGTTATGACTTGCTGACCGGGAAGCCGCGCTGGTCACACGCCAACCATGCACGTTACTTCACTACCCTGGCTGGAGAAGGCCCGCGAGCCACGCCGACCATCAGCCAAAGCCGGGTCTTGGTCCAGGGTGCCACGGGCATCCTGGACTGCCTGGATTTGGCCAGCGGCAAACTGATTTGGTCGAAGGATATCTTTCAGGAGAACCAAGGCAGCATCCCGTCCTGGGGGCACAGCAGTTCCCCGCTCGTGACAGAAGGGGGAGTGATCGTGAACCCAGGTGGGCGGCCTGGCAAAGCGTTAGTCGCCTATCGGATCGAGGACGGCACGGTGCTGTGGCGCGGAGGCGATCGCGGAGAGAGCTACAGTTCACCCGTGTTGCTCACGCTTGGCGGCCTGCGGCAAGTAGTGCTCTTTGCGGATTCTCTGGTGGGCCACGACGCGGCTACCGGCGAACTCCTTTGGCGATTCAAATGGCCCGGCGGCCATCCCCATATCGCCATGCCGATGCAGATGAGCGAGACGGATTTGGTGGTGTCGAGCGGCTACGGCACCGGCGCGGGCCGGATCAAGATTGAACGTGGCCCGAACGGCGATTGGATTCCCACGCAGGTATGGCGCAGCAACCGAATGAAAGCCAAGTTCACAAATCTTGTTCTACATCGCGGCTACCTTTACGCGTTGGACGATGGGATCATGGCCTGTGTGGAAGCCGAGACGGGCACATTCAAGTGGAAAGACGGGAAATATGGTCACGGCCAGACGTTGTTGGTGGGGGAGATTCTGCTGGTGCAGGCGGAGAACGGCGAGGTGGTGCTGGTGAATCCGCAGCCTGACCAGTTGCACGAAATCACGCGGTTTGCGGCTTTGCGCAGCAAAACGTGGAATCCGCCCGCCCTGGCTGGGGAGTATCTGCTGGTCCGCAACGACAAAGAGGCCGCTTGCTTCCGGGTGCCGGTGGCGCATTAATTACCGTAGAGATCTGCCTCATTAAATCTGTGCCCCGGCCAACTTTAATCTGCATAGGATCTGAACCTCATCCTCTTTGACATGAAAGCCAAGCCCTTGCCGCGCCCGCCGTTGCGTGGAAAAAAGACCTGGAACGAAAAACTTGATGACGCCAAGGATCTGCCCAAGGTGGTCCAGGTCGGAGGAAGGCTGGCCAAACGCTGGGGGGAAGGGACCTGCGCCATCCCCGCTCCGCGCGAGGTGGACACCCTCATGCGCCGAGTGCCGCCAGGGAAAGTTACGACGATCGACCAGCTTCGGGCGGCCATTGCCCGGAAGCATCAGGCCACGTTTGGATGTCCGATCACGACAGGAATTTTTTCGTGGATGGCGGCACACGCGGCGGACGAAGCGGCTGCCGCGGGTCAACGCGACATCACGCCTTACTGGCGAACGCTCAAAGCCAAGGGCGAATTGAACCCGAAATATCCCGGAGGCATCATAGGCCTGGCCAAACGCCTCAAGGCGGAAGGGCACATCATCTTTCAGAAGGGCAAACGTTACTTCGTCCAGGACCACGAGAAGGCCTTGGCCCGATTGTAGGCTTCGGTCAGCGGTCTGGGTTGCCGTTCCGGGCCGGCACGACGATGCGAAGGATCCCGTTCTGATACACAGCCTTGGCTTGCCTAATGTCGTAATCGCTCGGCACCTCCACGCTGCACGCAAACGGTCCGTAGGGCCGTTCCATCCGCAAATAAGTGGCGGGACTCCCTCGTTCACCGTCCGGCCGGTCCCCAGCGATGTGCAAACGCTGACTCTCGGCCGAGAGTTCGAGGTGCTGACGCTGGATGCCAGGCAGGTCCAACAGGATGATCACTTCGACTCCTGGTCTCACGACGATATCGGTTTGTGGGCTCCAGTGAGATGGGGGCTCGAAATTGGTGGACATGCCGGCAATCTACCTCAGGGTGTCCGGTCCGCCAGTGATTCTTAGCATTGACGTCCGGGGGGCTTGGTCGGCAGTCTCGGCCGTCCATGCCTGCCGGGCCAGGGGGTGTTTGGGCCCAACGATCCGCGAAGCGTGATAAGCGCAACGAAGGAGCGATTTCGCCGCCCAATTGAAACCTTCGGCCTGGCGGGGCATCGCATTGTTTGTATGTCCGACTTTTGGTCTTCAGTCCGAGAAGCGCTGCGCGGGACCCGGCAGGATTTCACCGAGGTGCCGATCGGCCGTGCCATTCTCCTGCTGGCTGTGCCGATGATTTTGGAGATGGCGATGGAATCGCTGTTTGCGATTGTGGACATTTTTTGGGTCTCGCGGCTGGGGGCGGATGCGGTGGCGAGTGTGGGGCTGACCGAGGCGATGCTGACCTTGATTTACACGGTGGCGATGGGGTTAAGCATCGGGGCGACGGCTACTGTAGCGCGACGGATTGGGGAAAAGGAGCCGGACCAGGCGGCGCGCGCGGCCGTCCAGGTGATCATTTTAGGATTTTGTTTATCCCTTTATATTGGTGCGCTGGGGGCGGTCCTGGCTCCCCGGCTGCTTGAGTTGATGGGGGCGACCCCGGCGGTGATCGAGCGCGGGCACGGTTACACGACGGTGATGTTGGGTGGCAACGCCACCGTTCTGCTGCTGTTTTTGGGCAACGCGATTTTCCGCGGAGCCGGCGACGCGGCGATCGCCATGCGGGTGTTGTGGCTGGCCAACGGACTTAACATCCTGCTGGGGCCGTGTTTTATTTTTGGGCTGGGACCGTTTCCCGAGTTGGGGGTGAAAGGAGCGGCGGTGGCCACGAACATCGGCCGGGGCACGGCGGTGTTGTATCTGTTGTTTCGTTTGTGGCGCGGCGGCGCACATATACGCGTGCAGCGGCGGCATCTAGGGGTGGAAGTGCCAACGATGGTGGCTCTGATTCGGCTTTCGGGCACGGGCATGTTTCAGATGCTGGTGGGGATGACGAGTTGGTTGGCGTTGATCCGGATCTTATCCGGATTCGGCAGCGCGGCGTTGGCAGGCTACACCATCGCGATTCGGATGATCATCTTTGCGTTGCTGCCATCCTGGGGCTTGGGCAACGCCGCTGCCACTTTGGTGGGGCAAAATCTCGGCGCCAAAAAGCCGGAGCGCGCGGAGCAGGCGGTCTGGCGGGCCGGCCGTTACAACATGATTTTCCTGGGCCTGATTGGCACGGGGTTCGTCCTGTTCGCTAACCCCTTGATGACGGCGTTCACGAAGGATACACAGGTGCTTCCCTACGGGATCAGTTGTTTGCGCACGGTCAGCATGGGGTTTCTGTTTTACGCCTACGGGATGGTGCTGTCGCAAGCTTTCAATGGGGCAGGGGCGGTCTGGACGCCTACGGTGATCAACCTGTTTTGTTTTTGGCTTTGGCAACTGCCGTTGGCGTATACCTTGTCGCATTTGCTGGGGTGGGGTCCTCGCGGACTGTTCACGGCCATTACCATCGCGTGGTCCACATACGCGGTGGTGAGCGCGGTGATTTTCAAACGAGGCCGCTGGAAGCTGCAGAAAGTATAGCCAATGTAAAAGTGGCTGAAGCGCACTTCCAAAATGCGCATGGTCTTGATAGACCATCGGAACCATTCTCACCCCTCACCCCGGCCCTCTCCCCGTTGAGGGGAGAGGGAGTCGCGGCTGTGTATCCTATCTAATCGTGAATGCCGAGTTGGCTGAGGAGAAAGGCGTAGTCGAAGGCCAACTCTCGAAAGCGATCGTAGCGGCCCGAAGACCCACCGTGGCTGCCGCTGAGGTTGGTCTTAAATAAGAGCACGTTCGAATCCTGTTTGAGCGTGCGCAGGCGCGCCACGTATTTCGCCGGCTCCCAATACATGACTGCCGGATCATTAAAGGACGTCTTCACCAGCATGGCCGGATAGCGTTGGGCCCGGAGGTTGTCGTACGGACTATAGGTCATCATGTAGGCGTATTCGTCCGGTTTCCTCGGATTACCCCACTCCTCAAATTCGCCCACCGTCAACGGCAGGGACTGATCGAGCATGGTGTTGATGACGTCCACGAACGGCACATCCGCGATGGCGGCTTTGAAAAGGTCCGGCCGCATGTTCACCACGGCGCCCATCAACAGGCCGCCCGCACTGCCACCGGAGATGACCAGACGGCTTTTGTCCGCGTAGCGTTCCTTGATCAAATGTTCTGCGACCGCGATGAAATCCGTGAATGTGTTGCGTTTGTTCATCATGCGTCCGGCATCGTGCCAGCTCTTGCCCAGGTCGCCGCCGCCGCGGATGTGGCCGAACGCACAGACGACGCCACGATCGAGCAAGCTCAGGCGCGCGGCGTTGAAGGTGATCCAGTAGGGGATGCCATAAGAGCCGTAACCGGTGAGGTGCAAGGGGGCGCGCCCGTCCCGCGTCACATCGATCCGTGAGACCAACGACACGGGAACAAGCGTGCCGTCAGAGGCGGTCACGTGGATGCGTTCGGTGCGATAGCGGGCCGGGTTATAGCCGCCGGGGACCTCGCGCTGTTTGAGCAACTTCGGCTGGCGTTGTTCCATGTCATAGTCAAACACGGAATCGGGTGTGAGGAGCGACTGATAACCGTAGCGGAACAGGGTGGTGTCAAACTCCGGGTTGGCCCGTGCGAAGACACTGTAGGCCGCTTCGCGAAAGGTGACGCGATGGGATTCGCCGGTCTGCAGATCGGTGATGCGCAGGTGCGGTAACCCCGCTTCCCGTTCCAAGAGGACGTAATGCCGGGCAAAGAAGTAGGCTTCTTCCAGCATGACGTCGGGGCGATGCGGGACGACTTCCTGCCAATGAGCTTCGGATGGGTCGGCCACGGGCGCTTTGACGAGCCGGAACTGGCGTCCTTTGTCATTCGAACGGATGTAGAAGAAGTCGGTATGATGATCGACGTCGTATTCGTGATCTTGCCGGCGCGGGGCGATGATCTTCCAGGTTCCATCGGGTTGATCGGCCGGCAGATAATGAACCTCGGAAGTGGTGAGACTGCCTAGGTTGAGGAACAGAAAGCGCCGGCTGCGCGAGCGTGCGATGGAAAGGCTAAAGCGTTCATCTTTCTCCTCGAACACGAGTTGATCCTGGGCGAGATCGGTGCCGAGTTGATGTTTATAGAGGCGATAAGGGCGTTTGGCGTCGTCTTGCACGGTGTAAAAGAGCGTACGATTGTCGGCGGCCCAGGCCGCGTTGCGCGCGCGTTCGATGCGTTCAGGCAAGACCTGGCCGGAGCGCAGGTCTTTGATTTGCAGTGTGTAATCCGAAAACCCTGTGCGATCCAACGAATGGGCCAGAAGATTTCCATCGTCGCTCACTTCGAATTCGCCCAACTGCAGGTATTTCTCCGTTTTGGCCAATTCGTTGAGGTCCAGCGTGATTTCTTCGGGTGCGTCCAGGCTGTTGCGTTTCCGGCAGTAGATGGAGTATTGGTGGCCTTCTTCAGTGCGCGTGTAATAGTACCATCCGCGCTCCAGATAAGGCACCTCCAGGTCTGTTTCCTTGGTGTGGCTGAGAATCTCCCGGTAAAGCCGTTCCTGCAGCGCTTCGGTGGGTTTCATGATCGCGTCGCAGTAGACGTTCTCGGCCTCCAGATAAGCTCGAACCGCTGGATTGGTCTTTTCGCGAAGCCAATAGTAGAAATCCATCCGCGCGTGGCCGTGCAGTGTCTCCATCCGGAGACTTCTTTGGGCCACCGGCGGTTGGATCGCAGGCGGCGTATCGGAAGGGGAACGGTTGGAGCTGGCGCAACCGCCGAGGAACATAAAGGACCCGGCCATCAGGACCAAGCCTCGCAGAGAGCCGGAGGGAAAAGCAACCGAAGTGATCATGATGCGGAGCTTGATACACGAGCCCGGGTCGCGGTGCAAATCACCGTTCCTGGTGTCTGGAGGCTGGTTTCAGGCCTGCCCAATGAAAAACGAGCCGTCCTGCGAACTGCGGCAACACACGCTCCGCGCAAGGCGCGTTCAAGGGCGCACCGCGGCATTTTTGCGAGCCGATTCATAGGCTCCGAACACCAGAGCCAGGGTTTTGAGATTATCCGTCCCGGTAGTTTCGGCCGGGCGCCCCCCGCGCAGCGCGCGGAGCAAATCTCGGTGACAATCCACGATACTGGCTTGGGCGACCTCGTAACGGGGATCGGCCCACGCATAGCGGGCAGGGGGATGGCGCTGGCAGAAGGTGCCATGGCTGGTGGTTAGCCGCAGCCAATAGTCGGCTCCGATCTCGATGCTCCCGCGCGGGCCCTCCACAAAAGCCAGCGTCTGAGGGAACACGTCCCGTTCGAGAGGCGTTTTGGCATAGGCCATCTCGATGATCACGCTGGTGCGTGCGGGGCCCATGGAAAGCAGGAGCGTGGCGACATTATCCCCTTTCACTCCTGGCTTGAGGGTTCGATGCAGCTGACAATAGAGGGAGGTGGCCTCGCCGAAGCAGGCCCGAGCTGTATCGAGCAAGTGAGTGCCTAAATCGGTCAGGATGAATTGTTCGAGCGACCGCAAGGCCGGCTGGCTGGCCCAACAATCGAAACCCGAAACCATCGTGAGCCGGGCTCGGAAAGGGGGACCGATAGTGCCGGCGCGCAACGTGTTGATCAGCGCGCGCAGGGGCGACTGCCAGCGCCAGTTTTCATGCACGAAGAACGGGGTGTGGCGGGCGGCAAATGCGGCCACCATCGCGCGCGCATCCGGCAGCGAAGGCGCCATGGGCTTCTGGCAGATGCAAGGAATCCGATGACGCGCGCACAGCAAGGAGAGCGGCTTGTGTCCTCCGATCTCAGTGATGTTGTCCACGAAATCCGGCTTAACCCGGCGCAGCAACTCGTCCGGCTCCTCGCTCACGAAAGGGATCTCGAACTGGTCGGCGATCGACTGCGCCTTGGAGCGGGTGCGATTGTAGATCGCGCTGCACTCGACGCCGGCGACTTCACGCCAAGCCGCCAGTTGATAGCGCGTCCAGAAGCCGGCTCCGAAGACGGCGAATCGCAGCGCTTTCATGGCGAGTTGGCCGGGGATCGTTTGGTGCGTTCGAATGGGTTGGCCGAGGGCGGTTCGGCGGTGGGGTTTCCGAAGGGGTTCCGGCGCTCGCTGGGCAGAGCATCGGCAACAGCGGGCAAACGTCGGGGACTGACCAGGAGATAAGCCCAGCCGACGAAGAAATGCAGCAGCCAGACGGCCAGGAAGCGGGGCAGATCCAGGAATCCGAGGCCGTAAAGCACGAGCGCGCCGCCGACCAGCAGAGATCCCGGCAGGAGCGCAGCCCCGACCAGTTTCCAACTGCCGGCCAGGGTAAGTTCGCGATCCTTGAAGAAGGCAAAGACACGCAACATCGGAGCGTAAATGGTGGCCAGCACGAACCAGGAAGCGAACAGCCCAATGAACACAGCGAAAGCCGCCCCCAGATGGATCATGGTGGCCCAGGCGCCCCAATGCGATTGAAGGTCCGGCTGATTGAAAGGAATGGTCTTTTCGAGGGGATAGTTCCAGGACCAACAGCCCAGAAACGAGCAGAGGCCGAAGGTCTCGCGACGGAACTCCACCCGCAGATCCCCGAGCACGTTCCGGCGAGCCTTGCTGTCCAGATTCACCACCATGGTCAGCAACCGAGTTTCCGGCAGCGGAGATGGACGGGGCAGCACGAGTTGGCCGTTCTCGATCGCTCCGGTTTCGGGCAGCTGGCTGATGGCATCGCGGATGGCCGGGAACCAGCCGGTGTCGAGGAACCAGAGCACGGCCGCCACGGTCAGGAGCGCCACCACGGTTTGGGCGATGAGCAGGCGGTTGAGCCGCGCCACGGCGAACGCCGCGACGCCTCGCCAGGTCAATGGTTGCCAGGCCGGGGGCAACGGCCGCTGACGGTGACTGCCAGCCGGTTCTTTCCTCGTTTCTGCGACCGGCGATTGCGCATCGTCTCTGGCCATGGCGGCTTATTTTTATTTTGTTTGCGTCGAGGGCGCGCCCTGGTTGGGTGGAGTGACAACGACAAGATTGATGGGATACCGGATCTTCATGACGTCATCGACCAAGACCTCCACGTAATAGGCGCCGGGGGCGGCGAATTCGATGTTGCCAAAGAGGGTGACGGTGGTGGCGTTGATCGCGGGATCTTTCATCTGGAACTTGACTTCGCTTTTGCGCAAGACGGTGGTTTGGTCGGGCGCGATCAGGCGTACGCTCTCGGTGAAAACCCCGATGCCGGCGGTCCAGCGGTTGAAAACGCTCAGCTTGAAGGCGGTGACAGGCAGTTGCGGCACGCGAACGAAATCAATCACGCCCACGAGAAAGAAGTTGCCATTCGCTTCCTGGCGTACTTCCTCACAGAGGAGGGAACACTGCAGGTCCGGGAGAATTCGGGTTGGTGTCATAGCAAGGGAGCCAGCACGTCAAAGACCGCCATCACCCGCGGTGGGAAAGGCCGGCCGCCAATTCGGCCGCGCGCACGGTGTTCTGCATTAACATGGCGATGGTCATCGGTCCCACCCCGCCGGGGCTGGGCGTGATTTTGCCCGCAATCGGCTGCACGCCCGAGAAATCCACATCGCCCACCAGGCGGGTGCCGTCCTTGGCGCCGGGGTCCGGCACGCGATTGACGCCCACGTCGATCACCACTGCGCCAGGTTTGACCATGGGGCCGCGCACAAACCCGGCCACGCCCATCGCCGCGATCAGGATGTCCGCCCTCCGACAATGGGCCGCGACATCGCGCGTGCGCGAGTGAACCAGCGTCACGGTGGCATTGGCTCCCGGCGCTTTTTGACAGAGCAGGGCGGCCATCGGTTTGCCGACGATATCCCCGCGGCCCAGGATGACCACCTCGCTTCCTTCCGTGGGGACGCCAGCACGAACGAGCAGTTGTTGGATTCCGGCGGGCGTACAGGGAACAAACCCCGAACGATCGCCCAGCATCAGCTTGCCCACATTGACCGGATGAAATCCGTCCACGTCTTTTTGGGGCGCGACGGCGGCGTAGATAACGGCCGGATTCAGAGGCGCGGGCAAGGGGGCCTGGACGAGGATGCCATGCAGGCGGGGGTCGGCGTTGAGTTGTTCGATCAGGCTCAGCAACTCTTCAGCTGGAGTGGCCTGCGGCAGGACCCGGGTTTCGGAATGGAACCCGAGATTTCGGCAGGTTCTCTCTTTCATCCGGACGTAGACCTGGGAGGCGGGATCATCTCCGACCCGGACAAAAGCCAGGCCAGGTTGCACACCGCGGGCTTGGAGGGCGGCGATGCGTTGAGTTGTCTCCGAGTAAACCTGTTCGGCGATGGCGCGTCCGTCGATAAGGTTGGTGAGCACGGCGGAGCTTGGGAGATCTCTCACCACATCATTGAGGCACCGACTCGATGGAATCGACAATGATGACGGGGGTGTTGGGCCAACGCTCATCCAGGACCTCTTCGCCGGTGACGATGACCCGCTGGAGTTGGTATTCCCGCATCACGATGTTGTTGGAAGGAGCGTGGAGATAATTGATGGTCCTATTACTATCGAGATTGCGCAGGACGAAATAAGTGGGCGCCTGGATGCTGGCGCTGCCTTTGACGATGCCTTCGCGTGTCACGATGCGTTTGGCCGGAGGTTCATCGGGCGTGGGAGGTGCCGGAAGGACGGCCTCAACAGGCGGCGCAGGTGTCGCAGTCGATGGAGGTGGCGGCGGGGGCGCGGCGACCACGTTCGTTTCCGCCGGTGGGGTCGGGGGTTTGGTGAGAGGTTCCGGCGGCGGAGCCGGCGCGGGAGGTGTCACGACGGCAACTTCCGTCGGCGGAGGCGGGGCCGGCGGATGGGCTTTGGCCAAGGCCGGCCCGAGGATGGCGGGATCGGTGGAAAGCAAATGCGACGCGATGAAGGCATAGGCGTTGGTGGGCGCGTCGATCTTCATCCAGTCTCCTTTCGTTTCCACTTCTTTCACCACGAATCCTTTTTCGATGCGGCCGAGGATGCTGTAGTTCTCACCGGGGCCACTCCGCACGTTGAGCCGTTTGGGCACGACGGCTTTGCTATTGGGATCAATGTACATGGTGCTAATCCAGACGACGGAATTGGCCGGGAGTTGGACTTTAGCCCAGCGGTCCGGTTCGTCCGGTTTCGCTTTGATCGAGACTTCTTCGAGCACAGTCACAAGTTCGCCTTGGCGAATCCGGGTGACGATCTCGCTGTTGATGGCCGCCTGGCCGCGGAGATTCACGTTCTTTTCATTGGCCACGGCCGGGCCGGGGCTAAGGTGGGGCCGGGGCTTTTCGACATCCGCGGAGGGTTTGGCGGCAGATTTTTTCGTGGCGGCCTTATCTTTCTTTTTGGCATCGGCCTTCTTGTTGTCGCTCTTGGAGTCCGCCTTGCCGGTGGCGGGAGCGGGCACATCACCGGCTGGGATGACCGGTGGAGAGGTCTGGGAGGCGGGCGTCGGAGACTGAGCGAAGACAGGCGGTTCAATCTCGAGCGCGAGAGCGCCCAGGCACAGCACGCCCAGCGACATCCAGTGTTTCGTCTTCATAGCGGCGCAAGTAGAGATTTTATCTCGGGTTCTGTCAATGTTCGCCATTTGCCTGGGGGGAGCTCGCCCAGTTTGATGCGGCCGATTTGTATTCGTTGCAAGCGGGTAACCAGGCGGCCTTGCGAGGCGAAGAGCCGGCGCACTTCGCGGTTTCGACCTTCGGCCAATTCCAACTCGATGACACTGTGGCTTTGGTTAGCGGAGATCAACCGTGTCTTGTCGGCCTTGAGGATTTCGCCGGCGTCTTCGACCCCGGCCAGCAGGCGTTGGAGCATCGGGGGGTCGACCCGGCCCTCCACGGTCACACGATAGACTTTGCGCACGCCGTAGCGCGGATGGGTCAGGCGAAGGGCGAACGCTCCATCGTTGGTAAGGAAAATGAGCCCTTCGCTTTCGGCATCCAGACGTCCGACGGAGGCCAGGTGCGTCCATTCCTTGGGGAGCAGGTCAGACAAGAGCCTCCGATTGAGGGGGTCGATGCGGGTGGACAGGTACCCGCGTGGTTTATGGAGAGCGATATAAAGCTTGCGCCGGGTTTTTACCGGGCGGCCATCGACCTCCACCCTGTCCTGGCCGGGCTGGACTTTTGTGCCCAGTGTGTGGACCACTCGGCCGTTTACGCTGACGCGCCCGGCAAGAATAACACTCTCGCTGGCGCGGCGGGAGGCGATTCCGGCTTCGGCGAGGTATTTTTGGAGGCGCACGCCGGGTTGGGCCGGGGGCGGGGCCAAGGGCGAACCGAGTGGGGACGCAGGCTCCAGGCGGCTCCCTTTGGGAGCATCGAGGCGGGCCATGGATCGGTTCATAGGGGCCCGTGGTTGCGGGCAGGGAAGCCGGCGGCCAGGGATCTTTTATCGAGGATCAGGCTTCCGGCTTGGTCTTGCGCAAGCCAGTCACGCGGTCGCCGGTTTGCCATTGGCCGCGTTTTTTAAGCAGCGCAACCCGTTCGAAGCGCTTGAGGACGTTACGTTTTGCACCGGAAGTGCTGGCGGCGCGCAGGCTGCGATGTTGTGACATAAGCTAAGCTGGGTGGCGACGTGTGGCCGGGGCGTCGAGTTATTGTTTTGTGAAAGAGATGCCTCCGCTCGGACGGAGGGAGGGGGTTGTAACATGAGGGGTTGGGGAACGCCAATGGTTTCTTCAAGATTTTGGGTTAATGAGATGGGGTTTTCTGCCGACTAAAAACCCGAGTGCTAACGCCGAGCGGCGTGCACAGCGGGCGGGGCATTCCGGTTGGCCCCGGTTGTGCTTGAAAGTTGCTCCATCCGCGAGTCAAGCCGGAGTGTCTCGGATCGGAACGCACGTAACGACAGGAACTATTGACGGTCATGGTCGGATCACTAACCGCGAGCGAAGAAGCCCAACTGCAGCAAACGATTGAGATGTTCGAGGTGATCACTCAGTCACAGCCGCAGGACTATCAATCGTTGGAGATTCTCAAGGAGGCTTACCACAAGCTGGGCCGCGAGAGCGCCGTCATCAACGCCTCCAAACGGATCGCCCAGGCCTACGTGTTGATGGGTCAGTTATCCTCCGCCATCCTGGAGTACGAAAGCATCCTCCAGCGTTGCCCTGAAGACTCCGATGTCGTGGCCGCCCTGAGCGAGCTCGAGAACAAGGCCAACACGCTCAACGCCCAAGCCGGAGCCACCGAGGCGGCCGAAGTCACGCGCCACTTCACCAAGAGCAAATCCAAGGTTGTCGAAGCCAAGCAGGCTGAGGTCGATGACGGCCGGCAGATCATGTCCAAGCTGTTCGTCGAGTCGAAGCTCATCACTCAGGGCGACTTCGAATTGTGCTGGATCAAGGCGGACCTCTCCAAGCCTCCGGCCAAAATCGTCGAGCCTTTCGTGCAGCTGCTCATGGACAAGGGAATCCTGCCCATCGAGAAATCGCTCAAGATCATCTCCGACAAGCATCGCAGCGCGTATCTGCCGATCGATAAGTATGACCTCGACGTGGAACTGGCCCGCTCGTTCCCGACCGACACGCTCATGCGCTGGTGCGTCCTGCCCTTCGATCGCATGGGCAAATCGGTGCTGGCCGCCACCACCAATCCTTTCAACAAACGCGTCGTCGCGGAACTCGAGGAAGCCACCAAACAACGCTTCATCTGGTACCTCGCTTCGCCCACCGACCTCATTAAAGCCCTGCGTAAAGTCATCCGCTGACGCCACCCCCATGCCCGCCGTCAAAACTTTCGGAGAACGCATCGCCGACGCCCTGGTCGAAGACGGGTTGCTCTTCGCCAAACAGGTTGAAGAACTGCTCGACCAACAGAAGAAACAAGGCACGCGCCTCCTCAAGATTATCGTCGACAAAGGGCTCGTGACCGACTCCGACCTGGCCGTCTCCATGGGCCGTGTCCTCAATGTCCCCCCCGTTAACCTGAGCCGCGTCGGCATTCACCAGGATGTCGCCGACCTGCTTCCGCGCGACGTCTGCAGCAACCATAAGGTCATTCCCGTCTCGCGTCTCGAGAACAAGCTGTTCCTGGCCATGGCCGACCCGCTCAACGTGCTGGCCATCGACGACGTCCGCCGCATCACCCGGCTCGAAATCTCCGCCATGATCGCCTCCGAAAAGGCGATCCTCGACAAGCTGCATCATCTCGATACGGGCAAAACCGGCAGCATGGAGGACATCATCAATGATGCCAACAAGCAGGCCGAGCTGAACTCCGAGGTGGACGGCCTCGAAACCGTCAAAGAAACCATCGAGCAGGTCAACCTCGATCAACTGGCGGCTTCCTCCGAAGAGGCACCCGTCATCAAACTGGCCAACCTCATCCTCGTCCAGGCGATCAAAGAACGAGCCAGTGACATCCATGTCGAGCCCTTTGAAAAAATGGTGCGGCTCCGTTACCGCATTGACGGCGCGCTGGTCGACAAGGTGCCGCCCCCGAAGAATCTCCAGATCGCCCTGGCCTCCCGCCTGAAGATCATGAGCTGCCTGGATATCGCCGAACGCCGCCTGCCGCAGGACGGACGCATGCGCGTGAAGGTCGGCGGACGTGACTTCGATTTGCGTGTCTCGTTCCTCCCGACCGTGCACGGTGAAAAGGCCGTGTTGCGCGTGTTGGACAAAGGCAATCTGTCCGCCAGCATGGAGAAGTTGGGGTTAGATCCCGACACCTACCGCCGGTTCCGCGCGGCTGTCGATGCGCCGCACGGTTTGCTCCTGGTGACCGGGCCCACCGGCTCCGGCAAGACCACCACGCTTTACTCCGCTCTCAACGAACTCAACAACCCCGAATACAACATCGTCACGGTCGAAGACCCGGTCGAATTCCAGATCCCAGGCATCAATCAGGTCCCGACGAAAAAGGAAATCGGGCTGACCTTCGCCAATGCCCTGCGCTCGATCCTGCGTCAGGACCCGGACATTGTCATGATCGGTGAGATTCGTGATACGGAGACGGCGGAAATTGCCGTGGAAGCGGCACTCACGGGGCATCAGGTTTTGAGCACGATGCACTGTAACGACGCTCCGGGGGCGGTGGCGCGGTTGGATGACATGGGG
>DATLUX010000604.1:0-4457 GCA_035577805.1 Verrucomicrobiia bacterium
GAGCCAGCCGGTCTGGAACGAAGCGCTGGTATTGGTTTTGTTATTCCCCCAGGTGGCGGGGAGGATCGCCGTGTTGTAGTACGCGTTGTAGGAATTGGTGATCGCGTTGGTCACTGAGACGCTCAAGCTGTTGGTGCAGAAAAAATTGTCGTGCACGTACCAGGGCGGCAGGTTCGGATTGTCTAGGACAAAGTAGAGGGTGCCACGATAGAATAGATTATTCCTCAGCTGCAGGTCGACTGGCGTAGTCGTCCCCAAAAAGCCTTGGTCAAACCACCAATAGGCTGATTCCACGAGGTTGTTGGTTAATCCAACGGCCACGGTAACCGGAACTCCATACGGACCCAGATACATCGATCCGCCGAGCACGCGGCAATCCCGCATGCTCAGGCGCGCGACCCCTGCGTAGTCGAACTGGATCAGCTGCGGGCTGCCCAGGCCCATGGAAAAGTCGGTAAAACGGAAGTCCACCTCAGGATACACCGCTATTGTGCCTGTGGGCAGCCTCATCAAGCTGGTGATCGCGGAGCCCCAGTTGGTTGCCGCCTCTTGAGACTCATAGTATGGGCAGACCCGGTTCATCTTCTCCGGCGTCCCGCTGCTGATCAGTTTCGCACCCGACTGCAGCATCAAGCCGTTTCCTCCGTAGACGGCTATGGCCACGGCGTTCGTCAGCAACAAGGTTGCATTCGTAAGCGTCAAGCCGCTGAGCGCATAGTCCAAAGGATCATATTCGTAGCCAAGGTCGGGAACATCGGTGTCGCGTTTGGCCTGAGGACTCAGTACCGTGTTGACCATGAAGTCGCCACTCAAGACCAGCGGCGGGTACGTGGTGCGGGTCTTGAGGTCGGCCGCCAGGGACGGGTCGATGGTTGTTACGCCGCAATTCCTGTAGGAACCGGCGAGGTAATGTCTCCCGGCCCCCACGGTGGTGAAAATTCCGGCGTCGCTCAGGCTCGTGACCACGGCGTTGCTGCCGTTGAAGGTCAGATTGTTGGTGACGCAGATCAGCAGGCAGTTGGTGGCCGTAACGATGCCGAGCTCGAGGAGCGGAAATCCTTTACTCCGTGAAAGGTCACATGCTCCAAGCTGTTCGTGGCCGTGGTCTGCATCATGATTCCGGTGAGTGCGTCGCAAACGAGCACGTTCCGCGCAGCCATGACCGTGGCGGACTGCAGGTTGTAGAAAGCGTAGTTCACGTTTGCGATCTGGCTGTGCCGGACCGAGTAGTTCACTCCTGAGATCGCTGCCTGGGCGAACGCCTTGTCCGCGTAACGAATGCGCAGGTCGTGGAGGTCGTAAGATTGCGCGGTTGAGTTGAATTCGAAAACCCGCAGGGCATACCGGTTGGTTCCAGGCGTGCCGCTGGATCCGCTAATGACTTCGCCGACCGTGTCATCGTCTTTTCCAGTAAAAACCGCAGGCCTATAGCGATCTGTTAGGCAGAGGATGGGCCCGGTGAAGGTCAAGCGGGCGGTGGTGGAATTTGTGACGTTGGAAAATTTGACTGTCACCCCGCCTTCAATGGTTGTGGTTCCACTTAACGTAACAGTGTTCGTCACGTAGTACGTTTTTGTGGACTCCAGAACCAGGTCAGAGGTTGTCGTGATGACCGAATAATCCATAGAAATGCCCTGCGCCAGATGGGCTCGCGCTGGTTGAATGGACGCGGTCTGCGCCCGGCGGTCGCGAACTTTGGCCCGCTCCTGGGCTTGAGCCAATAGCCCCTGCCGGCCGGTCACGACGCGGCGAGCGGCGAGGTTGCGGATGGGTGCGCCCGGGTTGGCGTTGCCAGCTTGGTTTGGAAGTTTGGCCAGAAGCGGTTCCAGGTCGCTCTGGCGCACGGCTTCAATCAGAAACTGTTGTTGAGCCACTGTCGCCCAGGTCTTGGTGACGAGAATCGAATTATCCTCATCGCCGAGCGGAAAAGCCTTACCGGTGCTTAGTTTTGCTTCGCCGAAATTAATTGTGACATCACTGCGGCCATCGATTGTGGTCGTGGTGAGGTTGTCCGGCTGCGGCCACTCATGGAATTCAGACCACATCTCCAGCACCACTTCGCCGTTGGCGTTGTTAAAACCAAATTGGTTGGGTTTCAACGGTGCCGGATCCAGCAAGATCACCTCCTGTTCCACACCCCATGGCTTGTAGGTGTAGCGGAGCGCAGCGTGGATGTCATCGAAGGCGTCCAAGAACACAATGGTGTCCGGCGCAACCAATTGGCCGGGGCACGCCTTGATCGCGGCCACGATCTCCGCCTGCCCAGTCGTTCGATCGTAATAGGCCAGCCAGCGTGGACTGGCCCGGAGCCTTTTGCCGTCGGGGGTCAGGACATCCACCAGACTTTCCTGCGCGGCATCGGGGCCGATGATCATCTGGAAGGGCCCTTCCTGGGCAACAGCTCCGCCAGGGAACAGTTGGAATTGAGCCTTGGTCTCCAGCCACACGCCGTCCTTGTTGTAGTGCATCCCGGTACCGATCTGCCAAACCTCGTTTGTGAGCGAGCGGACTGTGCCGTCCGACATCGGCACGTCAGTCACCTGCCTCAAGATCTGGTGATCGCGGCCGCGCTCCACGACAACTGGTACCCGCAAAACTTGTGCCTGCAGCGCTATTTGCCCGACTAGGGCCGCCAACGAGAGCATGAGCATAGAAACACCGGCTTGAGATTTCATAACGCTTTGGTGTGAAGTTTGGATCCGTTCGCGGAGACATCTGTGACAGGAAGGTTGATTACCCGACTACCAAGCTCGCCTGGCGCCGACGGCGCTGTGAATTTAGTCAAACGCCTCGTTAATGCTCGCAGCTGAGTCGCCAAGCCGTCACGATCTGACCAGCTCAGTTGCCCGCCGGCTTCTTGCACGCAATTGAGTAGCTTACGCAACTGCTGCTGAATCCGTGTGCATGCCGAGCGAGGAGAGCGCGTCCCCAGGATGCTAATGACCAGATCCCGGGCCTGTTTGAAAGTCAGTCTCGGGTGAATGATTTTCTGCGCCAGGAGTTGCTCGATGAGAGGCATCCTCAGTCGCGCGAGCTGATGCAGGATGGTCCACTCGGTTGGCAAATGTGCAGACGTCTGCACACTTGGAATCCCGAAACGCTCGCCGATTTGGACCAGCGCCTCCCCTCGCGTTTTTGAGAAGGGAATCGTCGCAGAACGCCAAAGCGTGGCCCATTCACCATGGGCAAGGCGTTTCCTGGTCCAGTAAGCGGCGTTAGCCAGTTGGAAGGTGTCGGCCTTGCACTGGTTGGCCAACCGGCGGAATTCCTCGGCCCAGTCAACACCGGTGGGACGAAGTTCGCTGAGAGCGAGTGAGCCTTTTGGGGCTGAGCCGACTTCAGCCGTCACGCCCGACGCATTGCTGCCGGTGGCTTGATACATCGCATCCATGGAGGTTTGCATCCGAATCCGTTCGCACTCTTCGCCATACCCGCCGTTTGCCCCCACTTTGCCTATGTTGTCCGAAAAGCTTGCTAAGGGCGAGCGGGAGTTATTAATTTCTGTTCACAGCTTGTTCACAGCGCCATGAAATCCCGCACCCCGCCCACCGTCCGACCAGTTCTAAATCTGGTGCAGTCGCCCACGCCCGATTCACTAGGAAATTCTCCGACGCATTGCAGATCCACGAGATCGGTCGGGGCGGATTGCTGGTGCCCCTCCAGATTCGGAGCAATGCGGAATGTTTCGGACGGCTTGCGAAGTGTTCCGAAGGTTCGCAAGCAGGCAAATTGCTGTTTGACGGCGTGAGGCCCTCGCAGTGGGCGTTATTCTTTTGGCTTGTCTCTGACCTGAACAGCAATTGCGCCTCTGCCTATATGAGCTGAGTCCTCATTGACGGTTATGGGAATCTTGCTCCGCATCGGCGGTGGCTTCGCCGCCAGAGGGAAGATGAGTGCCTGCCGCTCGGGCGGCGCCGAGTTGCCGCAGGTCACTTTCAAGTTCGCCGATCCGCCGGCTTCCGTCTACGACTTGGCCTAGGAACTCCTGTCGTTTTCTGGGCTTGCATCTCGCTTTATCAGTGTAAGGAGCCGGTCGGCCTCCCGTGGGTTACGAGATCTGATACGGGTAGTAAGGAATGATCTGCGAGAAGGTGAAGTTGACCGTGATCATTGCCGGCGTCCTGGCGGCGTCGGTGCCCCGGGCGTCACCATCCACGCGCTTGGCGAACTGGTTGACGATCTCGATCTCGGCCGGCTCGTCATAGTAAACGGTGGGCGCGACCGGCAACCCGGTGCCCACACTCTGCGCCCCGAAGGCCAGCGTCTTCTGCCGCTTCACCCATCCCAGCGCCACGGTTTCCGTTGCGGCCCGCACATAGCCGGTAATCACCCGGCGGGCCTCGACCGTGCCGAGCTGCTGGACCTGGACCGTGCTGTCGGGGATTGGCACCACGATCTGGCGCGTGCCGCTGAAGCGAATCTTCTCCGTCACGCTGCATTCAATGATGGTGGCGTCG
>DATLUX010000605.1:0-5737 GCA_035577805.1 Verrucomicrobiia bacterium
GATGGGGATGGCGCGCCAGGTCATGGCGCAATTTCCCGATGTGCGTTCGGCCGTGCAGCTCATCTCCAACATCAGCAGCGGCGGAGGACGCAACTCTGACCTCCAGTTTAATTTGCTCGGACCCGATCTGGATCAACTCACGCAATATGCCGAGCACATCATCGAACGCCTGCAGGGCATCCCTGGACTGGCCGACGTCGATTCCACGCTAGCCAACCGCAAGCCCGAGTTGCGTGTGGAGATCGACCGCGAGAAGGCCAGCCAGTTCGGCCTGCAGGTGGAGGACATCGCCGATACGTTGCGCACGCTGGTCGGCGGCGAAATCGTGGGCACGTTCCGCGAGAACGATGACCTCTACGACGTCTGGCTGCGCGCCGAACCCGGGGACCGGAGCACGCAAGAGGCGCTCGAAGACGTGACCCTGCGCCTGGGCGGGACCAACAGCACGGCCCTGGTGCAACTGGCCAATCTGGTGAACTTCCGCGAGGCCCGCGGTCCCAATCAAATCGACCGCTACCAGCGCCAGCGCAAGGTGACCATCGTGGCCAACCTCTCGCCCGAGAAAGCCCTGGGCGAGGCCATGCAAGATGTGCAGGACTCGTTTCGTCAACTGAACCTGCCCCCGGGTTACAGCACGGTCTTCACCGGCCGCGCCAAAACCCTCCAGGAAACCGGACAAAACTTCCTCATCGCCTTCGGCCTGGCGATGATTTTCATGTACATGATTCTCGCGGCGCAGTTCGAGAACTTTGTGCATCCCATCTCCATCCTCCTGGCCGTCCCCCTTTCCCTGCCGTTCGCACTCATCACGATGATCGCGCTCAATGAGCCGCTCAACATCTACGGCATCTTCGGGCTCTTCATGCTTTTTGGGATCGTGAAGAAGAACGGCATCCTGCAGATCGACTACACCAACACGCTGCGGGCGCGCGGACTCGACCGCGAACAAGCCATTCTCGATGCCAATCGCGCCCGTCTCCGACCGATTCTCATGACCACCATGATGCTGGTGGCCTCGATGATTCCGATCGCGCTTGGACAAGGTCCGGGCGCAGCGGGCCGCGCTTCCATGGCCAAGATTATCATCGGCGGCCAGATGCTCTGCCTGCTGTTGTCGCTCCTGGTTACCCCGATCAGCTATTCCATTTTCGACGACTGGAGCCAGGGCCGCTTCTTCCGTCGCCGCAACAAGTCCGCGCTGAAAGCGTCCTCAATTGAACTGGGCCCCGCGCTCGGACCGCCAGTCCTCCCGACTCGCAGCAGCAACTGACCCTGCGGCTGGGGCCCTAATGCAAGAGCCGCCTCTGGTGTGTTTTGCCCTTGCCGCCGTCGTTACACCTCCCAAATCTTCCTTGCCTGTCTCTCCGTCGGGCCATTAGCTTCTTTGCTGCGGGCACGCCAGTTTAGCTCAGTGGTAGAGCAACGGTTTTGTAAACCGTCGGTCGTCGGTTCAAATCCGACAACTGGCTCCAGCCTTCGCGCGAGCGCGAAGGCTGCCACGGCGTAGCTCGCCAGAGCGAAGCCGGGCAATCGCAAGGCAAAACAAGGAGGACAGCCCAGAAGGCTGTCGGGTTGATTAGCCATGAGCGAGCGCAGGGAGTCGAAGGGCAGATCTCGCCAAAGCAAGACAAAGGCGGGCTAATGCTCGCCAGAAAGGAGAAACACCATGAGCAGATTTGTCGGTTTCGAATCAATCACAATGGGATGAAACCCGAACCGCTCATCCCTAAACACGGCGGCTATCGGAAACTCAAGAGCTTTCAAATCGCGCAGCTCTGCTACGACGTGACGGTGCGGTTTTGTGCTCGGTATGTCGAAAAGCGCAGCCGTACCTACGATCAGATGGTGCAGGCCGCGCGCAGCGGGGTGCAAAATATAGCCGAAGGCAGCAAGGCCAGCGGCACCTCGAAAAAGATGGAACTGAAGCTGACCAACGTGGCGCGCGCCAGCCTGGAAGAACTCAAGCTGGACTACGAAGACTACTTGCGACACCGCGGCCTGGCGTCTTGGTCTGAACATGACCCGCGCCGCAAGGCGTTGGTCGCGCGGCGGTGTGCCACAGTAGAGGAGGTGGCAGCTTGGGTGAAGGAGCAGCATGGACAAAATGGACCGCATGGACGGCAAAAACCCGAGACGCCGTCCATACCGTCCATCAAGTCCAGCTACGCGGAGCTTGCAGCAAACGCTGCGCTTGTTCTGATCGGCGTGGCCAATGCGTTGCTGGACCGCCAGATCAAAGCCCAGGCCGCCGCGTTCGCCGAGGAAGGCGGCTTCACGGAACGGTTGTACCGGCTCAGATCGCAAAGGAGGCAACCATAGCCACGCAAAATAGTCCGTGCCCTTCACGTGAAGCAAAATGAGCGGTTGCGCCATCTCAGGTTCAACGTTCATGGAATTGAGCAGCGGGCGCATCGAAGTATTGGCGTGAGATCATGGAATGACTCTGACTGTCCTAACGCCGTTTGTCTCAATGGACACTACGTCAGTGGTCTTAACGGAGAATAGGACTTCATATGACGCGTGGCCCTCAAAGCGCCCGAACTTCTTCTCAAGGGAATGCGCGGCTTCGCGGAGCCCTGCGGTTCGCCCATTGTTCAGGCCAAACTGGAATTTGTCGTGACGCTCTTTGAGCAGGACCGGCACCGCAACCAACGCTGACATCGCAGTCCCGAACAAAAAGCCGCACAAGAATTTTTTCATGACCTTCCAAAGACGAGACCCACGGCCGGCATGCAAGCCATGGAGCCAAAGCGTGACGCCCAGTTCACGGCGCATGACTGAACAAGGCCGCATCTTTTGGACAAAGCGTCGCATGATCTCTCCTGCACCAACTCTCCAGGCCCGTGTGAGTATCTCAGGGTGGGTGTCACGCTTTTGGGGTGCCGCCATGATCTTCGAGATCCGAGTCTCCGCTACGGAGAATGGTGCGAATGGCACGGGTGGCAGCCACGCGATAGTACACCACTCCACCAACCAAGGACAAAGCGCCGGCCAACATGCAGGCCGCCCGAACCGTTCCGGGGGATGTAAGAGCGATGCAAAACAGAACGGCAGCCACAAGGATGCTGGTCTGGAAGAAACGGACACATCGACGGGCGCGCGTCGAACGCGCATAGTTTCCCAGAACAAGTGCGCGTTGATCCACAGGCAAGGCGTCAAGCTCGGGTATTTGTGGGGCTGTGAATGGGATGCGCATACCGCTTAGCGCATTCGCAGCGGTTGAACGTCTCGTGGATGCAGTAGATCTTTTGCCACCTTCCGTCTTCTGTCGAACACTTGGCGTGCCCGCTTGCTCACCAAGCGATCCAGTTCGCGATACAGATACTCATGGATACCGACCGTGCGATACCGATGCTCTGCCTGATGATACCAAGACGCAGCACGCCGTGCAGCCGAAGTCAATTCCCCCATGTCGGCCAACTGCACCAGACGCAGACCAAACTCATATCGATAATGCGCATCCAGGCGATGACAGAGTCGCTGAACCAGCTGATGGAAATCGTAGTCGTTGGTCTGCCAGTCAAGCGACTCCGTCCAGGCTCCATCATCCTTGGCATTGCGTAGACGCGGGCCACGCACGTTTCGTCGCGGCCCAAATATCTGTCGCAAGATGTCGTTCATGACTGCGAAGCGAGTGCCGTCGGCATGACCATCCGGATTCAGTCGGCTCCTTGGCTGCCCGATGGAGCAATATTGATCGCACTACCAGCTGGCTTCGGTGGCAGTGAAATTCGAACAATTTTCCCCTTCCTGGGCCAGTTCGGATCATCCCCAGAGCCGGGAATAGTCCCCGGGGGACGGGGTGGTCGCGGCGGTGGCTTGCACGGCTTCGGCGTTGGTCTTGGTTTAGGCGTGTCGCTCATTGGGTGTTGCCTTCGGCGTATGTGGACGGGGCTGGTCAAATAGTCTCACGACTACAACACACCCACTGGAGGTCCAGAGATTTCTCATCGTAAGTGAGCGATGTCGATGCGCCGTTCTCATCGGACTGCTTTTGCTTTCACACCCGTCGTCCTGTCATTACCGCCGTGAGCACCCGACTGGGGCGCTTTCGCCGCGTTCGGTGTGCCTTGTCTGTTGACGAGGTGGTTGCAGTCAATTCTTACATCCTTGCTAAGGCCGCCTTTTTCAATGGAAACGGTTGGACCGGTGGCCGACTCGTAGTCACCGGTCCGTGGTTCGTAAACAACTTTGTCAAATTTGCTTTTCGCGTAGTCCAGAGACTTGGCCCAGATTGCCCTTAGGTGATATCGGCCTGGAGTTACGCCCCGTATTTCAACATCAAGGTATTGGGACAACTTGCCGTCTTGCATTAGATCCGGTCGAAAGGGTCGAACGAATGGCCGATTGAAATCGGCAATCAGGTAGTGCTCGGGGCGCACTGAGCGCCAATCATTTGAGGAAATGGATTCTGGAATGAGATAAAGCACGAGCCCTCCCTGATATCGCGTCGGAACCGTTGGCAAAACGGCGACGCATTTCAGCGTGCCAAGAAAGCGGTGGGGCAAGGAAGTTCCATAAAGAATGCTGTAAAAACTATTAGTCCGGCCCCAGTAAGTAAGAACCCTGTTCGCGGCCTCCCGTTTATCCGACGTTGCAGTGAAGTAGAAGGTAAGCATTCGTTGATCCGCAGACAAATACTGGCTGTCGCTCGTTCGAAATTCCGAATCGTTTAACCAAGGCATTACCAGAGCGCGGTCCTCCTCAATTCCCAACCGACCAAGAAAATCTACCTCAGCGAGGGAACCAAGACCGACCCTGGCTTTCTTCACCACTCGACTTCGCCCCTCAGCCTTGAGCTGCTCTGACTCATCCTGCGTCACTTCAACGATTCGCCCGTCCTTCATTTGGAACGCGAGCCATCGATTGTCCCAATCCAGCCACAGGCAGAAATGCACTTGCCCATTTAGCTCGTGAAAAAATTCGATGCTATTGTCCCGCCAGAAACGCCCAAGAGGCGTGTCATAGAATTTTTCACCGTAACCCTTTCGGACAGCCAATGTGCGCACGAGTTTTGATTCGGTCCTGATTGGTGGAGCGGCTTCCTCCAACGAATATCGAGCCACTTGGCCCCGCTTGTCATAAATGGCGATAACATCGTCGCCATATCCCATCCGGTTCCAGTTATCAGCGGTCACGACCGACTGTCCATCGTCTGAAATCCAGGCTCCGATAGGCATAACAGCGTTACTCAATTCCGTGCGCCATACCTCCTGAGAACCATTCGAACTGCTCCACGAGAAAACAACTAAAAGCGGCTTGGCTCCGTTGGTTGCAGGAGTGATGCGGGCAGAATGTATTTCCGATTCAGAAAAAATGCGCAACTCCCGCGGCGGGAGGAAGTCATCGGCTCGTATGGCACGTGACCCGAGCAGAACCAGACAAGACAGCACGAGTGCCCCGGCACGTGCAGTTGGAAGCACCATTCTATGCATGAGTCTCTCAAACGGGCTGGGCCGAATAAAGGCTAGCGATATTCGCCCGATTCGCAAGCCTCCTCTCCCAACTTGGGATTGCTCTTTGCGTTCGCTTCTCAGAGGCGGGATAGACGCCTTGTCGCCTGCTCTCGGCTAAATTCCGTGACCGAATTGCTGGAAAGCAGACGACGATAACAACGTTTCGCTCGCAGCAGATCCTTGGCAACACCACGCCCATTTTCGTAACATTTCGCCAGTTCAAGAAGGGCATCATAGTCACCCATCGCGACGGCCCGCCTGAACCACCACAGCATTTTCCC